>NZ_DATFBA010000173.1:0-28436 GCF_035254065.1 Geomonas sp.
GGCGGTCGAGCAGATCTCGCGCGGCGCCGAGAACCAGGCGGAGATGGTGACCAAGACCTCCAAGGTCATCCACGAGATGGCCATCTCGGTGGACCTGGTGGCCCGCCGCGCCAAGGAGACCGCCAAGGCCGCCCGCGACACGAGCTTCACCGCCCAGCGCGGCGACGAGCTGGCCAACGACTCGCTGGAGCGGATGAAGAGCTTCTTCGACTCCGTGGAGCTGATCAGCATGCAGTTCATGGACCTCAACTCCAAGCTGCAGCAGGTGGGCAAGATCGCCGACTTCATCGTGGAGATGGCCCGGCAGACCAACCTGCTCGCGCTTAACGCCTCCATCGAGGCGGCCCGGGCCGGCGAGTACGGCAAGGGGTTCGGCGTGGTGGCCGAGGAGGTCAGGAAACTGGCCGACGGCAGCGCCAAGTCGGCCACCGACATCCTGGAGATGATCGACCTGGTCAAGGTGGAGAGCCAGAAGGTCCAGGAGACCATCACCGAGAGCTCCAGAAGCATCGTGGCCGGCAAGAAGAACATCGACACCACGGTGGAGTCCTTCAAGCAGATCCTCTCCACCGTCATCGAGACCGAACGCAAGGCCAACTCCATCGCCGACCTCTCCCAGATGCAGACCGAGGGGGCGGGCAAGATGGTCTCCATGGTGGACGAGATCGCCAAGGTCGCCGAGGACAACGCCGCCTCCACCGAGGAGGTCTCCGCGGCCACCGAGCAGCAGTCGGCCGCCATGCAGGAGATGGTCTTCCAGACCCAGGAACTCGCCAAGCTGGCCGAGTCGCTCCTTTCCTCGGTGGAGAGGTTCCAGCTCGCCCATGCGGAGGAAAGCGGGGAACAGGCGTGATGGAAGAGGAGCGCTTTCTGCTTTTTCAGGCCGCGGGGGAGGGTTTCGCCTTCAGGCTGAGAGAGATCAGCGAGGTGATGGAGCCCCAGGACTCCTTCCCCTGCCCGCGCGCCCCCCGTCACTTCCTGGGGCTGTTGAACTTCCACGGCACCCTGACCGCCCTGGTCGACCTTTCGCGCTACCTGGGGCGGGAGAGCCGGAGCCGGGAGGGAAAGGTGCTGGTGCTGGACACCAGGGGCGCCCACCTGGCGCTGCTGGTCGAGGGAGTGTGGGCCATCCTCCCCCGGGAGGCGGTGCTCGATCAGGCGCCGGGGGACGACCCGCTCACGGCGGCAGTCCTACAGACCGAGCAGGGGGAGTTCCGCCTGCTCACACTCGAAACGCTGGTGTTCGCTCTGGAGCAGGGGCTCTGAGGGACCTATAGATCAGGCACGGAGGTACCAGATGGCCATGACGGTCATGATAGTCGACGACTCGCTCTTCATGCGCAAGATGCTGCGCGACATCCTGGAGGAGGAGGGGTACGAGGTGGTGGCGGAGGCGTCCGACGGCGAGGAGGCGGTGGCCAAGTTCAGGGAGTTCCGGCCGGAGCTGACCACGCTGGACATAGTGATGCCCAACAAGACCGGGATCGAGGCGCTCAAGGACATCATGGCCCTGGACCCGGCTGCGCGGGTGGTGATGTGCAGCGCCATGGGTCAGGAGTCGCTGACCACCGCCGCCGCCGAGGCGGGTGCCAAGGCCTTCATCGTGAAACCGTTCAACCCGGAGCTGGTGGCCCGGGTCATCAAGGAAGTGGCTGAAGGCTAATCGATGGACATGTCGCAGTACAAAAACCTCTTCCTCTCGGAGAGCAGGGAGTACCTGAAGAGCATCGGGCAGACGGTGGTCGCCCTGGAGCAGGCGCCCGGGGACCGCGCCGCCATCGATGCCCTGTTCCGGGCCGCCCACTCGATGAAGGGGATGGCCGCCTCCATGGACTACCGGGAGGTGGTCACCGTGGCCCACGCCATGGAAGACCTGATGATCCGGGTGCGCGACCAGGGGCTTCGCTTCGACGCGGGGGTCGCCGACCTGCTTTTGGAAGGCGCGGACCTGATCGAGGGGCTTTTGAGCGACGTGGAGGCAGATCTCGACCCCAGGCGCCCGGTGGGCGATTACCCACAGAGACTCTCCGGCTATGCCCCGGCAGCACCCGAAGCCGCCAGCGCCCCGTCAGGCGCGCAACCGGCAGGGTCCGGAGCAGGGGAGCCCGGCTCACCCGCCGCGACGACCGATCCGGCGGAGGTTGAGCGTCCGCAGGGAACGGCAGCGCCGGCCGAGGATGCGCAGGCCACTGAGGGACGTGGCGTTGCCGCCGCGGGTGAGAAGGAGCCGGCGGGCGAACTGATCACGGTACGGGTGCGGACCGAGCTCCTCGACCACCTGATCAACCTGACCGGCGAGCTGATCACCAACAAGCACCGCCTGCTCAACATCGGCAAGGAACTGGACTCCCCGCGCCTCCACGAGGCGGTCTCCGACACCGGCAAGCTTTTGCGCTCCCTGCACGACGAGGTCATGAAGGTGCGCCTGATGCCCTTCGAGATGATCGCCGACCGCTTCCAGCGCTCGGTGCGCACCCTGGCCAAGCGAAGCGGCAAGGAGCTCCACTTCGAGCTGGAGGGGCGCGAGATCGGCCTGGACCGCGGCATCCTCGAGCAGCTGATCGACCCTTTGAACCACCTGTTGAGAAACGCGGTGGACCACGGCCTGGAGCCCTCCCAGGAGCGGCTCTCCGCCGGCAAGCCGGCCCGGGGCCTGGTGAAGCTCTCCGTCGCGCGCGACCGGGACCGGGTGCTCATCACGGTGAGCGACGACGGGCGGGGGATGGAGCCTTCCCGCATCATCCAGGCAGCCCTCGAGAAGGGGTTCATCAGCCAGGAGGAATCGGAGCGGCTGTCGCCCCGCCAGGCGCTGATGCTCTCCTGCATCCCCGGCTTCTCGACCGCCAAGGAGGTCACCGACGTCTCCGGCCGTGGGGTCGGGATGGACGCGGTCAACGCCTCCATCCAGAAACTGGGGGGAACGCTCGCCATCGACTCGGAGCCAGGGGTGGGGAGCCGGTTCACCCTCAGGCTGCCGATGACCATCGCCATCATCCATGCCCTGATCGTGCAGTGCGGACCGATCAAGATGGGGGTGCCGGTCACCGTCGTGCACCGCACCGTGGAGCTCAGGCGCGAGCAGGTGGAGACCGTGGGGAAGCGGCAGGTCTTCCACCTGGACGACGAGCCGATCCAGCTCTTGAGCCTGAACCGCGTGCTGGGGCTGCCGCTCGGGCGCTTCCCGAGCGGCATCGTGCCGCTGTTCGTGACCGAGGCCAAGGGGCGGCGGGTCGGCCTGGTGGTGGACCGGCTCCTGGGACAGCACGAGCTTTTCGTGAAGCCCTTGGGGAGGCCGCTCTCCAGGCTGCACGGTCTGGCCGGCGGGGCCATTCTGGGTGACGGCGAGGTGGTAACCATTTTGGATATCGCCGACCTGCTGTAAACTTAGTTCCGACTTTGCCGTTTCTCCGGCTACCCTCGCCGTAACTGCCAAGGAGCTCAACGATGGCCACCGGCTTTGCGCAGCACGCCGAACTCGACGCACTCACCGAGGCCTGCAACATCGGGATGGCGCATGCGGCCACCGCCCTTTCCCAGCTGATGGGGAAGGGGGTAGCGATCCAGGCGCCCCGGCTGCAGGTGGTCGAGGGACCGGAGATTTGCGCGTCGCTTTGCGACGAGCCGGTGCGGGCGCTCCACCTGCAGATCCTGGGGAACGTGCGGGGGAGCATCGTCATCCTGCTCAAGGAGGCCGACGCGCGCCGCATGCTGGAACTGCTGCTGGGGGGCGGGGAGAGTGCCGGGCCGCTGAACGAGATGGAGGTCTCCACCCTCAAGGAGGTCGGCAACATCCTGGCCTCCGCCTGCCTGAACGCGCTGGGGCTTTTGCTGAAGATGACCCTGCTCCCCTCGGTCCCCACCCTGGTCTCGGGAGAGGCGGCCCAGGTGCTCCCACTGGTGGTCGACCGCAGCTGCGGGAAGGAGCCGGTGTTCATGGTGGACACCGTCTTCTCCATCTGTGACACCTTCTGCGGCGGCAGCCTCTTCCTGATGCCCGCCCCCGACTCCATCCCCGCCATGATGAGCGCCCTCAAGTGAAAATGAGCCCCTGGCCGGCAGCAAAGGGCGCCCCGGGGGAAATGAAAACTGCTTGCCAGAACCGGGGTTGTGTGGCAGAATCACCGGTCAAGCTGATGCGGGACCCTTTCGCCGCCATGGCAAGGCAGACGGCGAAGGCGGCAAACATAGTGACGAGGACGAAGGCGACAGCGAGGCAGGTCGCCTTCACAACTTTTAGAGGGGTAACCGAATGAAAGTCGCCAGAATCGTCTTCAGCTCCCTGCTTTTCATCGCCGCCACCGCCACCTTCAGCCTGGCCGCCGAACTCTCCCAGGTGGTCAAGACCCTGGAGCAGGGATACGCCACCCTCAACGACCTCAAGGCCGACTTCAGCCAGCGGAGCACCATTAGGGCGATGAAGCGCGAGGAGAAGGGGGGCGGCGAGCTCTTCATCAAGAAGGGAAGCGCCAGGGACGCCATGTTCCGCTTCAACTATACGAAGCCCAAGCAGCAGATCGTCTCCAACGGCAAGAAGGTCTGGTATTACCTGCCGGACCAGAAGCAGGTCATGGTGATGGATATCTCCCAGATGTTCGAGGAGGGGAACGTGGCCCTCAACTACCTGGCAGGGCTCGGGCACGTCTCCAAGGATTTCAGCATCACCTTCGCCGACAAGCCGCGTGACGCCCAGGGGAACTACGTCCTCGAGCTGACCCCCAAGAAGAAGAGCCCGGCGCTGGCCAAGCTGCAGCTGGTGATCGAGGCCTCCGCGGTGGAGCAGCTGATCTCGCACGGCCAGCCGAGCACCCCCTTCCCGATCGTCTCCTCCACCGTTTTCGACCAGGGGGGCAACACCACCCGGATCGACTACAGCAATGTGAAGACCAACAAGGGGATGGACAGCAGCAAGTTCACCTTCAAGATCCCCGCGGGGGTGGAAGTGGTCAAAAACAAATAGTGGGAGGCTGAAAAGCCAAGAGCAATCCCCCCTGTCCCCCCTTTATCAAGGGGGGGACGTAGTAGCGGCAGATCATCAGTTCAGGAACAGCTCCTCTAACATCCCCTCCCCTTCAAGGGGAGGGACAGGGTGAGGATGGGGTTCGAACCCAATACAATTCCGGTTGAGGAGGTATATACCATGCCGTCATTCGACATCGTTTCCAAGGTGGACATGCAGGAGGTCGACAACGCGGTCAACCAGACCGTCAAGGAGATCACCCAGCGCTACGACTTCAAAGGGACCAAGAGCGAGGTCACCATGGAGAAGGAAGCCATCAAGGTGCTCGCCGACGACGACTACAAGCTGAAGGCGATCATCGACATCCTCCAGTCCAAGTTCGTCAAGCGCAACATCTCGCCCAAGGCTCTCCAGTACGGCAAGGCCGAGCAGGCCTCCGGCGGCATGGTGCGCCAGATGATCAACCTGCAGATGGGGATCCCCAAGGAGAAGGCGAAGGACATCATCGCCATCATCAAGGAGACCAAGCTGAAGGTCCAGGCCCAGATCCAGGATGACCAGGTCCGGGTCACCGGCAAGAACATCGACGATCTGCAGGATGTCATCAAGGCCCTGAAGGCCAAGGACCTCGACATCGACATGCAGTACGTGAACTTCAGGAGCTAATCAGAACCTTTTGGGGGATTTTTGAACGAGAAGATTAAGCAAAAAGTAAGTCTGGTCAGCCTGGGCTGCCCGAAGAACCTGGTGGACGCCGAGGTCATGCTGGGGTACCTGTCCAAGGAAGAGTACGAGGTGACCACCGACGAGACGCAGGCGGACATCATCGTGGTCAACACCTGCTCCTTCATCAAGGAAGCCAAGCAGGAGAGCATCGACACCATCTTGGACCTGGCGGACAGAAAGCACGACGCCCGCTGCAAGATGTTGATCGTGACCGGCTGCCTGCCGCAACGCTACCAGGAGGAACTCGCCAAGGAGCTCCCCGAGGTCGACATCTTCATCGGCACCGGCGACTACCCGCGCATCGCGGAGATCATCGCCGAGAAGAAGACCACCTCCGACCAGCTCTGCTACACGGGGGACCCCAACTTCGTCTACAACGACGAGCTCCCCCGCCTGCAGTCGTCGCCCCACTACACCGCCTACCTGAAGATCGCCGAGGGGTGCTCGAACAACTGCGCCTACTGCGTGATCCCGGCCCTGCGGGGCGCGCTCCGCTCGCGCCCGTACGCGACGCTGCTGTCCGAGGCGAAGCAACTGGTGGAAGGGGGGGTGAAGGAACTGAACCTGATCGCCCAGGACATCACCGCCTACGGCAGGGACCTGGCCGACAAGCCGACCCTGGAGATGCTGGTCACCGAGCTCGCCAAACTGGAGGGGCTCAAGTGGATCAGGCTCCTCTACGCTTATCCGGACGGGGTCACTGACTCGCTCATCTCGCTGATCAAGAACGAGCCCAAGGTCTGCAAGTACCTCGACCTGCCGATCCAGCACATCAGCGACCCCGTCCTGAAGAGGATGGCCCGCAGAAGCGACGAACAGCAGATCCGCGACCTGATCGCCAAACTGAGAAGCGAGATTCCCGACATCGCCATCAGGACCTCGCTGATCGTCGGCTTCCCCGGCGAGACCAACGACGACTTCAAGAAGCTATTGCAGTTCGTGGAAGAGACCCGCTTCGACCGGCTGGGTGTCTTCTGCTATTCCCGCGAGGAGGGAACCCCGGCCGCCGAGATGCCGGACCAGGTCTCGGAAAGGGTCAAGAGGGAGCGCCACAAGAAGCTGATGCGGACCCAGGCGCGGGTGTCGTTCAAGCACAACAGGACCCTGGTGGACAGTGAAGAGGACGTGCTGATCGAAGGGTACAGCGAGGAGACGGAGCTTCTTTTGAAGGGGCGCTCGTCGAGGCAGGCACCGGATGTGGACGGCCTTGTCTATATCACGGCAGGAAACGCCAACGTCGGTGACATAGTCAGACTGAAGATCACAGACTCGTCTGATTACGACCTCATAGGGGAGATCGTCGAGTAGGCTTTTGACTTGACAACCCTTTCCATTGCTGTATTATTTCGACGCTTTGAAGCTAGCCAAATAGGAGTGAATTCTAATATGACAGAAAAACCCGATGAAATGAAAGCGATGCTCCTCAAGATGAAGGAGGAGACGCTTCGTGAAATCAACAAGACCGTGAAGTCGGGCTCGGACGCCCCGGTCAACGAGCCCAGCGGCGACATCTACGACCAGGCCTCCAGCGAGCGCGACCGCGAGCTCGGCCTGCTCCTGGGTGACCGCGAGCGCGAGAAGCTGAAAAACATCGACGAGGCCCTGCTTCGTCTCGAGGAAGGCGAGTACGGCATCTGCGAGGAGTGCGAGGAGGAGATCCCGATCGGCAGGCTGAAGATCGTCCCCTTTGCCCGCCACTGCGTGAAATGCAAGGCGGACCTGGAGAAGCAGCAGGCCCAGACCAAGCGTTTCGAAGAAGACCGGGCCTACCGCGACATCGCCCTGGGCGAGGAAGAAGAAGGGTAGGACGCAAGGTCAGAAGATAGAGACAAAAAAGGGGACGGCAGCAATGCCGTCCCCTTTCGCGTTTCGTGTATGAATCTCTTCCAGCTCTTCCCAGCTCCCCCTCGCCCCTTTAGGGGAGAGGGAAAAGGCGAAGGGAGCGGGTGCTCTAGTGGAAGGTCTCAATCTTCTCCGGCGTCTTCGCCTTGTCCAGCTTGTAGATCAGCTCCTGGTACTCCCCGCGCGAGACGGA
This sequence comes from Geomonas sp., assembly GCF_035254065.1. Taxonomy (GTDB): domain Bacteria; phylum Desulfobacterota; class Desulfuromonadia; order Geobacterales; family Geobacteraceae; genus Geomonas. The sequence continues at coordinate 7,719 of NZ_DATFBA010000173.1, forward strand.
GGTGTGCCAGTGCCCGGTCGCCCTCCCCACAAGACTGCTCCCTACGAAGACAACCAGCACCAGCACCCCGAACACTACCCCGGGGACCACCTTCCCCCCCCTGACCTTCAGTTTGAGCGCCTCCGGTTTCGGACAGCTGCTCACGCAACGCAGGCAACCGATGCACTCCTCCGAGCAGACCCTCTCCTTGTGCATGACGTCGATGTGCGAGGGACAGGCCTTGGTGCAGCCGCCGCAGGAGATGCAGGCGCCGGCGTTTCGCTCCACCTTGACGGGGGAAAGGCGGGAGACCAGGCCGAGCAGCGCCCCGTAGGGGCAGAGGAACCGGCAGAAGGGGTTGCGGTAGAAGAAGGAAAGCAGCAGCAGCGAGGTGATCACGAAGAGACCAAGCCCCCCCAGGTTGAGGAAGAAGTCCAGCATCTTCACGTCGGCAATCTTGTTGAAGTCGTCCATCAGGAACGAGTTCACCGCCGCCGGCGACATCACGATCAGGATGGAGATGATGAAGAGGGAGAGCAGCAGGTATTTGATCGGCCGCAGCAGCCAGTCCAGCCAGTGCCAGACCCGGTAGTTGCGGGTGAGCACCGCCTGGCCCGACTTCCAGAGCATCTCGGTGAAGGTCGAGATGGGACAGATCCAGGAGCAGAAGGAGCGCTTCAGGAGCAACGAGACCAGGATGGCCGCCAGGAACATCACCAGGGCGGCCGGATGTATGTCGCTGATCTGCCCGGTCACCAGCCAGACCTTGAGGCTCATCAGACCCGAGATGGGGAGGAAGGCCTCCACCCCGTCCGGCCGCTCCACGAACGGCGCGTTGCTTCTGAAGTGAAGAACGAACTGGTAGAAGGTCACCCCGAGGTAGACCGAGAAGAGAAGAAAGCCCCACTGCACTGCCAGCCTGAAACGTTGCACCTTTTTATCCGACATCCTTGTCACCTTCCGTTTTGAAATACCTTCGGCGCATCCACCTGATGACCCTAAACCACGTCCGACAGTACCCTCTCCCGAAGGGGGAGGGTTAGGGAGGGGGAGCGATGCATCAGTTGCGACTTTTTCTGTCGCACCCCGGTGCTATCCTTCCATCATCAAACAATGGAGGTAGCTCACATGGAACCTATGGTCGTAGTCGCGGTCTTTATCGTCATCTACTGCGGATATCTGACGGTGAAGGACATCGTGGAGGATCTTCGTCAGGAAGGGTTCCTGGTGAGGCCCTTGTCGAGCAGATGCCTCGGATGCACGTTGGAAAGCGCCTTCAAGAGGCTCTTCTTCACCAAGGGGTTGTCGCGCTCCAAGGTGGCCAACAACTCCTTCATCTTCTTTCGTTGCAAGTCGGCTTTGCCGCAGACCGGACAGCAGCAGCAGACGACCGGGAAACGGTTTGTGCGCGAGAACGGGATGATCTCGCTCTCCGGGACGTAGACCAGCGGCCTGATCACGGTGGTCTCGCCGTTGTCGGCCAGCATGCTGGGGGCCATCGCCTTCAGCGAGCCGACGAAGAACTGGTTCAGGAGCAGCGTCTCGATGAAGTCGTCCATGTGGTGGCCGAGCGCGAGCTTGTTGCACCCCAACTCCCTCGCCTTACTGTAGAGCGTGCCGCGCTTGAGCCTTGCGCAGATGGAGCAGTAGGAGGAATTGGGACGGCGCTTCTCCGAGATGATGTCGTAGTGCGTCGTCTTCTCCATGTGATAGGTGAAGCCGTGCTCCTGCAGGTGCTCCTCGATGATGTCCGCACGGTAGCCACGGTAGCCGGAGTCGATGTTGATGGCGACCAGCTCGTACTTGACCGGCGCGCGCCGGCGCAGGAACTCCAGCATGTGCAGCATGGAGTAGGAATCCTTGCCGCCGGAGACCGCGACGGCGACCCGGTCGCCGTCGGAGATCAGGTCGTAGTCGGCGATCGCCTTGCCGACCCGGTTCCTGATCCTGGTAAAGATGGCGTCTTCAATGAGTGCCACGACGAACTCCTTTGCCTATCATCCCGCCTGGCACCCGCAACCGCAGCTCTCGCACGACTTTTTCTCCAGGATCGCCGCCCGGAAGGCGTCGATTCCCATCTCTTCAACGATCTTTCCCAGCCGCTCCTTCTTGGGCGCGTTCTTGTAAAACTCCACGATCCGCGCCACGATGGCCAGGGTCTCCTCTTCGGTAGCTACGTCATCGATCAGCAGCTCGCCCAGGCGAGGCCGCACACCGGCGTTGCCACCCACCAGGATCCGCCACCCCTTGACCGTCCCCACCACGCCGATGTCCTTGACGGACGATTCAGCGCAGGAGAGGACGCAGCCGGAGACACCCATCTTCATCTTGTTGGGTAGCTCCATGGAGTGGTAGAGCGCGTCCATCTTGAGCCCGAGCGACTGGGAATCCTGCAGGGCCCGCTTGCAGTAGGTGGTGCCGGGGCAGATCCTCACGCTCCTCACGCACAGGCCGATGGGAGCCCCCTGCTGCTGGGCGAGATCCGCCCAGATGGCGTCCAGATCCTCCTCCTTGGCACCGATCATGGCGATGCGCTGGGCCGAGGTCAGCTTCAGGTCCAGGCCGTACTTGTCAGCCACGTCGCAGATCTTCCTGAGGGTGGCCGTGTCGGTGAAGCCGCCGGGGATGTGCGGGGCGATGGCGTAGGTTTCCCGATCGCGCTGCAGAATCGCCCCCTTCTCGAGGATGTCCTTCTTCATAGTGTCCTCCTTGCTGTTATTTTGAATTGATGCAGGTCAAAAATGATCTAAAACCGGGAGAAGCTTGACCACAGAGGACACAGAGGATGCGCAGAGGTCACGGAGGAAAACGAGGAAAAGACCTAGTTTTGTTTTACCCGGTTCTGCTTTTCCCCAGTTTATAAGCTTTTCCTCTGTGTCCTTTGCGAAACCTCCGTGTCCTCTGTGGTCATGCTTTAAACTTTTTGTCTTTGCCTCTGATAAATTTCACCAGCTCCACCGCGATCTCGTACTTCCCGAACGGCGGGATCAGGTAGAAGCCCCCTGCCCTCTCCATGGCGGCCTCGATGAATTCCTTGGCGATGGCGAGCCCTTCCTTGACTCCCTCCTCGCCGGTCTTCCCGGCCATGCGCCCCCTGATCTCGTCAGGGATCACGATCCCCGGAACCTCGTTGTGCAGGAATTCCGCGTTGCGCCCGCTTACCAGCGGCAGCACACCGGGAAGGACGGGGATCCCCAGCTCGGCGGTCAGCTCCAGCATGCGGTCGAGCCGATCCAGGTCGTAGATCGGCTGGGTCTGCGCGAACTGGGCGCCGTTGGCCACCTTCTTGGCAAGCCTCGCCGCCTGCACCTCCATCTTCTGGACGTTGGGGTTGAAGGCGGCGCCGATGGTGAAACCGGTGCCGGTGCCGATCGGGCTCCCCAGCGCGTTGACGCCGCGGTTGAGGTCGCTCAGAAGCTTGATCAGCGAGAAAGAGTTGAGGTCGAAGACGGAGGAAGCGCTCGCTTCCTCGCCCAGGCTCGCCGGGTCGCCGGTCACCGCCAGGATGGAAGTCACCCCCAGAAGGCTCGCCCCCATCAGGTCGGATTGCAGGCCAATCAGGTTGCGGTCGCGGCAGGTGATGTGGGCGATCACCTCGATGCCGACCTCATTGCGGATCAGGGAGGCAAGCGCGATGTTCCCCATCCTCACCCGCGCCAGCGGATTCTCGGCCAGATTGATGGCGTCGGCCCCGGCCTCTTTCAGCGCGCGGCTGCCGGAGAGCACCTTGGCGCAGTCGAGCCCCTTGGGAGGGTCCAGCTCCACGGTGACCACCTTCTGCGTTCCCCAGCCGGCCAAAAAGCCCGCGCCGGCGCTGCCGGCCGATGCGGTCCCCGCCGCGTCGCTCTCCACGCGGGTTACCGTGCGGACTACCGGCTTCAGACCGGCCAAGCCAGCGGCGATGCCCCGGATATGCTCGGGCGTGGTGCCGCAGCAGCCCCCCACCAGGCTGGCGCCGGCGGCCACCATTTCCTTGGCCATGTCGGCGAAGTACTGGGGGGTGGTCCGGTAGATGTAGCGTCCGTCGACGTATTCGGGGAAGCCGCTGTTGGGGTAGGCGGCCAGGGGGAGGGAGGTGACGGCGGCCATCCGTTTCAGGGTGGCCAGTAACTGCAACGGACCGGCCCCGCAGTTGGCGCCGATCACGTCCGCCCCCGCAGCCTCCAGCCGGATTGCAGCGCTTTCCGCCTCGATGCCTCCCGCCAGGCGGGCCCCCTCGCCGAAGGCCAGATTGGCGATAATGGGGAGGCCGGTCTCTTTGGCGGCGGAGATGGCCACCTCAAGCTCCTCCAGCTCCGCGAAGGTCTCCAGCATCAACAGATCAACGCCACCTTCGGCCAGAGCGGCGGCCTGCACCCGGAAGCAGTCGCGGATCTCCTCTTCGGACAGTTCGCCTTTGCCGCGCCCCAGCGGGCCTATGGAGCCGGCCACGAAGACCTGGTGACCGTCCACCGCGCGCCGGGCGAGCACGGCTGCCTGCCGGTTGATGTCGGCCACCTTGGCCCCGAGGCCAATGGCGGAGAGCTTGACCAGGTTGGCGCCGAAGCTGTTGGTCTCGATGACCCGGGCGCCCGCGTCGATGTACTCCCGGTGCAGCGCCAGCACGAGCTCCGGCCGGACCAGGTTGAGGTGCTCGAAGTTCGCCTCCAGCGCCACCCCTTTGGCGTACAGCATGGTCCCGATGGCCCCGTCGCCGACCAGGACCTCCCCGGCTATCCTATCGAGGAAAGCGTTCCCCATCTCAGCGGCCTCCCAGGACCTTGATCATGTGCGGCACGAGCTGCTTCTTGCGCGACATGACACCTTTCATCTCGTAGATCTGCGGCTCCGGCTCGGGATACCCCATGAAGCGGGCGAAGCGCTGCCCCCCTTCCATCAGGAACATGGTGCTCTCGGTGGAGATGTCGGTAACCATCAGCCCCGCCAGGTCCAGCGACTCCTTTTCCCGCAGCGAGGCGAGCGCGGACCTCAGCTCGGCCTTCATCGAGTTGAACTCGTCGAAACCGAAGACCTCGACCTGTCCAACGCCGAAGCGGTGCTCCCCCTGGCTGAACAGCTTGAAATCGGAACCGACCACCCCCTCGGGCCCGCCGTACCCGGAAAGGGCACCGGAGGCGGCGAAGATCTCTGCGCCGAACGCCTCGTAGTCGAGCCCCGCCAGCTCGGAGAGCCGCTTCACCGCGTTGCGGTCGCGCTCGGTGGTGGTGGGGGACTTGAGGATCACGGTATCGGAGAGGATGCCGGCCAGCAGCAGCCCGGCTATGGTGGACGACGGGGTGACCCCGTGCTCTGCGTAGAGGGAGGCGACTATGGTGCAGGTACTTCCCACCGGCGCGGTCAGGAAGGGGATCGGTGTGCTGCTCGGCGCGTTGCCGAGCTTGTGGTGGTCAACCACCTCCACGATTTCCAGCTCCTCTGCGCCCGGCACCGATTGGGAGAGCTCGTTGTGGTCGACCAGGATCAGGGCGTAGGGGAGCGGCGCGAGCAGAGAGGACTTGGTGGCCACCCCGGCCAGGGTACCGTCGTCCTCAATGGCGATGACGGCCGAGGCGTGCATCAGCTTCTCGCGCAGGCGCCCCAGACGCTCGCCCACCCCCACGGTCTCGAAGACGTGGTCGGCCAACTCGCCAGCCGGCGTGGAGAGGCGCGCGCGGGAAACGGTGGCCGCGGTATCCAGCGGGGTGGAGATGAGGGCCACCCCCTTTTCGGCGGCCAGCCGGACCACGTCATCGTCCACGGAAAGACCGCCGGTCACCACCAGCAGGCGCACGCCCCGCTCGATGGCGGCTATCTGGATGCTGCGGCGGTCGCCGGTGACCACCACCAGGCTGCGCGGGTCGTAGCCGGCAAGCCTGCTGGTAAAGGAGTTCTCCGCCATGGCCCCCACAAACAGGTGCAGGGTCTCCAGCCCCGGCTCCGGTCCGCCGGCCAGGAATTCCCCCTCCAGGCAGGCGGCCAGCGTGGCCAGGGAGGCGTTCAGCACCCTGAGCGAAAGGGGACCGGTCGCGAGCGACCGCTCCGCGATCTTGATGAGGGGGATGACTCCCACCGGAGATCCTTCCTCGTTCACCACCGGCAGCGAGCGCACGCTGTTGTGGTGGAAAAGCTCGAGGGCGGTCAGCAGCGGAGCGCTGGCCTGCACCGAGACCGGGTTGCGGTTGACGACGTCGCGCACCTTAGGGTGGACGTCGGCCAGGTACAGCGGGGCCTCCACGCCAAGCCTTCCCAGCAGCCAAGTCGTCTGCGGGTTGAGCGCGCCGGCCATGGCGGCGGTCACCTGCTGGCGCCCCAGGGCGCGCTTAAGTTCTGCATAGGCTATGGCCGAGGCCACCGAATCGGTATCCGGATTCTTGTGCCCTGTTATATATAGGTGCTTTTTCACTGCTCGCTCCTACTTATTGAATATCATGATGGTCTGTCCTACCCTCGCCCCTTCAGGGGAGAGGGTGGCCGAAGGCCGGGTGAGGGCTCCTCGACGTGCCGAAAAGTTCCGCCCTCACCCCAGCCCTCTCCCCCAAGGGGGCGGGGGGAGTGTTAACTAAAGGGTCACAGCGCCCAGTCATTTTTTGTTCGTCTTTTTCCACTTTGCCGTATAAGATTACCGGCAACGAAAAAACGAGGAGTGTACATGCACGCAGTAATCGATTGGCTGTTACGGACCATCGGGGCGATGGGATATCCCGGCATCTTCATCCTGATGGCGATGGAGAGCTCGGTGATCCCCATTCCCAGCGAACTCGTGATGCCGCCGGCTGGCTACCTGGCCCAGCAGGGACAGATGAATGCCGGTTTCGCCATCCTCTGCGGCACCATCGGCAGCCTGATCGGCGCCTACGCGAACTACTTCGCCGCCCGCTACCTCGGCCGGCCGCTGCTCCTCAAGTACGGCAAGTACGTGCTGATCACCGAGGAGAAGTTCGCCAAGGTGGAGGGGTTCTTCCTGAAGCACGGCGAAATCTCCACCTTCATCGGCAGACTGCTCCCCGTGGTGCGTCACCTGATTTCACTTCCTGCCGGGCTCTCCGGGATGAACCATGTCAAGTTCTCCCTGTACACCCTGCTGGGGGCCGGCATCTGGGTGACCGTGCTCACCTGCATCGGCTACGTGATCGGCAGCAACCAGGAGCTGATCATGAAGTACTCGCACCACGCTCTCGGCGTCGTGCTGATCGCCAGCTCGATCATCATCTTCGTGTACGTGAAGCTGCAGCGGAGGCGGAGCACCGAGTAGCAAGCCAGCGGCGCATACATCTCCCCTGATAACGGCAAGGGCGGGTCCAAGACCCGCCCTTCTTATTTCCGGTCAACGTTGATCTTCATGCTGCGTCCCCCGGGTGGGCAACTCCGCCGGCACTGCGCGGCATCGTCCCCCCTCCCCTGCCCCTCCCCTTCGGGAGAGGGTATCAAGGGTTGGGCTTACTTCGGCACCTTCTCCCAGTCTTCCAGGAACTTCTTGATGCCGGCATCGGTGAGCGGGTGCTTGGCGAGCTGCAGCATGACGCTGTAGGGGATGGTGCAGATGTCCGCGCCGATCAGCGCCGAGTCGAGCACGTGCACCGGGTTCCTGATGCTGGCCACGATGATCTCGGTGTCGAACCCGTAGTTGTCGAAGATGCTCCTGATCTCGCCGATGATGTTCATGCCGTCCTGGGAGATGTCGTCCAGCCTCCCCACGAACGGGGAGACGTAGGTGGCGCCGGCCTTGGCGGCCAAAAGCGCCTGCATCGGGGTGAAGATCAGGGTGACGTTGGTCTTGATCCCCTTGCCGTGCAGGGTCTTGGTGGCCTTGAGACCCTCTGCGGTCATGGGGAGCTTGATCACGATGTTCGGGTGGATCTCGGCAAGCTTCAGTGCCTCGGAGATCATGCCGTCATGCTCCAGGGAGATCACTTCCGCCGAGATGGGGCCGTCCACGATCCCGGTGATTTCCTTGATGACCTCTTCGAAGCGCCGGCCGCTTTTCGCGATCAGGGAGGGGTTGGTGGTTACGCCGTCAACCAGTCCAAGTTCATTTGCCTCGCGAATCTCCCGCACGTCCGCTGTGTCGATAAAAAACTTCATGTACTTCCTCCGCTTTGGGTTGTTGGTTTTCTATTAAATCCTCACCACGCGCTCATCGGTGGTCAGTGAGGCCAGTAATTCGGCGATAGTCTTGCCTAGGGAAGGATGCCTGAGTGAGGGGTCGAGATCGGCCAGCGGCTGCAGCACGAAACGACGCTCGGCAAGGCGGGGGTGCGGGATGGTGAGCCGCTCACCGGAGAGGACCTGCGCCCCGTAGAGAAGGATGTCCAGATCCATGCTGCGCGGCCCCCAGTGGCCGGAGGGAACGCGCCGAAAAACCTTGACCTCGACCTCCTTCAGCCGCTCCAGCAGGTCGGCAGGGGAAAGCGAGGTCTGAAGGCGCGCCACGGCGTTGTAGAAGTTGTCCTGCGCCACGCCACCCACCGGCTCGGTCTCGTAGAAGGGAGACAGTCCGGTGACCCGGCTGCCGGGAAGTTTTCCCAGCTCGGCGACCGCCCTCAACAGGTTCAGCTCGCGGTCGCCCAGGTTGGTACCCAGTCCTATGTACGCACACTCTTCCACAGGGTGCGATTAGACCACAGATCGCTTTTTTTTGTCAAGCGCGCCGCCTTAATTAACTCGCAGCTTCGGCACTTTCCATGAGCGTGGAGATATCTTTGTCCCAACTAGATGCTATAGTTATACGAGACTAAGAAGCATCGCGTTTGACTTTCATTGGAGATGAGCGATGAGCACGGTAACTTTTGAGGAGTTGGCCTGGCTGGGAGGGGGGGAACTCTCCAAGCTGGGAAGGGAAGCGATGGAGGCCAGGAACTACCGGCTGGCTCACCATTACCTGCAGGAAGCGCTGGAGCGGGACCGTAGCGCAGACAACCTCTCCCTGTACGCGCTTGCCCTCGCGCACCACACCGGCGACACCCGAGCCGCCAGCTCCCTCTGCTACCAGGCGTTGAGGATGGCGCCCAGGGAAACGGAACATTATCTGCGGCTGGGGATCATCTACCTGGTGGCGGGAAAAAGGAGAGAGGCGGTCAGAGCCCTGGAGGTGGGGCAAAGAGCCGGGGAGAACGAGGAGATCGCGAAGCTGCTGCAGGTCCTCGGGACGCGAGGGCGGCCGGTGTTCCCGTTTTTGTCCCGCGACAACCCCCTCAACAAGTACCTCGGAAAGATGAGACGGAACTTCGCGAGAGCGAGCTGAGGTAGTGTCCATTGATATGAAGATCTCAGGAGGGAGTCCATGATCCACTATATAAAGCTCAAGAGCAGGGAGCGGACCGAGCTGATCGACATCACCTCGCGCGTGGAGGACCTGATCGCATCCTCGAGGGTGATCTGCGGCTACTGCGACCTGTTCGTGATGCACACCACCGCCGCGGTCACCGTGAACGAGGGTGCCGACCCCGCGGTAAAGCGTGACATCTCCCATTGGCTGGACCGTCTGGTCCCCAACGGTCCCCACTTCACCCACACCGAAGGGAACTCCGATGCCCACATCAAGGCGAGCCTGGTTGGCCCGTCGGAGAGGCTTTTGGTGGACAGGGGGAAACTGCTGCTGGGCACCTGGCAGGCGGTCTACTTCTGCGAGTTCGACGGGCCGAGGGAGCGGAAGGTGGCGGTGAGGATCAGCGGGGAAATTTAAGAGCGTCGGACCAGTCAGACAGGTCAGACAGGTCCGACGAGAATTAACCGAAGTGATCGAAGCCTCGCGCGCCGGGCTGGTGGAGAGAGCCGTCGGCAGCCACCAGCTCTATGCCGCTCCCTTCGACGATCGCCCCGACCCTGGTCACCGCCAGCCCCAGCCTGCCGAACAGCTCCTCGACCGCCTCACCTCTTCCCTGAGGCACGCAGAACAACAGCTCGTAATCTTCCCCGCCGGAAAGGGCCAAGGAGAGATCGTCGCCGCACAGGGCGCGATACTCGTCGGAAAGCGGCAGCCGCGCCAGCTCGACCCTGGCAGCGACCTTGGACATCTCGCAGATGTGACCGAGATCGGAGAGCACGCCGTCGCTCACGTCAATCATGGCGCTGGCCAGTCCCGCCTCGGCAACGGCCACCCCGGCCGCCACCCGCGGGGTCGGGTCAAGCTGCCGCGAGACCAGGAAACCTTCCCGCCTGCCGCTCCTCAACTCCTTAAGCCCGGCCGCCGCATCCCCCACCGTCCCGCTCACGTAAACCAGGTCTCCCGCCTTCGCCCCGCTTCTCTTCAGGACCCGCTCAGGGCGCTGCTCGCCCAGGGCGGTGATGGAAATGGCTATCCCCCCCTTGGAGGCGCAGGTATCTCCCCCCACCAACGTCACCCCAAAGCTTCCCGCCATCTCCAGCATCCCGGTCATGAAGCCGTCCATGAACTCGACCGGGACGGCGGCCGGAAGCGCGATCCCCAGCAGGCAGTGGCGCGGAACGGCGCCCATGGCCGCCAGGTCCGAGATGTTGACGGCCAGGGACTTCCGTCCCAGGCTGTGCGGGTCGCAGAAGTTTAGATCGAAGTGGACCCCTTCGAGGAGCATGTCGCAGGTGATGAGGGTAAGGTTTTCGGGCGTGGGGAGAAGGGCCGCCGCGTCATCCCCGATCCCTAAGGGGACCGAGGGTGCCGCGGCGACCTGTTGTGCGATCCTGTCGATCAGGCCGAATTCGCCCAGTTCGGCCAGTTTCAAGCCTTACCCTCCGCGCTGATGCCTTTGCCGGGAGGGACCACGATGCGGCCGCGGCCGATCTTGGCTTTGGAGGAGTCCGCCTTGGGCGGTTTGGTCGGCTTGGGCTGCGGCGGCGCCGGCGGGGGATAGCTCTCCAGGGCCACAGCCAGCACCTCGTCGATGGTCGAGGCGGTGACGATCTTCAGCTTCTTGAGGATGGTCTTGGGAACGTCCTCCAGGTCCTTCGCATTCTGGACAGGTATCACCACGGTGGTTACCCCCAGACGGGCAGCCGCCAGGATCTTCTCCTTGAGGCCGCCGATGGGGAGCACCTTGCCGCGCAGGGTGATCTCGCCGGTCATAGCCACGTCCTTTTTCACCGGTATCCTGGTGAAGGCGGAGACCAGGGCGGTGGCCATGGTGACCCCTGCCGAGGGGCCGTCCTTGGGGATGGCGCCGGCCGGCACGTGCACGTGGATGTCCAGGCCGGAGAGGAAGTCCTCCGCGAGCTGGAGGTCGGTCGCCCGGGTGCGGATGTAGGAAAGGGCGGCCTGCACCGACTCCTTCATCACGTCGCCCAGCTGTCCGGTCAGGGTCATCCCCCCCTTCCCTTTCATGACGCTCGCCTCGACGAAGAGGACCTCGCCGCCCACGGGCGTCCAGGCCAGGCCGGTCACCACGCCGACCTCGTTCTTATCCATCTCCTCCTCGCGCAGGAACTTGGGCGGCCCCAGGTACTTGGCGACCGCACCGGCACCGATGGTGAAGTGCTTCTCGCGACCCTCGGCCACCTTCCTGGCCACCTTCCGGCAGATGCTGCCGATCTCGCGCTCCAGGTTCCTGAGCCCCGCCTCGCGGGTGTACTTGGAGATCACCGTCTTCAGCGCGTCATCGGTGAAGCTGACGATCTCCTCGCTGATGCCGTTCTCCTTGATCTGGCGCGGCACCAGGTAGCGCTTGGCGATGCCGAGCTTCTCCTCCTCGGTGTAGCCGGAGAGCTGGATGACCTCCATCCTGTCCCTCAAGGGCCCCGGCACCGTGTCGATCTGGTTGGCCGTGGCGATGAACATCACGTTGGAGAGGTTGAAGGGGAGGTTTATGTAGTGGTCTGAGAAGCTGTTGTTCTGCTCGGGGTCCAACACCTCCAGAAGCGCCGAGGACGGGTCGCCGCGGAAGTCGGAGCCCAGCTTGTCGAGCTCGTCCAGCATGAAGACCGGGTTGTTGCTTCCCGCCTGCTTGAGCCCCTGGATGATGCGGCCGGGGAGTGCCCCCACGTAGGTGCGGCGGTGTCCGCGTACCTCGGCCTCGTCGCGCACCCCGCCCAGCGAGATGCGCACGAACTTCCTCCCCATGGCGCGCGCGATCGACTTGCCGAGCGAGGTCTTGCCGACCCCCGGGGGGCCCAGGAAGCAGAGGATGGGGCCCTTCATCTTCTTCTTCAGCTTCCTGACCGCCAGGAACTCCAGGATGCGCTCCTTGACCTTCTCCAGGAAGTAGTGGTCCTCGTTGAGGATGTCGGAGGCGCGGTTGATCTCCAGGGAGTCCTTGGTCGACTTGGACCAGGGGATGTCCACCAGCCAGTCGAGGTAGGTCCTGAGCATGCCGGCCTCGGCGGCATCCGGATGCATCTGCTCCAGGCGGCCCAACTGCTTGAGGGCCTCCTTCTCCACCGTCTGCGGCATCTTGGCGCTCTCGATGGATTTTCTGAGCTCCGCGATCTCCTCGCTCCGCGCGTCGGTCTCGCCCAGCTCCTGCTGGATGGCGCGCAGCTGCTCGCGCAGGTAGTACTCGCGCTGGCTCTTCCCCATCTCCTCCTTGGCGGCGGACTGGATGCGGGCCTGCATGTTGAGGAGCTCGCTCTCCTTGTTGAGGTACTCGTTCACCCTGCGAAGCCGCTCGAGGGGATCGATCACCTCGAGAAGCCCCTGGGCCTCCTCGACCTTCAGGCCGATGTTGGAGGCCACCAGGTCGGCCAGGGCACCCGGCTCCTGCATGTTCTCGACGATGACCATCACCTCGGGGGAGACCGCCTTGCCGAGCGCCACGATCTTGCCCAGCTCCTCCTTCACCGTGCGGATGAGCGCCTCGGCCTCCAGGCTGTTCTCCTGGGCCGCCGGCTCCACCACCCGCTCGATGCGCACCGAGTAGAAGGGCTTCTCGGCCTGGTACTCGACCACCCGCGCCTTGGTCAGCCCCTGCACCAGGATCTTCACCCGGCCGTCCGGCAGCTTCAGCATGCGCATGATCATGGCCACGGTGCCGACCTGGTAGATCCCCTCCGGGGTCGGTTCCTCGTCCCCCACGTCGCGCTGGGTGGCCAGGAAGATCATCCGGTCCTTGGACAGCGCGTAGTCGACGGCGTTGATGGAGATCTCACGCCCCACGAACAGCGGCAGAATCATGTAGGGGTAGACAACCACGTCCCTTACGGGGAGCAACGGCAGAACGTCCGGTATGTTGAGTTCTTCGGTTTCCTGCCTGTTTTCCATCTCAGTCTCCTTGTTCAATCGGGATCTCCCGTATGTGCGTCCTGCTCTCCCTGGACCAGGGGAAGACCACGGTCAAGAGCCCTTGCCGGTAACGTGCCCGCCCCCGGTCGAGATCGGCCCCGGGGGGGATCTCGATGGTGCGGCAGAAGCGGCCGTTGGCGCGCTCCAGGCAGATGTAGTTCACCCCCGGCCCGGTCTCCTCCCGGACGGCCGCCTCCACCACCAGGGTGGAGCAGCAGGTGCTGAGAGAGATGTCGCCGGGCCGGCAGCCCGGCAGCTCGACCTCGACCACCAGCGAGTCCGCCGTCTCGTAGACGTCGACCAGCGGCGTGATCTCCTTCTCCGTGAATCCTTCGCGCCCCTCCAGGGTGGAGAGGTAGCGGAAGAGCTCGTCCATCTGCTGGCGGAACAGGTCAAGCCAGTCCAACGGTTCCTTGGGGATCACCGGCATATGGCCCCTTTGTGCCCTTGAATGTTCGGGTTAAAAAAGACCCGGCCCCGTGGCTTCACGGCGCCGGTTTGCATGATTTAACCATCTTTATCATGAAAGTCAAGGTAATCCCGCCCTAAGCTCTGGCGCGGCTTGGCGACAAAAAGCGGTCGGTCAAGACAACGTTATCATTAATTTTTTTGGCTTTACAATTGAATTTACTAGTGCGGATGTGTATAATCCGCCAACTTCAGTGTTCCTACCCCAGAAATCCGCTTGCCGGTTACGGTTTTTCCGCCGCGGGAAGGAAGCCAATCCAACCATTAAGTGGTGCCGAAGGGGCCAAGGCCCGGCCGGCGGGAGCTTGCCTCCCCCGCCCGGATGCCATTCCCGAGGTATCGGTTCGCGCCCGACGGCAGGGACAGGAGCCTATCGGCCGCCCCCCGCGGCGAGCACGGCGAAGCGGGCCGCAGCGCGGCGGCCGGCGCCGATCTCCACGGCGCAACCACCACGAAAACCACCGAAACAAAGGGCCTTACATGAAAAGATACGCTGTACTATCCTCTCTGCTGGCGCTGACCGTGTTCGGCACCGGGTTCAACTGGCCGTTCCCCGGCTCGAGCTCCGGGAGCTGCCGGGACGCCAAGAGGCTGATCCTGGAGATGACGCCGCAGACCAGCGAGTCGAAGCGGGCCGACACCGAGAAGCGCGTGATGGAACTTTGCCCCTCGGGTGCCGCCGGGCATTACCTCAAGGCGCTCCAGCTGGAGAGAGGCGGCAACACCGATGCCGCCATCAAGGAGTACAAGGAAGCGCTCTCCATCGATCCCGAATTCTACCCGGCCAGCGGAAACCTGGGCCTTTTGCACCAGAAAAAGGGTGCCAGCGAAGAGGCGGCGGTGGAACTCTCCGCGGGGCTCAAGGCGGGGGATCCCCGCTACAACGCGGCGCTGGGGCGCATCTTCGCCGACAAGAAGCTCTACCAGCTCGCCATCTTCCATTACAGCGAGGCGGTGAACGCCTATCCGGATGACGCCAACCTGCACGTAGAACTGGCGGCAGCCTACGCAGCCATCGATTCGCGCCAGAAGGCGGAGGCCGAGTACCGCAAGGCCCTTTCCATCCAACCCGGCAACGGCAAGGCGCGCCTGGGGCTGGGTGCCCTGCTGCTCGCCAAGGGGGAGACCGACAAGGCGGTCAACGAACTCAAGCAGGCCGCCCTCGACGAACCGGGCAACAAGGAAGTCCACCGCCTGCTCGCCGAAGGGTACGCCAAGAAGGGTGACGAGAAGAGCGCGGAGTACGAGCGCGTGCTGGCCGGCAGCGCCCCCAAGGCTGCGCCGGCCCCCAAGGTCAACCACCTGGCGCAGGGCGACAGCTACAAGGGCTCCAAAGAGTACGAGCAGGCCATCGCCGAGTACCGGCTGCGCCTGGCAGAGGACCCGACCGACGCGGTCGCCATGCAGCGGCTGGGCGACTGCCTGCTCGCCACCGGGCATGAGGACGCGGCGATGGGGTACTACCGCGATGCGCTGCGCAACAAGGCGGATAACCCCCAGCTCCACTACAACCTGGCCGGCATCTACGAGCGCAAGGCGCTCTTGGACGAGGCGGTGGTCGAGTACCGGCAGGTACTGGCCGCCACCCCGGACAACGACGAGGCCCGCCAGCGGCTGGCCGACATCTACACCCTGCGCGGCAGCTTCCCGCAGGCGCTCGAGCAGTACCGCGAGCTGGTTAAAAGAAAGCCGAACGATCCTGTCCTGCAGCTGAAGCTTGCCCGCGCCTACGTGAACAGCAAGGACCTCACCGCGGCGGCCGACGCCTACGCCGCCGCCATCAAGCTCGACCCCAACGCCCTGGAGGCGCACCGCGAGCTGGCCAGCCTGCAGAGGAAGCGGAACCTCAACGACGAGGCGGCCAAGGAGTACCAGGAGGTCCTCAGGCTGAAGAAGGATGATGCCGACGCGCGAAACGCGCTGACCGCCATCTACGTGAAGAACAAGAATTACGACCAGCTGGCCACCCTGCTCAAGGAAGGGGTGGAACTGGCGCCTACCGATCCCAACACCCATTACAAGCTGGGGCTCGTCTACGAATTCCAGAAGAACTACGACGACGCCATCGCCCAGTACAAGCAGGCGGTGGAACTGAAGCCCGACCACGCCAAGGCACTGAACGCCATGGGGCGGGTGCAGATGAAGAACGGCCGGATCGCCGAGGCCAAGGCCTCCCTGGAGGCGGCCAAGAAGGCGGACCCGGAACTGGAAGAGCCGACGGTCCTGCTCTCCAACATCAAAGACGAGCTGACCCCGGAGCCGAGAAGCTACCACCGCCACAAGAACTCCAAGCACGAGAAGGGTTCCAAGCGCGGCAAGAAGGGGAAGAAGGAAAAGGCCGGCAAGGGGAGCAAGAAGTCCAAGGGTGAAGGGTCCTCCTCGGGCGGTAAAAAAGCGAAGAAGGGGAAGAAGTCGAAGAAGAAAAAGTCGGAGTAGTCCCACCCCCCTTCGCCACAGACAGAACCCAAAAAGGCAGCCCGCAAAGGCTGCCTTTTTTTCATTGGGATCGGCTGTGATTTATGATAGCATGCGCCTCGCTTGCTTCATTGGACCGGCTAGCCGCCAACAGCCGCCCTCCGGCTGACCTACCTGCAGAAAAGGACGGGCTCATGAAAGTGAGGTGGATGACACGATTGCTGGTTACTGCAGCCATGCTGTCGGCCTTGGCTGTGCCCGAAGCGGCCCTGGCCACCCTGATCACCATTACCGTCGATCCCGGCAAACCCACCAGCTCTACCAACTTCCAAACCATCCAGAGCGCCATCGACAACGTCAACATCCAGATCAGCAATCCCAACAACGCCGCCAACAGCTACCAGATCCAGGTGGCAAATGGCACCTACAGCGGCGCCATCCAGATCAAAAATGACGGCGTTCCCCTGTACGGCGCCAGTACTGCCGGGACCATCCTTACCGGCGGCGGGAGCGGGGCGCTGATCACCACCAACGGTCACAGCAATGTGACCATCAGGAACTTCACCTTCAAGGCGCCGAGCGCCATCGGCATCTTGGCCAGCGGCGGCTCCATCAACATCACCAACGACATCTTCTGGCTCCCCAACTCCATCGCTCTCCAGATACAGGGGGCGTCGGCCACCATCGTCAACAACACCTTCTACCAGAACGGGACCGCCATCAGCACCACGTCCACCGGGCTGACGGTCGGCAACAACATCTTTTCCACCAACACCACCGCCATCTCGGCCTCCGGCACCCTCAACCTCTCCTATAACGACTACTTCGCCAACATTGCCAACGGCGTCTCAGACCTCGGCAACAACGCCATCCCCAACGCGACGGTCACCAACGCCGACCCCCAGTTCGTGAACGCCCTGGCTGGCGACTTCCACCTGCAGTCCACCTCTCCCTGCAAGAACTCCGGCGATCCCAGCATCACCGGCGTCAAGGACCGTGGTGCCTACGGCGGCCCCGCCGCCGATGCCGGCTCCAGCACCCCTCCCACGCCGACGCTTTCCTCCACCATCATCGCCACCAGCAGCTCCGCGGTGATGACCCTTAACTGGAGCCAGCAGAGCAGCCCGGTCACCGCGTACCGGGTCTACTACAGCACCACCCCCAACCAGCTGATCGCCGCGGAGGGTGCCAGCCCCTTCGTGGTATCGCCGGCAACCACCACCAGCGCGCAGCTGACCTTCGCCACGCTCCCGGATGCACCGACGGCCCCGACCGGCGCACCGGTGTTGACCACCACCCCGCTGGACCACGCGCTGCAGCTCAACTGGACCCCGGTCATCGGCGCGACCGGCTACCGGATCTACTTCAACACGGTAGCCTTCACCGCAACCTCACTGCCGGACGCCTTTATCCCGGTGAATGATCCCACGGCCACCAGCTACACCCTGAGCGGCCTGGTCAACTCCACCAATTACTGGGTGGCGGTCCTGCCGGTGGCCCGGGCGCAGATCGTCGCACAGGTGACCTCGCTGGTTGACTCGACACTCGCCCCCAATTCCCCCAGCGCCAACGAGAGCGCCAAGTCGCTCCCCACCATCCAGACGGTGGGCGACCCGGTCACCGGCACCCTCTCCAACGTCAAGCAGGACTTCCCTGAGGCCGTCACCCCCTTCCCCAACGTGAAAGGGGGGGGCTGCTTCATCGCCACCGCCGCCTACGGTTTCTACTCCGCACCCGAGGTCCAGTCGCTGCGGATGTTCAGGGACCGCTACCTGATGACCAACGCCCCCGGGCGGGCCTTCGTCTCCTGGTACTACCAGCACGGCCCCAGGGGTGCCCGTTTCCTGAACGCCCACCCCTGGCTGAAGGCGCCGGTGCGGCTGGTCCTTTTGCCGCTGGTGCTCTTGTCGACCTTTTTGGTCTACATCCCACCGCTCATCAAGCTGGCGATCCTCGTGGCAGCGGTCACCACCTCCTTTTTCCTGTACCGAAGGATCGACAGCAGGTCGCTGGTCAGAGCGAGGAGGGTCTCTTGAGAAAACTGTTGCTTGCCGTACTGCTGACGCTGATCCCCGCCCTCGCGCTCGCCGAGCAGCGCCCCGAACGGCCGCACTGGTCGCTGGAACTGAAGGGGGGGGTCCTGTTCCCCGATGTCGACAGGTGGTCCACCTTCTACGGCAGCAGCTACACCCCCGAGTTCGGCGGCTCCCTTGCCTACAAGGTGACGCGGCAGGTCGAGGTGGGGATAGAGGGGAGCTATTCATACGCAACCGGCAAGGGGGGACAGCTGCAGCACGGGACCACCGCCGGTGAGGTCACCTTCGACCGGGCGCCGCTCAGTGTCTTCGTGCTGGCGCGGGGGGTGATGGATGAGGACCAGTGGCTGGTCCCCTACGCGGGGGGAGGCTACACCAGGCTCTTCTACCGGTCCGACGTGACGGGTCAGGGAACCACCAAGGGGTCGGTGAACGGCTTCAACGCGAGAGCCGGGGTCGAGTTCCTGATGGACAGGCTGGAGAGGGATGCCGCGGAAAGCCTCTACCGCGACTTCGGGCTGCAGCACACCTACTTCTTCGTGGAAGGGCGCTTCATCAGGGCGATGGGGGATACCACCGGAGGCTCCGTCAACCTGGGGGGGACCAGTTGCCTGGGCGGGTTCCTCTTCGAGTTCTGAGCTGCACCCCGCAGGGCGAGCGAGAGCCGGGAGGAATCGGCCAGGTGCTGGGAAGCCCGCCGTTGTTGACGAAGGTTCAGAAGGATGACAATTTCAGAAGGGGGACTGGCACCTGCGGAGCCAGTCCCCTTTCCCTTTGTTGGGGGTCGGCTCACCCCTTCCTCTGTTTGGCGGCCTCCCGTGCCTCGGCTTTCTGCCGGGCATAGGTGAGCCGTCTGGAGCGCCGCGCCTCCCTCTTGGCCAGGTCGCGGGCGCGGGCCTCTTCCCTCTCCGCTTCCCGCTGGGCCGCTTCCCGCTCGCGCGCCGCCACCTTCTCCTCCCTGGCGCGTATCGCCTCCGCGTGCACGGCCTCCCTCGCCGCTTTTGCCGCCTGCGCCTCATGGTCGCGCTGCTCGGCATGCGTTTTCAGTTTGTGGCCGATGTTCTCCACCCGATCCAGGGTGTCCTTGGGGATCAGGGTGAAATGCTTGAGCTTGCCGAGACCGGTGAACAAGAGGCCGGCTCCCAGGAACATGAGGCCCGCGGTCACGATAAGCGCCGAGAGCCAGACCGGAAGCACCAGGGAGAGGGCCGCTATGGCGGTGGCAGTGGCTGCCAGCAGCGAAAACAGCAGCATGAAGCCACCCACCGCCAGCAGCACGGATCCTTTTTTGGCCGAGTCGACGTTGTTTCTCACCTCCAGCGCGGCCAGCTTCAACTCCAGGAAAACCAGGACAATCGACTGCTCCATCAACTCCAGGACCAGCCGGACCATGGAATGGTGTCTGTTCTGCGATTGATCTTGCATGCGAACCTCCGACGTATCCGTCGTCCGAGGCTACCGGCCGACAGTCCCGCATCCGCGGGGGGGCAACTATCCGCCTGTGACGCTGTACTGCTGTGTCTGCTTTGTTGCGACTACCCCTCCCCCAGTGGATCCGGATCCAGGTGAAGGTTCTCCCCCCATATTACAAGATTTCGCTTAAATCTTCTCTCCTTCCAGTCATCCCCTGTCGCCGCTTCCCGTCGCCCGGCCGGTGGCGCGCCGCGGGCGCCTTTTTGCCAGCAGCTTTTCGCAAATCATCTACACTTTGAGTTGTTGCCGACCGGCTAAAGCGCTGGAGCGCGGGCCGGCGGTCCGGCAAGGGGGCGTTATGAAGAAGTCGGTGAAGGGGGCGCTGCTGTCGGGGATCATCTTCCCGGGACTTGGCCAGTTGTGGGAGCGGCATTATCTGCGCGGCATCAGCTTGATGGTCGCGGTGCTCGCCTGCTGCTCAGTGGTGGTGATGAAGGCGACCCAGCAGGCCTACGCCATCCTGGAGAAGGCCGAAAGCGAAGGGGGCGCGGTGGACATGGTCGCCATCCTCAACGCGGCCAGCCGGGCCTCGGCCACCCCCGACGACCTGAAGACGACGGCCGCGCTGGTGGTGCTGGTGCTCTGCTGGCTGGTGGGGATCGTGGACGCCTATTTTGCGGGGAAAAGGCTCGACCTGGGGGAACCGGCGGGCCGGGAAGAACGCGGGACGTCCCGCACGGAAAAAGGAGGGATCAGCCGATGACAACCTTTACGAAGCGGGCCGCCCTCGGCCGCCTGCTGCTGACCGTTCTGGTCGCCTTAGCCGGCGCCGGGTGCGCCTCTACCGGCTCCTCGGCGAAAGGCTCCGACGACATTTACCTCGACCGCCACTCCGACGGCAATATCGTGCGGCTTCACCGTGGCCAGCGGCTGATCGTCACCCTCCCCGGCAATCCCAGTACCGGCTACCAGTGGGAAGAGCTGCCCGGGGCCTCCGGTCTGCTGGCCCGCCAGGGAGACCCGGATTACACCAGCGACGGCAGAGAGCTGGGGGTGGGCGGCTATTACCGGTTCACCTTCCTGGCGGTGGCGACCGGGAAGGCACCGCTCAGGCTGGTCTACCGCCGCCCCTTCGAAAAGGGGGTAAAGCCGATGGCGACCTTCAGCGTGGACATCGACGTCTTCCACTAAGCAGGGCAGGACCAGGCAGAAGCTCAAACAGAAAAAGGCCGGGGAGGTTGT
>NZ_DATFBA010000174.1:0-5206 GCF_035254065.1 Geomonas sp.
CCCTTCAAGGGGAGGGACAGGGTGAGGATGGGTTGCGGGAGAGGTGATCACCAGAGGGTATGGGAATAGGGTCTGGCGAGAGGGGACGACGCAGCCTCCCGCCTTAGCCGGTCACCCCGAAAAGGCTGTACAGCAGCAGGACCAGCACGAAGAGGGTGATCATCACGTAGAGGTGGTCCCGGTGCTCCAGGAACATGAAGATCGAGAAGGCGACCCGTGAGACCGGAGTGGCGATCAGGACCAGGAGCCCGAGCTGGATGATCCCCCTGCTATGGAACCCTGCCACGTCCCCCAGGATCCCCTGCAAGCTGCGCAGATCGGAGGGTTCCCCGCGGAAGACACGGTAATCGGGAAGGGTGGTCCCGTAGCGGTGCAGGAAAAGAAGCCCCCCCGCCAGCACCACCGCACCTGCCAGCACCACCCCGCTTTTCAGCAGGCCGGCGATGATCGACTCCGACCGGTACTCCGTCCATTTCTCGCTCCCCTTCGGCATGCTAGAGCCTCCCGGTGATGCCGTTGTAGATCATCTCCACGGCCAGAAAGAGTATCACCACGCTGAAGACGGCGCGCAGCAGGGTGGTGGTCCGCTTGAACAGCTGGCGCACTCCCAGAAGCGAGCCGATCAGCACCCCGAGCATCACCGGCATGGCCAGCCCCGGATCGAGGTAGCCCCGGTTCAGGTAGACCCCCGCGCTGGCAGCGGCGGTGACCCCGATCATGAAGTTGCTGGTGGTGGTAGCCACCTTGAAGGGGATGCGCATGGCGCGGTCCAGGGCGAGCACCTTGAAGGCGCCGGAGCCGATGCCGAGCAGCCCGGACAGGGTGCCCGCTACCAACATCAGGGCGAAACCGGCCGGTACGTTTTGGACACGGTAGCTTTCCGCCCCCTCCGATGTCGGATAGCTGCCATCCAGGCGCAGGCGAGTCGCCAGGGGGTCGGGGGCCTGGATTTTCTCGACTTGGTGGCGGGTGGTGAAGGAGAGGTAGGCTGAATGGAGCAGTACCATGCCGAACACGGTGGAGACCAGCGATGGACGCAGCCTGGTGGTCAGAAAGGCCCCTGCCAATGCCCCCATGGTGGTGGCGGTCTCCAGGAACATGCCGATCCGGACGTTGGTGTACCCCTTGCGGACGTAGGCGGCGGCCGACCCGGAGGAGGTGGCGATAACCGATACCAGGGACGCTCCCGCGGCATAGCGGATGTCCACCCCGAAGAGCAGGACCAGCATGGGGACGATCACCACGCCGCCCCCAAGTCCTGTCAGTGCGCCCAGGAATCCCGCCGCGACGGAACCGGCAAAGATCACTGCTGTGAACTCGAGGACATTCATCGTTGATGCCTCGCAATGTGCAGGCCTTCTTGCTCGACAAGGCTCAGGATCACTTCCTCTTGTTAGACACTTCCTCGCCAGGCTGCGCCCTCTTTGCCAGATCCCCGTAGTACTTTTCAATGCAGGAAGGGCAGATGCCGTGCGTTAGGTCCGCTCCGGTAAGCTGGCTTAAGTAAACCTCGATCTTCTCGTAGAATCCCTTGTCGTTTCTTACCGAGTGACACCATGCGCAGATCGGGATCATATCCCGCAACTCCCCGATTTCCGAAAGAGCCTGTCTCAGTTCCTGGTTGGTCTGGTCCTTTTCCCGCAGTAGGTTGCTGATTTTCCAAACACCGTAGCTGATAACGAGCAGCAGAACGACCTTAATCCCTTCGTCCCAAACCAGGTAGGTATTGTCCCGGGAATAGCCGGAGAGGGTATCTTTGATTACGACCAGGGCGCCGGCAAAAAGCGATAACGTCATGGTGACCGCCCTTCGGTCGAACCAGGCGATGGTCGCCACCGGGATCAGGTAGAGCGGGAAAAGGCTGAACCTGAATCCGCTGCGGTAATCCCAGTAGGCAGTGAGAACGATCAGGCAGAAGAGAAGCGGTGCGTCGGTGCTACGATTGTACTTTCTGTTCATCTTCTTCTCCACGAGCGGCAGACGGCGGGACACACGGGCGCCTGTTCAGCTCAGCCTTATCATACCAGCCTGCATGAACCTGCGCCATCGTGGACGCCTGCCGACGTCCCCCCAAATCCTGCCACCTCCCCGTTCCGCTGCGATATCCGAGGCGAAAGGCAGTCGGCAGTGCAGCTGATTTGCATATTGACATATAAATTATTGTATATAAAATCGTTGTCACCGGCGATGACAAACTGAGGGTCGACGGCGAGGCCAGGGAATTTCTGATATCCGCAGTCGCAGTGACTTGCGGGCGCGATCGTCGTCTCATTGTTCACGAAAGGGGAGAGATGAATCTTTCCCTGTATCGTTGCAGGTTCATGGTGCAGGCAGTCCAGGCGTTTGACTTCCCTGTTGTTCCCTGCACAATTGAACGGTTACACACCACCGTAGGGAAGGAGCAGTTCAACCCGGACAAGGAGGAACGCTGATGAAGACGACACGGTTTGGCATCTTGCTGATATGCCTGTCCCTGCTTTTGGCCACCTCGGCCCTGGCAGCCTCCGGAGGTCGATGGCAAGGTAGCGGCGGTTGGGGCCCCCAGGGCTCCTATGGACGGCTCTACGACCCCGCCACGGTGGAATCCCTCCGAGGCAGCGTGCTCGAGGTGCTGAGGATGACCCCTATGAAGGGGATGGGGGCGGGAATCCATCTGAAGCTCAGGACAGAAACGGGGGTGATCTCCATCCATCTCGGTCCGGCCTGGTACATCGAGCGGCTCGACACCCGCATCGAAAAGGGTGACCAGCTCGAGGTCAAGGGCTCTCGGGTGACGCTGGACGGCAAACCCGCCATCATCGCGGCGGAGGTGAAAAAAGGCGACCAGGTGCTGCTGCTTCGCGACGACAGCGGGATTCCGGCCTGGAGCGGCTGGAGGCGCGGAAGATAAGGGTTCAGCTTGCTGGCGGCAGGTCCGGGGGCGGCCATCGAGGTGGCCGCTTCTCTGTGGTGCCGCAAAACTCCCCCATGATACAGGGGTAACGCTGTTGCCGGACCCAGACGCAGAGGAGATCGGGAGATGAAGATGAAAATAGTGGTAATCGGAGCCAACGCCGCGGGGGCCAAGGCCGCTTCCAAAGCCAAGCGGTTGAACCCTGCTGCTGAGGTCACCGTGGTCGATCGCGGAACCTTCATCTCTTACGGCGCCTGTGGCATCCCCTATTATCTTTCCGATACGGTCACCCAGCTCAAGGAGCTGATGAGCACCCCGGTCGGGGTGGTGCGCGACGCGGCCTTCTTCAAGAAGGTCAAGGGGGTTGTGGTCCGCACCAATACCGCGGCCATCGCCATCGACCGCAGTGCCAAGACCGTTGACCTCCTGGAAACCACGACGGCCGAGCGCTCCTCCCTTCACTACGACCGCCTGATACTGGCCACCGGCAGCTCTCCCATCATCCCCGTCCTGGAAAAGGTGGGGTTGCCCGGCATCCTCACCGTCAAGTCCCTGGAAGATGCCGACCTGCTCAAGGAAAGTGCCGTTGCCGGCGCCCGCGCCTGCATCGTCGGGGGCGGGCTCATTGGATTGGAGACAGCTGAGGCTCTACGGCAGAAGGGGCTGCAGGTGACGCTGGTGGAGATGCGCGAGCAACTGCTGCCCGGCCTCCTCGACCCGGAGATCGCCCTGCAGGTAGAAAAGCACCTGAGGCAGCAGGGGGTGACGGTGCTGACCGGCTCCCGGGTCACTGGCTTCCAGGGGCGAGATGCTGTGGAGAAGGTGCTGCTTGGCGAGCAGGAAGTCGCCGCCGACCTGGTTGTGCTTGCCCCGGGGGTGACCCCCAACGCCGCGCTTGCCAAGGCCGCAGGTCTTGCCATCGGGGCGACTGGCGCCATCGCCGTCGACGCCTGCCTGCGCACCAGCGACCCGGACATCTTTGCCTGTGGAGACTGCTGTGAGACTACCCATCTGATCACCGGTCGACAGGTCTTCATCCCGTTGGGGAGCACGGCCAACAAGCAGGGGAGGGTTGCCGGCATCAACGCCGCGGGGGGAGAGGCCACCTTCGCCGGGGTTATCGGCACCAGTATCCTCCGGATATTCCACATCAATGCTGGCAAGACCGGGCTTACTGAGGCCGAGGCGCGTGCCAATGGCTTCGAGGTCGAGACCGTGATTTCGCCGGCTCCCGACCGGGCCCATTTCTTCCCGGGCGCCAAGCCCATCGTGCTCAAGATGGTGGCCGACCGCAAGACGGGGCGCATCCTCGGCGTGCAGGCGGTCGGAGAGGGGGCCGTCGACAAGCGGATCGATACCGCAGCGACCGCCATGACCTTCCACGCGACTGCCGAGCAGTTGGCCCAGGTCGATTTGGCCTACGCGCCCCCCTACGCTGCTGCCATGGACAATCTCATCGTCTGTGCGGACATCATGAAGAACAAGCTGACCGGCCAGGCCAGGGGGATCTCGGCCGGGGAGGTGAAGCGGAAGCTCGACGAGGAGGAAGATTTCCTCCTGCTGGACGTCCGCTCACCTGCAGAGCATGGGGAGGTGGGTATCGAGGGGGCCACCCTGATCCCGCTCGGCATGTTGCGCGAAAAACTGGATGAGCTCCCCCGGGACAAGGAGATCGTTGCCTTTTGCAAGATCAGTCTTAGGGGCTATGAAGCCCAGAAGATCCTTGATGCCGCTGGGTTCAGCAACGTGAAGTTCATGGATGGCGGCATCCTCGCTTGGCCGTACCATCTGAGGGTAGGGGGCAAAGAGAGCTGACAACCCGGCCGCTTCGCCAAAAGGCCCGCTCCCAGCTTTGGGAGCGGGCTTTATTATTGCGGGAAAAGCCGGTGATCTTTTGTTGTTAGCGCCCGGAAATCATGCAGGAACGTCGGCAAAATCTTTCCATCTTAGGCCAGGTGGGGGAACCCGGCGGCGAGTTTTGGGAGATTGCAACGGCAAGCGTGCTCGGGAGCTAAAATGCGAGCCACTCCTTTTCGTGTATACTCAACATCTCGGAATGTCTAATTGATTTATTCGGACACTCAACGTATTAGGTTAGGCACTGATATGGTGGATATACACTTATTCGATGGAGGAATCATGAATCTCAAGCCACGTGTTCTGCTCTTCGTAACGTCTGCACTTCTCCTGGCCTTCACGGCCGCCCCGGCACTGGCGGCGTCTCCGGTCTTCGATTATGACCGGGAGTTCTATCCCTTCTACCCGTCGCTTATCAAGTGGAACAAGTCCAGCGTCCAGTTCACCCCTCCCAGC
>NZ_DATFBA010000175.1:0-23514 GCF_035254065.1 Geomonas sp.
TCTCTGCCCATGCTGTTGCGCAAAACCAGGTTCTAACGTTTGGCACCTGTATTGCTCCCTATGCCACTGTTTGTCGATTTCTAGTGGAAAAATCACCCAATGTGGAAAAAGGAAACGCCTCACTGGCGAGGCAATGACCGAAAGGTGACGGTGATGGCCTCCACCGAAGGGGGGATGGATATCGAGGAGGTCGCCGCCACCACTCCCGACAAGATCGTCACCGAGGTGGTCGAGCCGCTGGTGGGGCTGACCGCGTTCCAGTGCAGGAAGATCGCCTTCGCCCTCGGGCTGCAGGGTAAACTGGTCGGCAAGGCGGTGCACCTGCTGGAGGGGCTGTACAAGACCTTCCTCGCCTGCGACTGCTCTCTTCTGGAGGTCAACCCCCTGGTGGTGACCGCCGACGGGAACCTGCTCTGCCTGGACGCCAAGTTCGGCTTCGACGACAACGCGGTGTTCAGGCACCCGAGGATCGCCGACCTCAGGGACTATGACGAGGAGGACCCCAACGAGGTGGAGGCCTCCCAGCACGACCTCTCCTACATCTCGCTCACCGGCAACATCGGCTGTCTGGTGAACGGTGCCGGTCTCGCCATGGCCACCATGGACATCATCAAGCACTACGGCGGCGATCCGGCCAACTTCCTGGACGTGGGGGGCGGGGCGACCATCGAACGTGTCACTGAGGCCTTCAAGCTGATCCTCTCCGACAAGCACGTGAAGGGGATCCTGGTCAACATCTTCGGCGGCATCATGAAGTGCGACGTCATCGCCACCGGGGTGGTGGAGGCCGCCAAGCAGGTCTCGCTCGGCGTGCCGCTGGTTGTGCGTCTGGAGGGAACCAACGTGGCGAAGGGTAAGGAGATCCTGGCCGCCAGCGGCTTGGACATCGTCGCCGCCGACGGCATGGCCGACGCCGCGCAGAAGATCGTCAGGGCCGTGCAGGCGACAGGCAAGCCGGCTGCGGCTTGCAAGGCCGCCGCTCCCTCCAAACTTCAGGCTGTGCAAGGAGGCATGTGATGAGCATTTTGATCAACAAGGATACCAAGGTCATCACCCAGGGGATCACCGGCGCGACCGGCCTCTTCCATGCGCAGGGCGCCCGCGACTACGGCACCCAGATGGTTGGAGGCGTCACCCCCGGCAAAGGGGGGACCTCCATCGACGGCTTCCCCGTCTTCGATACGGTGCGGGAGGCCGTCGCTCAGACCGGCGCCACTGCCTCGGTCATCTACGTACCGCCCCCCTTTGCCGCCGACTCCATCATGGAGGCGGTCGATGCCGGCGTGGAACTGGTCTGCTGCATCACCGAGGGCATACCGGTCCTCGACATGGTGAAGGTCAAGCAGTACATGAAGGGTAAAAAGACCAGGCTGGTCGGCCCCAACTGCCCCGGGGTGATCACCCCCGGTCAGTGCAAGATCGGCATCATGCCCGGCTACATCCACAAGCCGGGCAAGATAGGTGTCGTTTCGCGTTCCGGTACCCTGACCTACGAAGCGGTCTGGCAACTGACCTCGCTGGGGCTCGGCCAGTCGACCTGCGTCGGCATCGGCGGCGATCCGGTCAACGGCACCAACCACCTGGACGTGCTGAGGCTTTTCGAGGCGGATCCCGAGACCGAGGCGGTCATCATGATCGGCGAGATCGGCGGCACATCCGAGGAAGAGGCTGCTCGCGCTTCGTGAAGGAGCACATGTCCAAGCCGGTTGCCGCCTACATCGCAGGCGTCACCGCACCCCCGGGCAAGAGGATGGGCCATGCCGGCGCCATCATCTCCGGCGGCAAGGGGACCGCGGCCGAGAAGGTCGCCGTCCTCAAGGAGTGCGGCATCTCGGTGGCGGAAAGCCCGGCGGATATGGCGAAGGCGCTTTTGAAGATCTACAAGGCGTAAATCCCCTCTCCCTGCGGGAGAGGACTAGGGTGAGGGAGGCTTGATCAGTGTGAAGGTTTCCATCGCAATTGAGGCTTCCCTCACCCCGACCCTCTCCCGGAGGGCGAGGGAGAGTACGAGTTAGCTGGAAATAAGCTGGAAAAAGACAAGGCGGAGACGGAGATGCGTAAGACGGACAACGGACAGAAGGTGAATATCGTGTCGTTCAGGATCGACGACCAGGAGATGAAGGTACTGAAAAAGCTGTGCAGGCAGGCGAGGCTGTCAGTGTCGGACCTGCTGAGGACGGCGATCCTCGAACTGAAGGAGCAAAAGGAACGCAAAAGGGACATCCTCGCGCTGGACCACCTCGTTCAGGAGGTCTGGCCGCGGCCGGAGTCGAGCTTCTACTGCTACGGAAGCTATGTGAGGGAGGATTTGGCCGATCTCGGGCTGGATAGAGGGGCTGTGGCGGCCGGAGATTGGGACTGATCCGGGACTCCAGCCGGTGTTCCAAAAGCTAACACCTGTGCTTTTTTGCACCGTGCGCTTGCCGATGGCGTTCCATCCTGGATCACCGGAAGAGTCCGACCATGCGGCCTCGGGGGGGGCTACCGGCTTGGCGCCTCTCCGGCCTGTTGGAAAGAGTCACGTAAGCTCGGGTAGATAGGGGAGAGCTGGAATTTGTTGTCGGTATCTCAAAACCTGGTTCTAGCATTGGCACCCCTATTGCTCATGGTGACTGTATACGGAACCCGCTACCTGCAGTGGAACTGAAGTGTGATGTCGGACAGAGGATGGGAATGAACCAGTACGTGAACCTTGTTATCTTCGCGGCGGCTGCGGTGGGGCTGGTTGGCCTGATCGTCCTTCTCAATGCGCTGCTCGGTCCTAAAAGCACGGCGACTCCGGTCAAGCTGGAGCCGTTCGAGTGCGGCTCGCTGCCGCTGCAGCAGCGCAACACACGTCCGATCTCGATCAAGTATTACCCGGTTGCCATCTTCTTCCTTCTGTTCGACCTGGAGACGGTGCTGCTCTTCATCTGGGCCGTTTCGGCCGGTCACCGCGACACGGCAACCGTTTCCCTTTTCTCCTTTCTCTTCTTCGCAGGGGTGCTGGCCCTGGCCTTTATCTACATCTGGCGCGATGGTGGACTTGAATGGAAATGATGGATTTCATGACGACCCGCAAGGACGAACTGGTGGGGTGGGTGCGGAAGTTCAGCCTCTTCCCCTATCCCTTCGTCACTGCCTGCTGCGGGATGGAGTTCATGTCGGTGAGCTCCACCATGTACGATACCGACCGCTTCGGGGCGGCGCTGCCGCGCTTCACCCCGCGCCAGTCGGACCTCTTGATGGTGGTCGGCACCGTCTCCCATAAAGAGGCGCCGGTCCTGAAAAGGGTCTACGAGCAGATGTGCGAGCCCAAGTGGGTGATGGCCTTCGGGGCCTGCGCCACCAGCGGGGGCTTCTACCGCAACTACTCGGTGGTGCAGGGGATCGACAAGATCATCCCGGTGGACATCTACGTGCCGGGCTGCCCGCCCCGCCCGGAGATGGTGATCGACGCCATCATGAAGCTGCAGGACAAGATCGCTGGGGAAAGGCACCCGATCCTGCCGTTCGAAAAACAGGTGGCGGCGAAAAGGTAAAAGGTATCCCATCCTCACCCTGGCCGTCCCCTTGAAGGGGAGGGGACCTGATGGTGGAGGGGCCGCTCAGGAAAAGGAATAGCTCTCACATGACTCACGAAAGTTTAGCTTTAGAACTAGGCTCCCTCTGCTCGCGCACCTGCGAGAGCTTCGGGATGCCGGTGCTGGAGACCTCCGGCGGTAACCTCTTCGCACTGGTGGGGAGACTCAGGAAGGAGCTCGGTTTCGACCTGCTGCTGGATGTCACCGCCATCGACTACCCGGAGAGACGGCCGCGCTTCGTGGCAGTCTATCACCTCTTCAACTCCGCTTGCTGCCAACGGGTCAGGATCAAGGTGGAGGTGCCGGACCATGACCCGTCCCTGACCACGCTGACCACCTTGTACGGCTCGGCCCGCTTTCTGGAGCGCGAGGTGCACGAGATGTACGGCATCCGCTTCACCGGCAACGACGACCTTCGTCCCATACTCCTCTACGAGGGGTTCGTCGGGCATCCGCTCCGGAAGGATTACCCCATCGACCGCGAACAACCGATCGTCGACTACCGCAGGTGAACTAGTGTCATATCAATCTCCGGTCAGAACTCATCTGGAAGAAAGCTGCGACCCCAGCAACGTGCTGGTCAACCTGGGTCCTTCCCACCCGGCCACCCACGGCACCATACAGATCATCGCCGAGCTCGATGGCGAGACGGTCAAGAAGGCTGACATCCACTGCGGCTATCTGCACCGTGGCTTCGAGAAGCAGGCCGAGCACCACACCTACCAGAAGATTGTCCCCTACACCGACCGCCTGAACTACTGCTCCAGCCTGAACAACAACTTCGCCTATGTCGCCTCGGTGGAGGCGCTCTTGGGGATCGAGATCACCCCGCGCTGCAAGTACCTGCGGACCCTTTTGTGCGAGTACAACCGTCTTGCCGACCACGTCACCTGCATCGCGGCCACGGTCATGGAGATGGGGGCGATGACGGCCTTCCTCTACCTGATGACCATCCGCGACCTGATCTTCGAGCATCTGAACCACCTGACCGGCGCCAGGCTCACCTATTCCTACGCGAGGATCGGGGGGCTGGCCCGCGATCTCCCACAGGGGTGGTTGAAGCGGCTGGAGGAGATCCTCCAGTTCTACGAGCGCTACATCCAGCGCATCCACGGCCTTCTGGACCGAAACCGCATCTTCATCGACCGCACCCGCGACGTCGGCGTGCTCACCCAGGAGAACGCCCTCAACTGGGGCTTCACCGGGCCCATCCTGCGCTCCACCGGTATCGCCCTCGACCTGCGCAAGGTGAACCCTTACCTTGCCTACCCTGAGCTTGATTTCGAGGTGCCGGTAGGGATCAAGGGTGACAACTACGACCGCTACTACGTGCGCATGCGGGAGATGGACGAGTCGGTCTCCATGATCCGCCAGTGCATGCAGCTTCTCCCGGACGGCCCGGTCAGCGTGCGCGACCCGCGGGTGATCCTGCCGGAGAAGCGCCAGGTCTACACGCGGACCGAGGCGACCATCAACCATTTCAAGCTGATCATCGAGGGGGTCCAGGTGCCGGCCGGCGAGGTCTATGTGGCCCACGAGGCACCCAACGGCGAACTCGGTTTCTACCTGGTGAGCGACGGCAGTGGTCGTCCCTACAAGCTGCACGTCCGTTCGCCGAGCTTCGCCCACATGGGAGGGATGCACGTGCTATTGGAGGGTTACCAGGTGGCCGACGTGGTGGCCACCTTCGGATCCATGAACATGATCGGCGGGGAGTGTGACAGATGAGTTGCCTGAAAGACAAGTTCGACCGGTATCTGAACGATGTTGCCCTGTCTGAAGGGGGACAGGCACCTGCGGAGCCAGTCCCCGCCGGGGTGGACCTGGAGGCGTTCGCCGCGCTGCGGAAGACGTATCCGGCGAACATGGCCTCCTCCCTGGTGCTGCCCCTTTTGCAGCTGATGCAACAAGCAAAGGGGCACCTGACGGAAAGCGATGCGGTCTTCGTGGCCGACTACCTGGGAGTGCCGGCCATGCAGGCGGTGGAGGCGTTGAGCTGGTACACCATGCTTTACCGCGAGCCGGTGGGAAGGCAGGTGGTCAAGGTCTGCCGCAACATCGCCTGTTCGCTCATGGGGGCCGAGCGGCTGATCGCCCACCTGGAAAAAAAGCTCGGCATCAAGGCGGGGGAGACCACCCCGGACGGCCGCTACACGCTCCTGTTGGTCGAGTGCCTCGCCTCCTGCGGCACCGCTCCGGCCATGCAGGTGAACGACACCTACCACGAGTGCCTCACCGAGGAGAAGATCGACCGCATCCTGGAGGAACTGCCATGAAAGCGGCCAACGTCTTCTTCAACTTCGAGGTCACCGATGACTCGCATACCTTGGACGCCTACCGGAGCCGGGGGGGCTATGATGCCCTGCACAAGGCGCTTTGCGCCATGCAACCGACCGACGTGCAAAACGAGGTGACCGCCTCCGGCCTGCGCGGCCGCGGCGGTGCCGGCTTTCCTACCGGCATGAAATGGTCCTTCGTGGACAAGATGAGCC
Source organism: Geomonas sp. (assembly GCF_035254065.1). Taxonomy (GTDB): domain Bacteria; phylum Desulfobacterota; class Desulfuromonadia; order Geobacterales; family Geobacteraceae; genus Geomonas. The sequence goes on from NZ_DATFBA010000175.1 coordinate 6,056, forward strand.
CAGTCATCTACCTCTGCTGCAACGCCGACGAGGGGGAGCCCGGCACCTTCAAGGACCGCTGGATCTTCGAACACTCGCCGCACCAGCTGATCGAGGGGGTGCTGCTCGCATCCTACGCCCTGCAGGTGCGGCACGCCTTCATCTACATCCGCGGCGAGTTCGACCTCTCCTGGCGCCGTCTCAAGGACGCGCTCGCCGAGGCGCGGGGCGCCGGATTGATCGGGGAGCATATCCTCGGCAGCAAGTTCTCCTGCGACATCATCGCCCACCGCGGCGGCGGTGCCTACGTCTGCGGCGAGGAGTCGAGCCTGATCTCCTCGCTGGAAGGGTTCAAGGGATACCCCCGCAACAAGCCTCCCTTCCCGGCCGTGAAAGGACTCTACCAGTCCCCCACCGTGGTCAACAACGTGGAGACCCTGAGCACCGTTCCCTGGATCATCTCCCACGGCGCCACCGCCTACAAGGCGATGGGGACCGAGAAGAACAGCGGCACCAGGCTGTTCGGCATCTCCGGTCACGTGAGAAAGCCCGGCCTGTTCGAGAAGCCGGTCGGCTACTCCCTGAAGAAGTTCATCTTCGAGGACGCGGGGGGGATCGACGGGGGAAAGAAGCTCAAGGCCGTCATCCCCGGTGGCTCCTCGACACCGGTGCTCCTTCCCGAGGAGATCGAGGACCTCACCATGGATGCCGAGGCCGTGCAGGCGGCCGGTTCCATGCTGGGCTCCGGCGGGACCATCGTGATCGCCGAGGGGACCTGCATGGTGCGGCTTTTACACGTGCTGACCCGCTTCTATGCCCACGAGTCGTGCGGGCAGTGCACCCCCTGCCGGGAGGGGACCTCCTGGATGGACAAGATCGTCGCCCGCATCGCGGCGGGACGCGGCCAGGCAGGCGACCTGGAAAGCCTGGAGCGGATCATCAAGGGGATCTCCGGCAACACCGTCTGCGCGCTGGGGGACGCCGCCGCCATGCCGGTGGCCGGCTTCCTGCGCAAGTTCAGACACGAATTCGAATTCTTTATCGAGCACGGCTGCTCCATGTACGGCGGCCGCCTGGAGATCTGAGGCGATGATCAACCTCACCATCGACGACAAAGCCATCGAGGCCCACCCGGGAGAGACCGTGCTGCAGGCGGCCCTGAGGAGCGGGGTCGACATCCCGCACTTCTGCTACCACCCCTGCCTCTCACTGGCAGGCAACTGCCGGGTCTGCCTGGTCAAGGTGGACGGCCGCCCCAAGCTGATGCCCTCCTGCAACCTGACGGTCGCCCCCGACATGCGGATCGAGAGCGAGACAGAGGAGGTGCTGGCCGCCCGCCAGGCGGTGCTGCAGTTCATCACCCTCAACCACCCCGCCGACTGCGGTATCTGCGACAAGGCGGGCGAGTGCCGGGTGCAGGACTACCACGTGAAGTATGGGGAAGGGGAGGGGATCGCCTCCGAGCAAAAGGCCCGCAAGCCGAAGCTCAAGCCCCTGGGGGAGCGGCTCCTGCTGGACAACGAGCGCTGCATCCTCTGCAGCCGCTGCGTCCGCTTCACCCGCGAGGTCTCCAGAAGCAACATGCTGGGGATCGTCGAGAGGGGAAGCCATGCCCGGGTCACCGCCCTGGAGACCAGGGAGTTCCAGGACCCTTACTCCGACAACGTCATCGGCATCTGCCCCTCCGGTGCGCTTTCCTCGCGCGACTTCCTCTACAAGAGCCGCGTCTGGTACCTGGAACCGGTCCGCTCCGTCTGCAGCGGCTGCGCGCGCTGCTGCAGCATCCAGGCCTGGCGCAGGAAGAAGAACTGGCACGTGCGCTCGCTCTCCCCGGAGCTCAACCGCACCATCTACCGGATCTCCCCCCTGGAGAACCCTGAGATCAACGGCAGCTGGATCTGCAACAAGGGGTTCGATCTTCCCAAGATCATGGCTCGCGAGCGTGCCCTGGCCCCGCTGATCCGCGGTGTGGAGGCCACCGCGGAGCAGGCGCTGGAGAAAGCGCTGCAGCTTTTGAGGGGCGCCTCGCGTCCGGCGGTGGTGCTCTCCTCTCATGCCTCCAACGAGGAGCTGGACGCTTTCCGTGACACCCTCGCCCTGCAGGTGACCGTCTACACCCGCGACGATGTCGCCGTGCAGGCTGACGAGGTGTTGGAGGACGACTTCCTGATCCGGGCCGACAAGAACCCCAACAGCCACGGCGTCCACCAGCGCTTCGAGCGGCATCCCTTCGACCCGGCGGCCGGCCACGACGTGGTGGTGATCTGGGGCGAGGTCGACGACTACACCCCCTTCGCTGGCTGCCACCTCATCCAGTTGACTCCCTTCACCCCTACCGCGCAGGGCGTGGTCGACGTGCTGATCCCGATCGCCCCCCTCTTTGAGAGAAGCGGCAGCTTTACCAATTTCGAGGGGAAGACCAACCGCTTTAAGGCGGTGTTCGACAGGCCGCCGTTGGTGCAGGACGTGGCCGAGGTAGTACGGAGGCTTGCTTCATGATGCCGGATCTGATCGTAACTGTTCTCTACATCGCCTACGCCATCGGCTTCATGCTCGGGCTCGCCACTCTCTTCACCTGGGTCGAGCGCAAGCAGTCGGCCATCATGGCCGACCGTATCGGGGCCAACCGCTGCTATCTGCGGGTCCCCTTCACCGACCTCAAAGTGGTGGCCTGGGGTCTCTTTCACGGCATCGCCGACGGCGCCAAGATGCTCCTCAAGGAGAACTTCACCCCCACCACCTACGACCGCTTCTGCTACAACCTGGCCCCCTGGCTGGTGGCGGTGCCGGTGCTGCTGACCTTCGCCGTCATCCCCTTCGGAGGAAACCTGATGCCCGGCCACCTTTCCCCGGCGCTGCATCCCTTCTTCGGCGACGCGGCTTTCGGGATGCAGGTGGCCCACCTCGACGCCGGCATCCTGGTGATCCTGGCCATCTCCGGGGTCGGCATCATCGGCACCATGCTGGCCGGCTGGTCCTCCAACAACAAGTTCTCGCTCTTAGGCGCGGCCCGCGCCGCCTCCCAGATGATCTCCTACGAGGTCAGCATGGGGCTCGCCCTGATCAGCCTGGTGGTCACCTACGGCACCCTGGACCTGAACGAGATGGTGCTCAAGCAGCGCGAGCTCATCATGGGAGTGGTCCCGGCCTGGGGGATCTTCGTGCAGCCGCTCGCCTTCGTGCTCTTCCTGACCGCGGCCATCGCGGAGAACAAGCGGGTTCCTTTCGACCTCCCGGAATGCGAGTCGGAACTGGTGGCCGGCTACTTCACCGAGTACAGCGCCATGAAGATGGGACTCTTCATGCTGAGCGAGTTCATCGAGATCGTGGTGGTCTCGGCCCTGCTGGTGACCCTCTTCTTGGGCGGCTACAGCGTTCCCTGGCTGACCGAGACCGGCTTCGTCTTCCCCTTCGGGGGGGCGCTGGCACTGCCGCACCTGGCGGTTGTGGTGCTGCAGATGGCGGCCTTCCTGGTCAAGGTGACCCTGGCGGGATGCTTCCAGATCCAGATCCGCTGGTCGCTTCCCCGTTTCCGTTACGATCAGCTGATGCGTTTCGGCTGGCAGTTCCTGCTCCCCCTGGGGGGGCTCAACCTGGTCGGCACCGCCTTCGTGCGCTGGCTCACCCTGCGAGGTTGACATGAAGAAAGAGTACTGGAACGAACCGACCATGGGTCTTTGGGAGCGCCTCTACATCTTCGAGGTGGTCCGTGGCCTCATCATCACCGGCTCCGTCTTCTTCGAGAACATGTGGAAGTGGGTCACCTTCCGCAAGGGGGCGCTCACCGCCTACTACCCGGAGGAGGTGAGGGAGGACTACTCCCCCAACAACCGCGGCCGGCACGTGCTGACCCAGCGCAAAAACGGCGAGGTGCAGTGCGTCTCCTGCCACATGTGCGCGACCGCCTGCCCCTGCTACTGCATCGAGATCCAGTCGGCGGCCGACCTCGACGACCCTTATCATCCCAAGGCGCCGGAGCGCTTCGAGATCGACTACTCCCGCTGCGTCTTTTGCGGCTTCTGCGTGGAGGCCTGCCCGGAAGACGCCATACGGATGGTGAAGGAGGTCCCAGACTTCCCCGGCTTCGACCGCCACGCCATGTGGGCCAGCATGGATCTCCTGAAAGAGTGGCGTCCGACCGCCGACCCCGCCAAGGTCTACCCTGCACCGCCGCGTCCTGAGCCGGTCGCCGCGCCGGCGGATACGCCGGTGCTACCCGTCAGGGAGGCGCAGCCATGGGCGGCCTGATGCTGGTCTTCTTCTCGGTGCTGGCGGTGCTCTTCGCGGCTCTGGTGATCGCCCTCAGGCAGCCGATGCGCTGCGCGCTGGCCCTGGTCTCGCACATGGTCTGCCTCTCCGCCATCTACGCCTGCCTCGGCGTGCACGTCGTGGCCGTCTTCCAGGTGCTCATCTACGTGGGGGCGGTGATGGTGTTCATGGTGTACACGATCATGCTGCTGGACGACCGGGACGATTCCTTCCGTTACCGTTTCTCCGGAAGCTCGCTCCCCGCGCTGGCTGTCATACCGCTGCTGGTGGGGGGCGTCTGGCTGGTGGTCGACCGCTCCTCCGGCTGGTCCCTGTCGGTTGCTGCCGCTGACCGCCAGCTGTTCACCTTCGTCTCCTTCGCCGGCGAGTTCATGAGGCGCTACTGGTTCCATTTCGAACTGGCCACCGTGTTGCTGCTGGTTGGCCTGCTCGCGGCCTGGACGGCGGTGAAGGAGGGAAACCATGGCTAGCTCTCACATGCTTTTACCTCTCGCCGGGCTGTTGTTCGCCATGGGGCTTTTCGGGGTGGCGGTCCGCCGCAACCTGCTGGTGGTCCTGATGTGCATGGAAATCATGGTCAACGCGGTGGTGCTTAGCTTCGTCAGTGCCGCAGCCCGCACCCAGACCCTGTCCGGGGCCGCGATGACCTTCTTTGTCTACGTGGCCGCCTCCTGCGAAATCGCCCTGGCCATGGCCATCGTGGTGTTGCTGGTCAGGCGGCGCGGGTCCCTCGATCTGGCTTCCCACCGCAATCTGAAGGGCTGAAATGATGATGAACTCTCTGCTTTTGATCGCTCTGCTCCCCCTGGCCGGGTTCCTGGTGAACGGCACCCTCGGCAGGCGCCTCCCCAGAAGGATGGTTGCGCTGATCGCCTGCCTCTTGCCTGCCGCCTCCTTCGCGCTGACCGTACTCCACTTCCGCGGACTGCTGGCAGGCGGCCCCCCGGTGGTGGAGAACCTCGGCTCCTGGGTCTCCATCGGTTCCTTCCAGGTCGAACTCGCCCTCTACTTCGACCGGCTCACCTCCGTCATGTGCCTGGTGGTGACCGGGGTGGGAACGCTGATCCATCTCTACTCGACAGGGTACATGGCCGATGACGACGGCTTCCACCGCTACTTCGCCTACCTGAACCTCTTCCTGTTCTTCATGCTGCTGCTGATCCTCGGCAAGAACCTGGTCGTGCTCTTCGCCGGCTGGGAAGGGGTGGGGATCGCCTCCTACCTGCTGATCGGCTTCTGGTTCCAGGATGAGGCGAAGACCGCCGCCAGCCTGAAGGCTTTCGTGGTGAACAGGGTAGGGGACACCGGCTTCCTGCTGGCTGCCTTCCTGATCTGGTTCTACGCGGGTACGCTCGACTTCGCCGGGATCAACAGCTTCTTCGGCGCAGCCAAGGTGCCGGTGCCGGTCGTGAACCTCATCGGCCTGCTGCTATTGGTGGGCGCCAGCGGCAAGTCGGCCCAGCTTCCCCTGCACGTCTGGCTTCCCGACGCCATGGCCGGTCCGACCCCCGTCTCCGCGCTGATCCACGCCGCCACCATGGTCACCGCCGGGGTGTACCTGTTGGCCAGGCTGAACGGTCTCTTCCTGCACGCCCCCTCGGCCATGACCGTGGTGACCTGGGCCGGCGCGCTCACCGCCCTGATCGGCGCCACCATGGGGGTGACCCAGTACAACCTCAAGAAGGTGCTCGCCTACTCCACCATGTCGCAGCTCGGCTTCATGTTCATGGCCTGCGGGTTGGGCGCCTTCCCGGTCGCCATCTTCCACCTCTACACCCATGCCTTCTTCAAGGCCTGCCTCTTCCTCTGCGCCGGTGCGGTGATCCACGCCCTGCACGGGGAGGAGGACATGCGCCGGATGGGGAGGCTCGCCAAGCGGATTCCCTTTACCTTCGGCTGCTTCCTCACGGCAAGCCTCGCGCTCTCCGGCATCCCTCCCTTCGCCGGGTTCTTCTCCAAGGACGAGATCCTCTGGAGGGCATGGTCGGCGCCGGGTGGCTCCCCGGTCCTCTGGGTGATGGCCTGCGCCACCTCTGCCCTGACCGCCTTCTACATGTTCCGGGCCATCTCGCTCACCTTCTTCGGCGTCGACAACGTCCCCAACAAGATCAAGGAGAGGATCCACCATCCGAGCCGTTCCATGACCGTGGTGCTCGCCCTCTTGGCGGTCTGCTCATTGTTCGGCGGCCTGATCGGCATGCCCGGTGTCATCACCGAAATGGTGGGAGTAGGCTCACCCTTCTACGAGTACCTCGCACCGGTGCTGACCTCCCTTCCCAAGGCGGCTCCCGTTGCCGATTTCAGCCTGGAATTCGCGCTGATGACGGTGACGATCTGCATGGCCGGCTGTGGGATCCTGCTCGCCTGGATCCTGTACGGAGGCACCGATCGTTTCGAGAGAGGCAGGCGGGGAGCGCTCCATCAGGCGGTTTCCCGCGGCTACTACTTCGACCTGGCCTACGAGAAGGCGGTCGTGCGCCCGCTCGACTTCCTCTCGGAATCGGTGCTGGCCCGCAAGGTGGAGCCGGTCATCAGTGGCGCCTCCCTGTCGGCAACCAGCGAGGGGGTGCAGCTCGGCTCCCTCGTGCTGTCCCGTCTGCAAAACGGCAACCTGCAGGCCTACCTCCTCTACGCCGTGGCCGGGTTGGTGGTGATTCTCTGGGTGGGGGTGTTCCATGTCTGACGGTTTGCTCATGCTGATCCTGCTCGCCTCTCCGCTGCTGGGGCTCGCACTGTTGCCGGTACTGCCCGAGGAGTCGCCGCTTGGCTGGCGGCTGACGGCCATGGCGGCGATGCACGGCTCGCTGGTGGCAGGCTGTCTCCTGTTCGCCTCCTGCCACGGCAGCTCAGCGGCAGGGAGTATCGATATTCCCTGGATAGATTCGCTCGGGCTCAACCTGCACCTGGCGGTGGACGGACTGAACGCCTACTTCCTGCTCCTGACTGTGGTGATCTTCCCGGTCGTGCTCGCCTGCGCCTGGTCGACGCGGCAGGCCGGCGACCGCCTCTTCCTCGCCCTCTTGCTGGCCCTGGAGATCTCCCTGCTGGGGACCTTCCTCTCCCAGAACCTGATGCTCTTCTTCATCTTTTGGGAGGCGGTGCTGATCCCGGGCAGCCTGATGATCCTGGTGTTCGGTGGCGAGCAGGGGAGAAAGGCTGCCACCACCTTCTTCCTCTACACACTGGCGGGAAGTGTGCTGCTGCTGGCCGCCATCATCCTTTTGGGGGTGGAGAGCGTGCAGCAGACCGGGACCTGGAGCTTCGAACTATCCACCCTGACCAGCTTAAGCCTCTCCTGGAACAGCCAGCTCTTCGTGTTCGCCGCCCTTGCGCTCGCCTGCGCGATAAAATGTCCGATCTTCCCCTTCCACAGTTGGCTGCCGCTGGTCTACTGCGAGGCCCCCTTTTCCGGCACCGCGCTGATGGCCGGCGTCCTCTCCAAGATGGGGGTGTTCGGGCTGCTCAAGCTGGCGTTGCCGCTTTGCCCTGACGTTGCCCGGGCCGCCGCCCCCTACGCCGTCTCCCTCGCCGTGGTGAGCATCCTCTACGGCGCCGTGCTGGCCCTGCGGCAGCAGGAGTTCAAGAGGCTCATCGCCTGGTCCTCGCTTTCCCACATGGGGTACATCGTGCTGGGGATCTTCTCCCTCCAGCAGAGCTCGCTGCACGGCTCGCTCTTCCAGGTGTTGAGCCACGGCTTGGCGGTGGCGGGGCTCTTCCTGGTGCTGAGCCTGTTGGAGCAGAGGGTGGGGGGAGGGTACCGGGAGATCACCGCCCTCTCCACCCTGGCTCCGCGGCTGGCAGTGGTGGCCATGCTCTTCATCGTGACCAGCATCGCGCTGCCGCTCACCAGCGGCTTCACCTCCGAATTCCTGATCCTTTTCGGAGCATTCCAGAAGGGGATGGCAGCCTGGCAGGCCGGCTCTTCCTCGCTGTTCCTGTTGTCTGCGCTGGTCGCCTGCTCGGGGATGGTGCTGGGGGCGGGCTACATGCTCCGTTTCGGCAGGAAGCTTCTCTTCGGCTCGACCGCCTCCTCGCCGCTTCCCGACCTGAACCTCTTGGAGATGATCTCCTTCCTGCCGCTGCTGCTGCTGATCCTCTGGATCGGCATCTCCCCCGGCTGGCTGCTGGAGAAGACCAAGCCGGCGGTTTCCTCGCTGACCGCTGGCGCCAACCAGGAGCCTCCCCGGCTGCTGCTCTCCGCTCACCTACAAGGAGCCTTCGATGGGCATTGACCTGATCTACGGGCTGTTGCCCGAACACATCCTGCTGACGCTGATCCTTGCTCTCATGGTGCTGGAGTCCTTGCGGGTCGACCGGCAATGGGCCGGGCCGCTCTTCACCTTTTCACTGGTCGCGGGCTGCCTCGTGCTGTGTCAGCAGATCGGCGAAGGTTATGCCTTTGGTCTGGCGCAAGAGGAGATCGCCGTCGACCGGCCGGCCCTGCTCGCGCGGCTGGCGGTGCTTGGCTGCGGGCTGATCCTCGGCCTTTGCTTCCATGAAAGGTTCGCTTCCTACAAGTCACGCCTGCTGCTCTCCTGCTCATTGCTGGGAGGGCTGCTCATGATGGGGAGCACCAGTTTCATCACGCTCTTCATCGGGATCGAGATGCTCTCCCTGCCGGCTTTCGCCCTGATGCTGCACGGCGGGGGTGAGCCGGCGGCGAGCGAAGGGGCGTTCAAGTACCTGGTGCTCTCCTCGGTGGCCACCGCCTGCCTGCTGTTCGGCGCCTCGCTCAGCTACCACGCCACCGGCTCGCTCGCCCTCAGCTCTCTTAGTGTCACCTTGGGGCAGGGGGCCCCCCTGATGTACGCTGCCGCGGCGCTGGTGGCGGCCGGCCTGTTCATGAAGGCCGCGGTGTTTCCCTTCCATGGCTGGGCGCCCGACGCTTACGGCAGCGCCCAACTGCCGGTGACCGCCTTTCTCGCCTCGGTGATCAAGGCCGCCGTCATCCTGGTCCTGGCGAGAGTTTTCTCGCGCGCCGGCTCCGATCCGCTCTTCGGCCAGGTGATCGCCGTCCTGGGCGTGCTCTCGGTCTGCTACGGCAACCTGACCGCCATCCGCCAGAGCTCCTTCCGGAAGCTGCTCGCCTATTCGTCGATAGCCCACGCCGGCTACATGGTGTTCGCGCTGGCGGATAACGGCGGGGCCGCCCTGGAAACCCTCCTCTATTACGCCTCCCTCTATGCGGTCACCACCGTGCTTGCCTGCGCATGTTTTGCCAGCCTGGCCGGGAGCGGTCCGGACGAGATCGCCTCGGTGGAGGGATCCTTCCACGCGCGCCCCGTGCCGGCCGTCATCCTCTCGCTGGCGCTCCTCTCATTGGCCGGCATTCCTCCGCTTCCCGGTTTCTTTGCCAAGCTGTTCGTCTTCAGGTCCCTGATCGCTTCCGGGTACCTGGTCCCGGCGGTGGCGGCCCTCTTCGGGAGCTACCTGGGGGTCTTCTATTACTTGCGGATGGTGTTCCTGCTCTTCAAGCCGGTCAGCTCGCCATCCCCGGCCCTGGCGGGTGGCAGCACCTGCTGGACTCGTTGCGGGATGCTGGTGGCGGCTGGCGTACTTATCTACTTTGTGGTCTCCCCGCATGGCCTGTCGCTTGCCCCGGCCCGGACTGCTCAGACGAGTGCGGCCAAGACGGTTGCTTGCGTCGAGAACGGTGGCCATCTGGGCAGCAATCGAGATAATTATCAGCCAGCGTCGATCCCTTGACTTCTCTGGCTAGCGGGGCGGTAGCGGCGATTGGACTATGGCTCCCCCTCCCTGTTCCTCCCCCTTCGGGAGAGGGAACTTAAGGCCCTCATCGGATTGGATCCCGGTGGGGGCCTTTTTGTTGACGGATCTGTTGTTGAGGCTGTTTTCTTTTGCGACAGCTTCGGCGGCGACACCTGTGCCACAATGCACCACTTTCACCTGTCGCAGCAGTGACGGCAGATGGTGGCAGAAACAGCCGAACTTCGGCGGGCAGGTCAAAATGAATGGGGAAACAGCGGCTTGCAGCTGTGAGATCGTGCCGTGGACGGTATTGTAAAACCGGGTTATACGGTTTGGCATGTCACCTGCTATCAAGGATGGTCAAAACGGGCGCTGCCTGAAACCACCACGCTAAAGGGGACAATCTAATGTCAAATGCAACAACTCAGATCGATCAGATGGCCAAAAAAGCACTCAAGGCACTGGAAACTTTCAAAGGTTTCACCCAGGAGCAGGTGGATGCCATTACCCTCGCCATGACTCAGGCTGGCGTCGCCAATGAGCGCAAGCTCGCCGAGATGGCCGTGGAAGAGACCGGCATCGGCAACGTGGAAGACAAGGTCATCAAGAACCACTTCGGCACCCAGGTGGTGTACGACTACATGAAGGACGGCAAGTCCGTGGGCGTCATCGGTGAAGAGGACGGCGTCATCTCGATCGCCGAGCCGTTCGGCATTATTGCCGCGGTCACCCCGACCACCAACCCGACTTCCACCACCATGTTCAAGTGCCTGATCTCCCTGAAAGGGCGTAACGTGATCATCCTCGCCTTCCACCCGCGGGCCCAGAAGTGCTCGGAAGCAGCCGCCAAGCTGATGCTGGACGCCGCTGTCAAAGCAGGCGCCCCGGCCGATTGCATCCAGTGGGTCACCGAGCCCTCCATCGAGGCCACCGACGCCCTGATGAAGCACCCTGACGTTTCGCTGGTGGTCGCAACCGGTGGCGGCGCCATGGTCAAGGCCGCCTACAGCTCCGGTCACCCCGCTCTCGGCGTCGGACCCGGCGGCGTGCCGGTCTTCGTTGAGAAGAGCGCCAAGCTCGAGATGGTCGTGCCCGACGTCATCGCTTCCAAGACCTTCGACAACGGCACCATCTGCTCCTCCGACCAGTCCATCGTCTTCGACGACAAGGCCGTCTGCGAGAAGGCGCTGAAGATGTTCGAAGAGCAGGGTGCGTACCTCTGCAGCGAGGAGGAGAAGGCCAAGCTGGAAGCCATCATGTTCGACAAGGAGAAGCACGTCCCCTCCATGGCCATCGTCGGCAAGAGGCCGCAGGTCATCGCCCAGCTGGCAGGCTTCTCCATCCCGGAAGACCGCAAGATGCTGCTGGTGCCCCTCTCCACCACCCACGGCGAAGGCGACTGGATGAGCCGGGAGAAGCTCTCCCCGGTGCTCGGCTGGTACGTGGCCGAGAACAAGGAAGCCGCCATCGCCGCCTGCGTCGAGCAGCTCGAGTTCGGCGGCGCTGGTCACTCCGCCGTCGTCTTCACCGAGAACGAGGACGTCGCCATCGAGTACGCCCTGAACGTGCACGCAAACCGCGTGGTCTGGAACCAGCCCTCGGTGCACGGCACCATCGGCGCCCTCTACAACACCCTGGTCCCCTCGCTGACCCTGGGCTGCGGCGCACGGGGCGGCAACATCACCACCGAGAACGTCGGCTACAAGAACCTGCTCAACATCAAGCGCGTCGCCCGCAGAAGCGCCGAGTAATCGGGCAGCCTCGGCTGGTACAGATCGATTGATCCTTGGATGGGCGCGGTTCTCCGCGCCCATCCTGTTTTCATCTGTTGGGAAGGCAGGATCCTTTTTCAACATTGCTTATTTATAATGCCGGGAGTATATATCCCTTAGAGCGTGCCGGTCCGGATGCTCAAGGGGGCCCCATGTCAGTACTTGTCGAAGCGCATTCCGTTATCGTCCGCTGCGAAGCCGTTTACCAAAGACACACCGGGGGATGGGAACTGTTCGAGGCAGAGGTGCCCAACCGGACCTTCTGCTCGGACGGCGAGATTGCCAGGGTCGGTTTCATGGCGCCTGCCGACGCGGAGATGTATCTGGCGCACCTGGTGAGCCGCGGGCTCCGCTATTGCCAGGACGGCAAGGCGCTGGACCTGGTGGTCGCCTTCCAGTTGAGCGGCTTAAATGTTCCCTGTGACTGGCTTGATTTCCATCGGCTTTCTTCCGCCAGCTTTTGCGGATCGGTGGCCTGTTGCAGGTTGCGCGACAGCGCCGGTACCGCTTTGGCAACGCCTGTCCGCTGGAAGTACGAAGGGTCCCTCAGCCAGACCTTTGGCATCTTTCCGGACCCTAATAACAACCCGGGCGTCAAGTTTCTCCGCCATGAGAACGGCATGGAGGTTTACTACGACACGCTCGCCGGAAAAGAGGTGTTCGTCGGCAGAACCGGGCATTGATCTTCGGGTCCGGGAAAGATAACCCCATCCTCTCCCTGTCCCTCCCCTTGAAGGGGAGGGAACGCTGACGCCAACTCGCCCAGCAGTGAAACCGCGCCGTATGTGCCACTTGGCTACAACGACGGCGCGACACCTGTGCCACTTTGCAACACCCTCCCTTTTACAGCTTGCGCGTCTCTTCGCTTACCCGCCCCGCGTTTTGTACCTCTCGATAATTATTCCCCTGCGATATCCTGCACTTACACTTTCGTGTCCTTGTCGGTAGATTTTATAACCCAGTTTTACAACCTGGCACGTGGACTGCTTATGTTCCGGGAAACCCACGGGGCTCCCCTCGTCAGCGCACGCACAAGGAGGCAGTGATGTCTAAGGTATCCGAGCAGGTTAACCAGATGATAGCGAAAGCGGAGAAGGCGGCGGAGGCCTTCAGGAGCTACAGCCAGCTCGACGTTGATCGCATCGTCGCCTCCATGGCCCGCGCCGGCGTCTCCAAGGAGCGCAGGCTGGCGGAACTCGCGGTAGAGGAAACCGGCATCGGCAACGTGCCCGACAAGATCATCAAGAACCATTTCGGCGCCCACGTGGTGTATGAATACATGAGGGGGAAGCCCTCGGTGGGGGTCATCGAGGAAGAAGACGGCATCATCAGCATTGCCGAGCCGTACGGCATCATCGCCGCCGTGACCCCGGTGACCAACCCGGCGGCAACCACCTTGTTCAAGTCCCTCATCGCCTTGAAGGGGCGCAACGTCATCTGCTTCGCCTTTCATCCCAAGGCCCAGAAATGCAGCGAGGAGGCCGCCCGGATCATGTACCAGGCCGCGGTGGCTGCAGGTGCGCCGCTCGATTGCATCCAGTGGATCAGCGAGCCTTCCATCGAGGCGACCGAGGCGCTCATGAAGCATCCCGACGTCGCCATGGTCATCGCCACCGGTGGTGGCGCCATGGTGAAGGCCGCCTACAGCTCCGGCCACCCCGCCCTCGGCGTCGGTCCCGGCAACGTGCCGGTCTTCATCGAGAAAACTGCCAAGCTGGAGATGGCCATTCCGGACGTGATCGCATCCAAGACCTTCGATAACGGCACCATCTGTTCGTCGGACCAGTCGGTGATCTTCGACGATGCCGAGGTGGCCGAGAGGGCTTTGCAGCTCTTCAAGGAGAACGGCGCCTACCTCTGCAGCGAGGAGGAGAAGGCCAGTCTCGAGGCGGTCATGTTCGATAAGGAGCGCGGGGTGCCTGCCATGGCGATCGTCGGCAAGACGCCGCAGTACATCGCTCAGCTGGCCGGCTTCACCGTTCCCGCCGAGGTCAAGATGTTGATGGTTCCCCTCACCACCACCGGACCGCAGGACTGGATGAGCCACGAGAAGCTCTCGCCGGTGCTCGGCTGGTATATAGTGGACAGCAGGGAGAAGGCGATCTCCGCGGCGGTCTGCCAGCTCGAGTTTGGCGGGGCCGGTCACTCGGCGGTGGTCTTCACCGAGAACGAGGAGGTGGCCAAGGAGTTCGCCCTCAGCGTCCCCGCCAACCGGGTGGTCTGGAACCAGCCTTCCGTGCACGGCACCATCGGCGCCCTCTACAACGACCTGGTCCCCTCGCTCACGCTGGGCTGCGGAGCGATGGGAGGCAACATCACCACCGAGAACGTCGGCTTCAAGAACCTGCTGAACATCAAGAGGGTGGCGAGGAGAAAAGTGGCGTAAGGCAACCCTCCCTTGAACGGAGGGGGCTTGACTCCATCGGCAAACAGCGGGGTTTCGTCCAAAAGGCTCAGGGCAAACGGGTTATCACTCGTTCGGCCCTGGGCCTTTTGTTTTCACCTTTCCCGGCTCCCCTCGGCGACCTGCTTCATGGGGGGAGTTCCTCGATGTGCAATTGCCTTTTTTTGTAGCAACCGTTGTATTGCATGCTTTATAACGGGTGGTGGGGGTGGGGGGGAAGCAATTGCAGTCCGCATGGTTACAGATGCGGACGTGTGGCGAAGTGCTTGGCATGCCTTATGAAGATGTGGATATAGCTGCTGCCATTTTCGCCGTGGCCGGATCAGTATTGGCCGCGGATAGCCCCCTGCCGTGGCTGACGGTACCTCATTCTCCAGGAGGAGCACCGGAAGTATCTGGTAAACTTGGAGCGAAGACTGGGGGATCCCGATTCCGACGGTCTGCAAAAATTTCTTGAGGAGGATGTCTATGAAGGTCAGCGCAAGAAACGTATTCACCGGGACGGTCGCCAAGATCACCAAAGGGGCAGTAAACGCCGAGGTCACCCTCACCCTGAAGGGAGGCTCCCCCTTGACCGCGACGGTAACTAACGGAGCCATCGAGAATCTCGCTCTCAAGGAGGGTATGGAAGCCTGCGCCATCATCAAGGCCAGTTCCATCATCATCGGCACCGACCTCCACGACGCCAAGGTGAGTGCCCGCAACGTCTTTTGCGGCACCATCGCCTCCATCATCGAGGGGCCGGTCAGTGCCGAGGTGGACGTGGAGATCGGCGGCGGCAACGTGGTCAGCGCGGTGATCACCCTGGGGAGCGTCAAGCACCTGGGACTGAAGGGTGGCGGCCATGCCTGCGCCCTGTTCAAGGCGTCCAGCGTTATCCTGGGAGTAAACTAGCGGTGTCGCGGGAGCAGCACCGCCGCTGCTCCCTTCCTAACCTCTTTACCGATGTCCCATCCAGGAGAAGTTGAAAATTTATGATCATCAAAAAGCTTCTTGTCACGCTGCTCTGCATATGCTGCCTAAGCCCGTTGGCAGCCTCGCCTGTCTCGGCGGCCGAGATCCGGCTTTCGGTGGCGGCCAGTCTCAAGGAGGTCATCAGCGAGCTCGCCGATGGCTTTGCCCGGACCACCCCGGGGGCCAAGTTCGTCAAGAACTTTGGCGCTTCCGGCGTGCTCGCCAAACAGATAGAGAACGGCGCACCTGCTGACATCTTCATCTCGGCGAACCACGAGTGGGTCTCCTACCTGAGGGACCGCCGCCTCCTCGACCAAGCCAGTATCGCCGTCTTCGCTTACAACACCCTGGTCTTCGCAGGCAACCCCTCGAAAAAGGTCTCCGGTATGGCCGACCTGGGAAGGCTCGACAAGATCGCCATCGGCAGCCCGAAGAGCGTGCCGGCGGGCGAGTACGCCATGCAGGCCATCAAGGCTGCGGGAATTGAAAAGCAGCTCGAGAAGAAGCTGGTCATGGCCAGGGATGTCCGGGATTGCCTGATGTACGCGGAGCGCGGAGAGGTTGACGGCGCCTTCGTCTACCGCACCGACGCCTTGCAGGCCAAATCGGCCAAGATCGTCTTTACCGTGCCCCAGAAGCTCTATCCGGAGGTGGTCTATCCGATGGCACTCACCGTCACGGGGGCCAAGAGCAGGGAGGCCATCGCCTTCTTCAGCTACCTTCGCAGCCCCGAGGCGAAGGCCGTGCTCAAGAGGTACGGTTTCGCCCTTCAGTAATAAACAGTGGTAATCACAAGTAGTTTGTAGTATGTGAGGAGAGGCCGGTCGCCTCTCTTTCCGTTCAAGGACCAAGGATGCTTTCTCTTTCCCCTTCCGACTACGATGCCATACGGCTCTCGCTGAAAGTTGCCCTGACCGCTACCGTGGTCTCGCTTCCCTTCGGCATAGCCGCCGCCTATCTCCTTTCCTTTCGGGAGTTCCGGGCGAAGGCTCTCTACGAGGTCCTCTTCACCCTCCCGCTCACCCTGCCGCCGGTGGTGATCGGCTACCTGCTGTTGCTGCTGCTGGGCAAGAAGGGGTGGCTTGGCCAACTGCTGGATTCTGCCGGCATCCACCTGATCTTCACCTGGAAAGCAGCCGTGATCGCTTCCGCGGTGGTTGGTTTTCCCCTACTGGTGCGCTCTATCCGCATTGGGATGGAGTCGATCGACCAGCAGCTGATCAAGGCCTCCCGGTCACTGGGGGCCTCCGGGCTCGACACCCTCTGCACGGTGATTCTGCCGCTTTCCGCGCGCAGCATCCTGGCCGGTTCCTCCCTGATGTTCGCCCGCAGCCTGGGGGAGTTCGGTGCCACCATCATCGTGGCCGGCAACATCCCCGGCGTGACCCAGACCATTCCCCTGGCCATCTACGACTACGTGAGCTCTCCCGGCGGCGAGCCGCTGGCCATCTCGCTCTGTGTCATCTCGATACTCATCTCGGTGGTGGTCCTCTTCTTCCACGAGGGGCTGAGCGGCAAGCTGGCGGGGAGGGGGTGACATGGAACTTCGTATGAAGGTGGAAAAGCGGCTGGGTTCCTTCTCCCTGAAAGCCGATCTGGCCATTTCAGGCGACAGGGTGGGCATCTTCGGCACCTCGGGGAGCGGGAAATCGACCCTGGTCTCCCTGCTGGCGGGGCTGCTACATCCGGACCGGGGAGAGATCTGCCTCGATGGCGAGTGTCTGTACGACAGCAGCAAGAGGATCCATGTCCCGCCCCAGCGGCGCCGGATCGCCGTGGTGTTCCAGCAGCCCTGCCTGTTTCCGCACCTGAGCGTGAAGAATAACCTGCTGTACGGTTACCGGCGCTGCAAACCCGAACACCGAAAGATCGATTACCATCTGCTGACCGAGGTGCTCGGCCTGCGCGACCTGCTGAGCCGCACTGTCAACAACCTCTCGGGGGGCGAGAAACAGCGGGTTGCCCTGGGGCGCGCGGTGCTCGCCAATCCCCGGCTCTTGCTGATGGACGAGCCGCTCTCCGCTCTCGACGACCGTCTCCGCTTCCAGATCATCCCGTACCTGAAAAGTGTCAGCGAACAGTTCGGTATCCCCTACCTGTTCATCTCCCACTCCCTGGTCGAGATGCGCATGATGGCAGCACAGGTGCTGGTGGTGGCCGGGGGGGAGGTGGTCGAGCAGACCAGTGCCGAGGAGCTGGCGCGCTCGCGCATGGGGATCAGCCCGGTGGGCTATATCAACCTGCTCAAACTGGCCACCCCCCGCCGGGTCGGGCATCTCTATGCCTACTCCTGGGGTGAAGGGGAGTTCATCCTTTCGGCGGGGAACGATCAGCCCGAGGCGCTCTTTGAACTCTCCTCCAAGGACATCATC
>NZ_DATFBA010000176.1:0-3379 GCF_035254065.1 Geomonas sp.
GCCACCATCATGACCGACCCCGACTTCGCCGATGCCACCTATATCGAGCCGGTCACTCCGGAGATCCTGGCAGCCATCATCGAGAAGGAGCGCCCGGACGCGGTGCTGCCGACCCTGGGCGGCCAGACTGCGCTGAACACCGCGGTAGCCGTGGCCGAGAACGGCACCCTCGAAAAGTTCGGGGTCGAGCTGATCGGCGCCAAGCTCCCCGCCATCAAGAAGGCTGAGGACCGCACCCTCTTCAAGGAGGCCATGGTCCGCATCGGCCTCGACATCCCGCGCTCCGGCCTCGCCCACAATCGCCAGGAGGCGATGGAGGTCATCAAGCACGTCGGCTTCCCGGCCATCATCCGCCCCTCCTTCACCCTGGGCGGCACCGGCGGCGGCATCGCCTACAACCAGGAAGAGTACGAGCGGATGTCCATGGCGGGCATCGACGCCTCCCCGACCGACGAGATCCTGGTCGAGGAATCGCTGATCGGCTGGAAGGAGTACGAGCTGGAGGTGATGAGGGATACCGCCGACAACGTGGTTATCATCTGCTCCATCGAAAACCTCGACCCGATGGGTGTCCACACCGGCGACTCCATCACCGTGGCGCCCGCCCAGACGCTGACCGACAAGGAATACCAGATCCTGCGCGACGCCTCCCTGAAGATCATCCGCGAGATCGGCGTCGACACCGGCGGCTCCAACATCCAGTTCGGCGTCAACCCGAAGAACGGCCGCCTGGTGGTCATCGAGATGAACCCGCGCGTTTCCCGTTCCTCGGCACTCGCCTCCAAGGCAACCGGCTTCCCGATCGCAAAGATCGCGGCCAAGCTGGCGGTCGGCTATACGCTGGACGAGATCACCAACGACATCACCCGCGAGACCCCGGCCTGCTTCGAGCCGACCATCGACTACGTGGTCACCAAGGTCCCGCGCTTCACCTTCGAGAAATTCCCGGCCGCCGACGCCACCCTCACCACCCAGATGAAATCGGTGGGCGAGGTGATGTCCATCGGCAGGACCTTCAAGGAATCCTTCCAGAAGGCGCTCCGCTCGCTGGAGATCGGCTCCAGCGGCTTCGAATCCCGCTTCTTCGGCGTGTGCGGCGATACCCGCCGCGGCATCACCGACAAGGAGCGCGGCAAGCTGATCGAGAAACTGACCACCCCCAACTGCGACCGCATCTGGTACCTGGGCGACGCTTTCCGCTGCGGCATGGGCGTGGACGAGATCTACAAGCTGACCGGCATCGACCCCTGGTTCCTGCACAACATCCGCCAGATCATCGAGAAGGAAGAAGAGCTGAAGAACGTGGCCATCAAGGCCGAGTCCCACGACCACCTGCGCGATCTCCTCTGGGAGGCCAAGCGCTACGGTTTCTCGGACAAGTACCTCGGTCTGCTCTGGGGGATCCCGGAGGCCGACGTGCGCGCCCTGCGCCTCTCGGTGAACGTGAAGCCGGTCTACAAGCGGGTCGATACCTGCGGCGCCGAGTTCGTCGCCCACACCCCGTACCTCTACTCGACCTACGAGGAGGAGTGCGAGGCCGAACCGACCGACCGCAAGAAGATCATCATCCTGGGCGGCGGACCCAACCGGATCGGGCAGGGGATCGAGTTCGACTACTGCTGCGTACATGGCGTGTTCGCACTCGCCGAGGACGGCTACGAGACCATCATGGTCAACTGCAACCCGGAGACCGTTTCCACCGACTACGACACCTCCGACCGCCTCTACTTCGAGCCGCTCACCCTGGAAGATGTGCTGAACATCGTGGACGTGGAGAAGCCGAACGGGGTGATCGTGCAGTTTGGCGGCCAGACCCCGCTGAAGCTGGCGGTGGCCCTGGAGAAGGCCGGCGTGCCCATCATCGGCACCTCCCCGGACGCCATCGACCGCGCCGAGGACCGCGAGCGCTTCCAGGAGATGCTGCAGAAGCTCAACCTGCGCCAGCCGGAAAACGGCACAGCCCGCTCCTTCGAGGAGGCCGAAGCGGTGGCCGAGCGGATAGGCTACCCGGTGGTGGTCCGTCCCTCCTACGTCCTGGGCGGTCGCGCCATGGAGATCGTCTACGACGTCGATAACCTGCGCCGCTACATGCACACCGCCGTGCAGGCCTCCCCTGAGCACCCGATCCTGATCGACAAGTTCCTGGACGAGGCGATCGAGATCGACGTGGACGCACTTTGCGATGGCAATGTCGCGGTCATCGGCGGCATAATGGAACATATCGAAGAAGCCGGCATCCACTCCGGCGACTCGGCCTGCTCGCTTCCCCCGTACTCCATATCGCCGGAGATCGTGGACGAGATCAGGCGCCAGACCAAGGTCATGGCGCTGGAGCTCGGCGTGAAAGGGCTTATGAACGTGCAGTACGCCGTCAAAGGGAACGACATCTACATCATCGAGGTCAACCCCCGCGCATCCCGCACCTCTCCCTTCGTCTCCAAGGCGACCGGCAGGCCGCTCGCCAAGATCGCTGCCCGGGTAATGGCCGGCAAGACGCTCACCGAACTGGGCGTCACCGAGGAGATCGTCCCCGAGCACATCTCGGTGAAAGAGTCGGTCTTCCCCTTCGCCAAGTTCCCCGGCGTCGACACCATCCTGGGACCGGAGATGAAGTCCACCGGCGAGGTGATGGGGATCGGCAAGACCTTCCCCGAGGCCTACGCGAGAGCCCAATCCGGGGCCGGCGTGAAGCTCCCGGTGACCGGCAAAGTGTTCATCAGCGTGAAGGATTCCGACAAAAAACATATTGTCTCTGTTGCCAAAAGACTGTATGATCAGGGCTTCGAACTGGTTGCTACGCGCGGCACCGCCAGCTACTTGCAGGAAAAAGGGGTGCCCGTTCAGATGATTAACAAGGTGCTCGAAGGTCGGCCGCACATCGTCGACGCGATCAAGAACAACGAGATCTGCATGGTGATCAACACCACCCACGGCGCACAGGCCGTAGCAGATTCCTTCTCGATCCGCAGAAGCACTTTGATCAATAACATCGCCTACTATACCACCGCCTCGGGAGCACGGGCTGTGGTGGACGGCATCATAGCTACCTCGCAGTCGAAGCTGGAAGTGAAGTCGATTCAGGACTATCTGAAATAGCTGGCTTAACGGGGGAGCGTGAACATTACGTTCCCCCTTTACATTGTGTTTTTACAATCCATTCTGCCGAGAAGGGGGGCTTTCGGGCCCCCCTGTGAGTTCATCAAGGAGTAAGAAAAGATGTCCCAGACAGTTCCATTGACCAAGGAGAGCTACGAGGCCCTCCAGGAAGACCTCCGGCGGCTCATCAAGGAAGAGCGCCCGAAAGTCATCCAGGATATCGCGGAGGCGAGGTCGCACGGCGACCTTTCCGAGAACGCCGAGTACGACGCTGCCAAGAACC
>NZ_DATFBA010000177.1:0-4219 GCF_035254065.1 Geomonas sp.
CCTGCGCCGAGACCTGCCCGACCGGCGCCATCAAGTTCGGCAAAAGGAAGGAGCTCCTGGAGGAGGCACACAAGCGGCTTACCGACGATCCCGACCGCTACATCGCGCACCTCTACGGCGAGCACGAGGGGGGCGGCACCAACCACCTCTACCTGGCCTCCATGCCGTTCAACAAGCTGGGGCTTCCCGACATCAAGGCGGAGGCGCCGGCAGAGTTTTCCGAGAAGATCCAGCACACCATCTACAAGGGGTTCATCGCCCCGGTCGCTCTCTACTCCACGCTCTGCTTCATCGCGGTCAAGAACATGAAGAAGCACGGCAAGGAAGGCGAACACCACGACCATAAGGAGGAGAGCTGATGGGACACAACGACGAATATCAGAGACTGGAAGGAAAGATCTTCACCAAGTCCTTCTTCATCCTCCTGCTCGTGGTGCTGGTCGGCTTCTTCTTCGTGGGCGTGCGCTACGTGAAGGGTATCGGCGCCGTCTCCAACATGAGCGACGGCTACCCGTGGGGGATCTGGATCACCTACGACGTGGCGACCGGCACCGCCATCGCCTGCGGCGGCTACGCGGTGGCCATCCTGGTCTACATCCGTAACCGCATGCAGTACCACCCGCTGATCCGTTCGGCGATCCTCACCTCCATGTTCGGTTACGGCCTGGCAGGCTTCTCGGTCATGGTCGACCTGGGACGCCCCTGGAACGCCTACAACTTCTTCATCCCCTCCAAGTGGCAGGCCAACTCCGCCATGTTCGAGGTGGCGCTCTGTGTCATGGCCTACTCGACGGTGCTCATCATCGAGTTCATCCCGGCCATCCTGACCACCATCGAGAACAGCAAGTGGGAGCGGATGAACATGGTGCGCGAGTGGCTGCACCCGCGCATCGCGCCGGATGCGAAGAGCATGACCGACAAGCTGGAAGCGGTCCGCCTGGGCGCTGCCTGGCTGAAGCCCCGCATCAACAAGGTGCTGATCTTCTTCATCGTGCTGGGCATCACCCTGCCGACCATGCACCAGTCCTCCCTGGGCTCGCTGCTCTTGATCGCCTCCACCAAGCTGCACCCGCTCTGGCACACCGGCTTCCTGCCGCTGCTGTTCCTGTTGAACTGCATCTTCATCGGCTACTCGATCGCCATCCTGGAGTCCATCATCTCCTGCTACTGCTTCCAGCGCCCCTACGAGGTGGACGAACTCTCAGGGCTGGCCGCCCTGATCCCGTATGTGACGGTGATCTGGCTCTGCGTCGTGGTCGGCGACCTGGCCCACCGCGGGCAGATCGGCTCCGCGCTGAAGGGTGATTTCTACTCCGGCTTCTTCCTCACCGAGTTCCTGCTGGTGGCCACCGGTTCGCTGATCCTCTTCTTCAAGAAGATGCGCACCTCGCCGCGCTGGCTGTTCACCTCGGCCGCCCTCATCGTGCTGGGCGGAGCGCTCTACCGCTTCAACGTCTACCTGATCGGCTTCAACCCGGGCAAAGGGTGGAGGTACTTCCCCTCCTTCGCCGAGGTCATGATTACCGTCGGTATCGTGGCGCTGGAGATCTTGGGTTACAAGGTGTTCGTGGCACTCTTCCCGGTGCTTCCGAGGGCCCACGGCCAGCACAAGTCGTCGGGACACCAGACGAAGAAGTCGGTCGAGGAAAGGCGCACCAACTCCATCGATCTGGGACTGCCGGTTCCCGACGCACAGTACAAAGCTTCCATTCAAAATCAATTGCCTTCGGAGGGATAAATGTCTACTAGAGTAACGCTGGATCCGATCACCCGTATCGAGGGACACCTGCGGGTCGACGTGGAAGTCAACGACGGCAAGGTCGCTAACGCCTGGTCCTCCGCCCAGATGTGGCGCGGGATCGAGGTGATCCTCAAGGGGCGCGACCCGCAGGATGCCTGGAGCTACGTGCAGCGCTTCTGCGGCGTCTGCACCACCGTGCACGCCATCTCCTCCATCCGCTCGGTCGAGAACGCGCTCAATGTGGAGGTGCCGCTCAACGCGCAGTACATCAGGAACATCATGATCGCGCAGCACTCGGTGCAGGACCACATCGTCCACTTCTACCACCTGTGCGCGCTGGACTGGGTCGACATCGTCTCGGCGCTGAAGGCCGATCCCAAGAAGACCGCCCAGATCGCCCAGAGCATCTCCGACTGGCCGGGCAACTCCGAGAAGGAGTTCAAGGCGACCCAGGAAAAGCTGAAGGCCTTCGTGGCCGGCGGCAAGCTGGGCATCTTCTCCTCCGGTTACTGGGGGCACCCCGCCATGCATCTCTCCCCGGAGGTGAACCTGATGGCGGTCACCCACTACCTGAAGGCGCTCGACTACCAGAGGAAGGCGTCGCAGGCGACCGCCATCCTGGGTGGCAAGAACCCGCACATCCAGAACCTGGTGGTGGGGGGCGTGGCCACCGCGGTCAACGTCGACAACCTGGCCACCCTCAACATGGAGCGGCTCATCTACATGAAGACCCTGATGGAGGAGACCAGGGACTTCGTGCAGAAGGTCTACTATCCGGACCTGCTCGCCATCGCGGCCGCCTACAAGGACTGGTTCAAGTACGGCGCCGGGGTCACCAACTACATGGCGGTACCCGAGTTCCCGCTGGACACCAAGGGGACCCAGTTCGCGCTGAGCGGCGGCATCGTGACCGACGGCAATATCGCCGGCATGCGCCCCGTCAAGGACCACCGAGACGATTACCTGATCAAGAACATCAAGGAGAACGTCACCCACGCCTGGTACGAGGGTTCCGGGACCCTGCACCCCTGGGACGGCGAGACCAAGCCCGACTACACCGACTTCAAGGAAAACGGCAAGTACTCCTGGTGCAAGGCCCCGACCCTGGACGGACGTCCGGTGCAGGTCGGCCCGCCGGCCCAGATCATGGCGGCCTACGTCTCCGGCAACGCCAAGGTCAAGAACCTGGTGGACGGCGCGGTCTCCAAGCTGGGGATCAAGCTCTCCGACATCCACTCGACCATGGGGCGCATCTACTGCCGCGGCGCCCGTGCGCACCTGATGGCCGACATCTCGCTGGACAACCTGGACAAGCTGATCAACAACCTGGCCGCCGGCGACAAGACCTACGCGAACCACACCGAGATCCCCTCCGGCGAGCACCGCGGGGTCGGCTTCCACGAGGCGCCGCGCGGCACCCTGTCCCACTGGATCGTCATAAAGGACAAGAAGATCGAGAACTACCAGGCGGTGGTTCCCTCCACCTGGAACGCCGCGCCGAGAAACGACAAGGGCGCACTCGGTCCCTATGAGGCGTCGCTGATCGGTAACCCGGTAGCCGAGCCGGACAAGCCGCTGGAAGTCTTGAGGACCATCCACTCCTTCGACCCCTGCATCGCCTGCGCGGTGCACACCATCGATCCCGAAGGAAAAGAGATCACCAAAGTCAAGGTGATGTAACAGTTCCTGCCCCGCCCCTCTCTTCATCCCCTCCCTCCCTGTGCCGGGAGGGGCGGGGGCCAGGATATACAACAGCATCTATAGAAATAACGGATAGAAGTGGTCCGACTGTCCCCTCTCCCACTTGCGGGCCGGAGCGCTCCAGCGCGCAGGCCCGAAGGGGGAGGGGTAGGGAGGGGGAACCGCCGCTGGCATTTGCCGACAGTGTTCCCGCTCGCAGCCTCCCCCCTTCGGAGGAGGGAGCGTTCGGACCTTCGCGTTATTCATTACCAGGGAGAACCCATGCAAGTCCTCATCTACGGCGCCGGCAACCTGATCCTTTCGGATGAAGGTTTCGGCGTCCATTTCGTCAGACACCTCGAGCAGAACTACGAAATTCCCCCCAACGTCGAACTCTACGATGGCGGTACGCTCGGCATCATGGTGAGCTTCAAAATCGAGGAGGCCGACAAGGTCATCATGGTCGATGTGGTTGACGTCGCGGGAGAGCCCGGCGACATCTTCCGTTTCGATCTTGAAGAGATCAAGCTGAAGAAGCTTCCTATCAAGATGTCCCCGCACCAGATCGGCCTGCAGGAGATGCTGCTGATCAGCGAGATGCGCGACGCGTCGCCACGCGATCTCACCCTGTACGGCATCATCCCCGCCTCCTTCGATCCCGGCTATACCCTCTCTCCCGCCCTGCAGGAGGGCCTGGAAAAAGTGGCGTCCCTGGTGGTGGATGAGTTGAAGTCGGTCGGCGTGGAGCTGCTGCGCAAAGCTGCGTAAGTCCCTGGTGTCTCCGTTCCCGCGCCTCTC
>NZ_DATFBA010000178.1:0-8541 GCF_035254065.1 Geomonas sp.
TATCCCAGCGTCGGCACCGCTGCGGGCAGGGTCCATGGTCTCGGGGGACGGCAGCACCATCAAGATAGCCGTGACTCCGCTGACGGAGCTCGCCTATCGGCAGGCGGTGGCCGCCGCGGCCGGTGGCACCCCCATCGGCACCGCCATCACCAACGCCAACAACCAGGTCTCCAGCACCTTCGGCATCGACGTACTCCAGGTGCAGCCGGTGGATGCGACACAGACCGCGCTGGAGGGGGCGACCATGGAGCAGAGGGCATACGTCCTGGCCCTGGCCGGCATTTCCCAGCTGTCGATGACCGGCAACCTCTCCCTCGCCGATACCATTGGGCACATGATGCAGTCGGAGGCGCCCGCAACCGATGTGACGACAGCGCAAAACGACTTCCTGGCCAACAACTCGCGCAACAGGACGGGGTACAAAAGGATGACCGCAGCCCTTTCCCTTGCCGGGCTGGGGTCGCTAAAGGCGGGAGCGGTCGATTTCACCATCACCCTCCCCCTCACCAGCATGGTGAACACCAGCAACGGTGCGCTGGCATCGTGCGAGTACACGCTAAGCGATGCGGGGAGCGCTAACTCAGTGCTGGCGACGACCAGATTCACTCCCGCCACGGCGAATGCTGCACCACGTCTGCGCATGATCGTGATCAATACCAACCTGATCTCCGACGGCCAGTTCGCCACCTTGCACTTCAACGTTCCCTTCGCCGCGGCGGCAAGGGACCTCCAGGTGCAAAATCTGGCCGTGAAAGATCAAAACGGCGCCACCATAACCGGTGTCACCTTGACCGTGCAGTAAGCGGCGTGCAGTAAGCGGCATAAACAGGTCTTTAAATGAAAAGGGATGCCGCTTGGCATCCCTTTTCCATACCCCTCGCCCCTTTAGGGGAGAGGGTGCCCGAAGGGCGGGTGAGGGCCAACTTTATCCTGATTCAACAACCTAACATCCGGAAATGAAGCGGTGCTCCCCCTCCCTAACCCTCCCCCTTCGGGAGAGGGGCCTGTCCCTCACCCCCTCCCCTAGAGGTTGGGGGAGAATGATCGCGCTCAGCTCAGAGGGAGGGTACTCCCTGGATAGGGCGCAGCTCGCCCGGGGCGATCAGGAAGAAGAGTCGGAAGCCGCAGTACTTGTAGAACTCAGTGAAGAGGAGCTTGAAGCTGCCGCCGTGCAACCACCAGTCCTCCTTCACGTTGGCGGAGTCGACCGGGTGCGGGTAGATGGGGATACCCTTGGGGAGCGCGTTCCTGAAGATGATGGTGGCGCGCTTCATGTGGTAGCGGGAAGTGATCAGCTTGATGGAGGTGATCTTGTTTTTGGCGATCAGGTCGCCGGCGTAGATGGCGTTCTCCACCGTGTTACGGGAAGCCTTATCCAAAAGGACGTTCTCGGGGTGTGGCCCACGGTAGAGTTCGCGCTTCTTCACGGAGGGGTCCACCCCCACCAAAAGGAGCAGTCGCCCCTTACCCTGCTGGAAAAGCCTGATCCCTTCCTCGACACGCCCGCGCCCGCCGGTGAGGACCACGATCGCGTCGGCCCGCTGGTCATGTTGGCTAAGGGAATAGGTCTTGTAGACGAAATCGACGAAGAGAACGCCAACTATCAGTAAAAGCAGCACTAGCAGGGACAACAGCCCCTTGAAAACAGTCATCGATCGGCACCCTGATTACTTTTCGCAGCTGCAAGAATTTTGCTTGCATCAATGCGACTCATCTGCTATAAATAACGACTTCAGTAAACACCGGAGGGTAGAAGAAATGTCCAGAATTTGCGAGATATGCGGTAAAGGCCCTAGCTTCGGGAATAACGTCAGCCACGCCAACAACAAGACCAGCAAGATCTGGCGCCCGAACCTGCAGAAGATCAAGGCCGTGAGGAACGGTACCGTCAGGAGCATCAAGGTCTGCACCCGCTGCATCCGCTCCGGGCACGTACAGAAAGCCCTCTAGACCAAGAACTTCCTGCAAGTAATTAAAGCCGCGGCGCTCGATGCGCCCGCGGCTTTATTTTTGCCGCGCTTGCTGATCGCTGAAAGGGGACAGGCACCTGACGGATCCAGCCCCCCGGGAGCGCTTACGCGCAGCAGGCGGTCACCTCGATCTCGACCAGCGCGTTGCGCGGCAATCCCTTCACCTCCACGGTCACCCGCGCCGGAGGATTCTCCTTGAAGTAGCGCCCGTAGATGCCGTTCACGGTGGCGAAGTCCCCCATGTCGGCGAGATAGATGACCGTCTTCACCACGTCGGTGAATCCGACGCCGGCAGCGGTCAAAAGCGCCTCGATGTTCTTCATCACCCGCTCGGTCTCGGCCTCGATCCCCCCCTTGACCATCTCGCCGGTAGCAGGATCCAGCGCGATGGCTCCGGAAAGAAACAGGAAGCCGCCGGCCTTCACACCCTGGGAATACGGCCCGATCGCCTTAGGCGCCTGCTCGGTAGCGATGATTTCCTTTTCCATACGATCCTCCGCAATACTCCGCAAATCCCTCTTCCCTATCATACTCCAACTAGCCTGCGCCACCTACCCTCACCCCTGCCCCTCTCCCGTAGGGCGAGGGGGAAAGGCGGCAGAGGGCGTCATCGCCTTTAGCTCTTCAGCCTCTCCACCTTCAAGACGCCGCGCACCTTCATGATCGAGGCGAACACCTTCTTAAGGTGGTCCAGGTCGGTGACGTCGACCTCGAAGAGGTTCTCCCCCTTCTTGTCGAGCGTGGACTGGATGGAGGCGCTGGAGATGTTCGCCTCGCAGTTGGTGATGGCGGTGGCGATATTGGCGAGTATCCCCTTTTCGTCGTTGCAGACCACCCGGATCCTGACCGGCAGCGCGCTCTTCTTCCCCCGGCTCCAGGCAACGTCCACCCGCCGCTCGGGCTCCAGCGAGAGGCCGAACGGGCAGTCCGCGGTGTGCACGGTGACGCCGCGCCCGCGGGTGATGAAGCCGATGATCTCGTCGCCGGGCAGCGGGTTGCAGCACTTGCCAAAGCGGACCAGCACGTCCTCGACGCCGCTGATCTCGATGGCGCTGGACGATTTCCCCTTCAGCCGGTCGATCACCTTGCCGATGCGGGTCTCTTTGCGCTCCTGGGCCGCCTCCAGCTTCTCGGTGGGGATCAGCTTGGAGAGGATCTGGTGCGCGGAGAGCTTGCCGTAGCCCACCGCCGCCATCAGGTCGTCTTCGGTCTGGAAGCTGAACTCGTGCGCCACCTTCTTCAGCTCACCGCTCTTCTGGAACTTGCCGAAGTTCTGCGAGTAGCGCCGGAAATCCTTCTCGCAGATCTCGCGGCCAAGCGAAATGCTCTTGATCCGCTCCTCGGTCTTCACCCAGGCGCGGATCTTGTTGCGCGCACGCGAGGTCTTGACCAGCTTCAGCCAGTCCTTGGAGGGGGTGTGGTGCGGGGAGGTGATCACCTCGATGATGTCGCCGGTCTTCATCTCGTACTTGAGCGGGACCAGCTTGCCGTTCACCTTGGCGCCCACGCAGCGGTGCCCCACGTCGGTGTGCACGCTGTAGGCGAAGTCGATGGGGGTCGACCCCTTCGGGAACCCCTTCACGTCACCCTTGGGGGTGAAGATGAAGACGTCCTCCGGGAAGAGCTCGACCCGGACGGTGTCCATGAACTCCTTGGAGTCGTCCAGTTCCTGCTGCCATTCGAGGAGCTGACGGATCCAGGTGAAGCGCTTGGCCTCCTTCTCGTCGTACCCCTTCCCTTCCTTGTAGCTCCAGTGCGCGGCGATGCCGGACTCTGCCACCCGGTGCATCTCGAAGGTCCTGATCTGGACCTCCATCCGCTCCCCCAGGGGACCGATCACCGTGGTATGCAGCGACTGGTACATGTTCCCCTTGGGCATGGCGATGTAATCTTTGAAGCGTCCCGGGATCGGCTTCCAGGTGGAGTGGATGATCCCCAGCACCTCGTAGCATTCGCGGATGTCGTCCACCGACACCCTGATGGCGATCAGGTCGTAGATCTCGTCGATGTTGACGTTGCGGCTTTCCATCTTGCGCCAGATCGAGTAGAGGTGCTTGGAGCGCCCGGAGACGTCCCCCTTGATGCCGTGCTCCTCGAGCTGCCGCTTGATGATGTCCTTCACGGTGGTGACGTAGGACTCCCGCTCCTGCTTCTTCTTGGCGACCTTGGAGGCGAGATCGTAGTAGAGCTGCGGCTCCAGGTAGCGGAAGGAGAGGTCTTCGAGCTCACCCTTGACCCAGGAGATGCCGAGCCGGTTGGCGATCGGCGCGTAGATGTCCAGGGTCTCCTTGGCGATGGTGCGCTGCTTCGCCTCCGGCTGGTACTGCAGGGTCCGCATGTTGTGCAGCCGGTCGGCGAGCTTCACCAGGATGACCCGGATGTCGTTGGCCATGGCCAGGAGCATCTTGCGGAAGTTCTCGGCCTGGCTCTCTTCCTTGGTCTTGAAGTGGATCTTGCCGATCTTGGTGACGCCATCCACCAGCCTCGCCACCTCGGCCCCGAACAGCTCCTCCAGTTCCTCATGGGTGGTCAGGGTATCCTCGACCGTGTCGTGCAAAAGACCGGTGACCACCGCGGCCAGGTCCAGGCGCAGGTCGGCCAGGATGCCGGCCACCTCCATGGGATGCACCAGGTACGGCTCACCGGAAAGACGCGTCTGTCCCTGATGCACCTTGGCGCAGAAGACGTAGGCCTTCCTGAGCAGGTCCAGATCGCACCCCGGGTTGTAAGCGGAAACTTTTTCGAGTATGTCGTTGAGTCGTATCATCGCGCCCGTTCGTTGCGAAACAAGAAGAGGCCAACGGTCCGGGGGCAATCCCCTTTGCCGCTGGCCTCAGCCAAGCGTCAAAAAAGGGAGCCGCGCGCAGCTCCCCTCCTTTTAGATCAACGTCCTTTTTTGCCGAGTTCGCAGCCGATCTTGCCGGCGGCGATCTCCCTCAGCGAAACGACCACGTTCTTGTTGGCGGCCCTGTTGTCGATGAGCGGCTTCGCGCCCTTGAAGAGCTGCTTCACGCGCTTGGAGGCGAGCATCACGAGGAGGAAGCGGTTGTCCACCTTCTCGAGACAATCTTCTACGGTTACCCTGGCCATATCATGCTCCTTATAAAAAATGAAATTTTTACGTTGTTAGAACTCGAAAGTGGAGGAGAGCGATCCCAGGAGCCGGAAGGCCCGGCACTGCTCGGCGATCAGCACACTCTTCAACTGCTCGACCGCCACTTCGAACTTGTCGTTGACGATGATGTAGTCGTACCAGCGCGCTTCCTTGATCTCGCCCGAAGCGTTTTTGATCCTGCGCTCGATGACTTCCTGGGAATCGGAGGAGCGGTTGTCCAGCCGGCGCCGGAGCTCGGCGATGCTGGGGGGGAGCACGAAGATGTAGACGCCCCCTTCGAAACGGCTCTTGAGTTGACTCGCCCCCTGGCAGTCGATATCAAGGATGAGGTCGATCCCCTGCGAGCGGCATTCCTTCAGGACCGCCAGCGAGGTGCCGTAGAAGTTGCCGTGGACCTCGGCCCACTCGGCGAACTCCCCCGCCTCGACCATGCGGGAAAATTCTTCCTTCCCCACAAAAAAATAATCACGCCCATGCACCTCTCCGTTACGCGGGGTGCGAGTCGTGTAGCTGACAGAATGCCGTAAGTTCGGGAAAATGTCAATTATTTCCTTGCATAGCGTAGTCTTACCGGCGCCGGAAGGGGCCGAAATTACGTAAAGTACACCTTCTCGTTTCGTGCTGTTCACTTGCTTTTTCTCCACCTGCGGCTCCGTTTTCGGAAGCCTTACTCTATGTTCTGCACCTGCTCACGAATTTTTTCCAGCTCGGCCTTCAATTCCACCACGGAGGCGGCGATTTTGGCGTCGTTTGCCTTGGAACCGATGGTGTTGACCTCGCGGTTGATCTCCTGCAGCAGAAAATCGAGCTTGCGCCCCACCGGTTCGCTTTTTTCCAGGGTCTCGTCGAACTGCCGCAGGTGGCTTTCCAGACGGACCAGCTCCTCGGTGATGTCACACTTGTCCGCCAGAACGGCCACCTCCAGGGCGAGCCGCTCCTCGGGGAGACCGCTCTCCGAGCAGAGCTGACCGATGCGCTCCTTGAGCCGGGCTGCGTACTCGGCGACCACCGAGGGTGCGCGCTCCGCCACCTGGGCGATCAGCTGCTTCAGGAGCTCGCGCCGCTTCACAAAATCGGCCAAAAGGGATTCCCCCTCGAAGCGCCGCATCTCGTCGACCTTGTTGAGCGCGTCGGAGAGCGCCGAGATCAGCTCCTCCGGGATCTCCTCAAGGGCGACCTCGGTCTCCGCCGCTACCGTGATCACGTCCCGCTGGGAGGCGATCAGGCCGATGCTCACCTCCTCACCGATGCCCAGCGCCTCGCGGATGCTGTTCAAGGCCCGGTGGTAGCCGCGCGCCAAGGGGAGGTTGGCGGTCGGCATGCCGAGCGTGATCCCCCCTTCCACCTGGATGAAGACATCGATCTTGCCGCGCACCAAGAGCTCCGCGGTCCGCTTCTTGATCTCGTTTTCGAACTGCATCAGGGCGCGGGGAAGCTTCACGGTGATCTCGCCGTAGCGGTGATTCACGCAGCGGACCTCCACGGTGATCCTGCCACCGCCGTAGGCCGCCTCCCCCTTGCCGTATCCTGTCATGCTCCTGATCACTGCGCCCTCCTGATTTCCTTGCGCTATTTTTTCTCGAAAAGCTTCTTCTCCCAACGCCAGGCGTCGGAGACGATGGTGGTCAGATCGTTGTAGCGGGGGACCCAGCCGAGCACGCCGCGGATGCGCTCGGCTACCGCCACCAGGTTGGCAGGGTCGCCCGGGCGGCGCGGCGCCTCGGTGACGGCGAAGTCGACGCCGCTCACCTTCTTCACCACCTCGATCACCTCGCGAACGCTGCTTCCCTGGCCGTAGCCGACGTTGATGACGGTCGACTCGCCCCCCTTTTTCAGGTAGTCGAGCGCGTAGAGGTGCGCGGAGGCCAGGTCCTCGATATGGATGTAGTCACGGATACCGGTGCCGTCCGGGGTCGGGTAGTCGGTGCCGAAGATGGAGACCCCCGGACGCATGCCGAGGGCGGCCTGGCAGGATACCTTGATCAGGTGCGTGGCAT
Organism: Geomonas sp.; assembly: GCF_035254065.1. Classification (GTDB taxonomy): domain Bacteria; phylum Desulfobacterota; class Desulfuromonadia; order Geobacterales; family Geobacteraceae; genus Geomonas. The sequence continues at coordinate 7,083 of NZ_DATFBA010000178.1, forward strand.
CCGGGGTACGCTGCCCCATCCTCGCCTGCGGGTCGGCCCCGGCCACGTTGAAGTAGCGCAGGGCGACGTAGTTGAGGCCGTGGGCTAAGCCGGCATCGCGCAGCATCCATTCGCTCATCAGCTTGGAGGTGCCGTAGGGGTTGATGGGAACGGTGGGGGTGGTCTCCGAAGCGGTGCCCCCTTCCGGGATGCCGTAGACCGCGGCAGTACTGGAGAAGATGAAGCGCTCGACACCATTCTCCACGCAGGCCTGCAAAAGGCCCAGGGTGTTCTTGGTGTTGTTGGAGTAGTACTTGAAGGGGAGGCTGACCGATTCGGGAGCGACGATGAAGGCGGCGAAGTGCAGAACCGATTTGCAGCCGGTCTCCCGGATCACTGCGTTCAGCTTGGCGGTGTCGGCCAGGTCAGCCACCACCAGCCGCTCACCGTGAATGAGGGCGTCGGCGGATCCGGTGGAGAGGTTGTCGTAGACCACCACCTCGTGTCCGGCCTCGGAAAGCTGCCTCACCACGTGACTTCCGATATATCCAGCCCCGCCGGTAACCAGTATTGGACTCATGGGGGATTCTCCTTATCAGTCATCAAAATGAAAGGAGGGTCTAGCCTTCCGACTAAACCCTCGGGTGCAGGGGATTCCAACTCGGTGAATGAAGGGTCGCCATCTCGATCGGCGACCGGATTCCTGCTCATCACTGCGAGGGAGTTGCACCGGATTGAAGGGGTTGGCCCGACAGCGTTGCTCCGCTATCGGCCCAACATTTATAGCACCTACCCTTGAGCCATGCAACCATTAAAGCTGCCGAAATGGGCACTTTGCGCGGCTTTGGACAGGATGTGCCGAACCTTTAGTGCCCCGGGGTGCCGGGGGTACCGGTGGTCCCGCCAGTGCCTGCTCCGCTGGGGGTTCCCATGGTGCCGCCGGTCCCCGCACCGCTGGGGGCTCCCGTGGTCCCCTCGGGACCGGTGGTGCCGGTAGCAGTGGTACCGTGATGTTTCTTGGGCGCCTTGGCTTTCTTTGCTTTCTTCTTCTTGGTGGACTTCTTCTCCGCCTTGGTGCCGGTGTCGGCATTCATGCCGGGCTGGCTGCCGGTCGCCGGCTGGGACTCGGTACCGTTGGATGGCTGCTGGGCAAAGGAGAGCCCGGCGAAGGCAAGCAGACTGAGAGCGCTAACAACGACGGAGAGCAGTCTTTTCATGGTGTTTCCTCCTGTTATTTTTATTAACTTTAACCAATATCAAAGCAGTGATCATGCCAAGCCCTCGCTTGCCGAAGGAAGGCGCCTCCGTCACCCCCCACCAAACACCCAGACTCCAAACCCACCGCAAATGCTCCCAACGCTCCCTTATTTGCGGCAACAGCCAGTCATGACGCCTCACCGCCCCGCCCGGTGGAAGGATAAAAGGAGTTCCCGCTGATCGCGGCAAGGCCGATTCCACCCTTGACAAGACAAAGCCATTC
>NZ_DATFBA010000179.1:0-15206 GCF_035254065.1 Geomonas sp.
CCGCGAGTTGAAGCCGGGTATGCCGGCGGATGCGACCATCCCGTTGAGGTAACATGCCCCCACCTGAACCTGCCATAGAAGCGCGCGGTCTGAGGAAACAATTCCCCGGTGTGGTTGCTGTTGACGGCCTCAGCTTCGAGGTCAACCAGGGGGAGATCTTCGGCTTGGTCGGGCCGGATGGGGCGGGCAAGACCACCACGCTCCGCATGCTCGCAGGGGTGCTGCCTCCCGATTCCGGAAGCGCCAAGGTGGCCGGATTCGACATCGTGGCCGACCCGGAAGCAGCCAAGCCGCTCATCAGTTACATGCCACAGCGTTTCGGCCTCTACGAGGAGCTGACGGTCAACGAGAACATCCGCTTCTACGCCGAAGTCTTCGGAATCTCCAAGCAGGATAGAATCAATCGTGCTCCCGAACTGCTGAAGGCTGCGGGGCTGGGTCCTTTCGGCGACCGGCGTGCCGGGCAGCTTTCCGGCGGGATGAAACAGAAGCTCGGGCTCGTTTGTGCTCTCATCCACACTCCGAAGGTGATCCTCCTCGACGAGCCGACCAACGGGGTCGACCCGGTGTCGCGCCGGGACTTCTGGCGCCTCCTTTACGACCTCGTCGGCCAGGGGGTCGCCATCCTCACCTCCACAGCCTACCTCGACGAGGCCGAGCGCTGCCACCGGGTGGCGCTCTTGCACGAGGGGCGGCTCCTTTTCTGCGATACCCCGGCTGAACTGAAGAAGAACTTGCAGGGCGCGGTGCTGGCAGTGGTCTCCGCTCAGCCCGAGCGCGTACAGCAGGCGCTCGCGGGCGCGGAGGGGATCAAGACCGTGGTGCTGGTGGGGGACGGCCTGCACCTGGTGGTCGAGGACGCGCAACGCCGGGTCGAGGAACTGAGGAAGCGACTGACCGACGCCGCGGCGCCCTTCGACAGCATCGAGGAGGTTACCCCCACCGTGGAGGACCTGTTCGTGGCGGCGGTGGAAGAGGAAAAGAAAAAGGAAGGCCGATGATGACCCTCGCCATCACCCCTCGCCCTCCGGGAGAGGGTGCCCGAAGGGCGGGTGAGGGAGGTCTCAACGATCGAGAATGTCTGCTGGCGCGGGCTTCCCTCACCCCGGCCATACACTCCCGGAGGGCGAGGGGGTGCTTGATGGAGTTTGATGGGCGTTCGATGGGCGCACGAACAGCAGGCGGAATTAATACTGACATGGGGGGCACAGTGAGTACCGGAGAAGTCACGGTCATGGTCAACAACCTGGTGAAGCGGTTCGGCGACTTTACGGCCGTCGACCAGATCAGCTTCCAGGCCCATGCCGGTGAGATCTTCGGCTTTCTCGGGCCCAACGGAGCCGGCAAATCGACGGTGATCAGGACGCTCTGTGGGCTGCTGAGGCCGACCTCGGGAGAGGCGCAGGTTGCCGGACTGGACGTGGTGACCAGCCCGGAAGAGGTCCGCCAGAAAATCGGCTACATGTCTCAGAAGTTCTCCCTCTACAACGACCTCAAGGTCATCGAAAACATCCGCTTCTTCGGCGGCATGTACAGTGTTCCCGAAAATGAACTCGGCGAGCGCGCCGCCTGGGCGGTGGAGATGGCGGGGCTTAAAGGGCGGGAGCAGACGCTGACGGGCACACTTCCCACCGGTTGGAAACAGCGGCTGGCTCTCGGTTGCGCCATGCTGCACCGGCCTCCCATCCTTTTCCTGGACGAGCCGACTTCCGGGGTCGATCCCATTTCCCGTCGCGACTTCTGGGGACTGATCCAGCACCTTGCATCGGAAGGAGTCACCGTCTTCGTCACCACTCACTACATGGACGAGGCAGAATACTGCCATCGCCTGGTGCTGATTTACCAGGGGCGCATCGTCGCCTCCGGATCACCGGCGGAACTGAAGCAGAATGCCATGAAGGGGGAATTGCTGCTGGTCGTGTGCGACGAGGTGGGAAAGGCCCTTGCCATCCTGCACGAATCCACGGAGGTGCTGGACGCCGCCATCTTTGGAAACTCGCTTCATCTGGTGGTTACCAGCGCGCAGGAGGCGATGCCGAGGGTTGGCTCGTATCTCAAGGAGCACGGCGTCTCTGTCTCCAAGATGGAGCAGATCCGGCCGAGCTTGGAGGATGTTTTCGTGTCGCTTACTACCCCATCCTCACCCCGCCCCTCCGCTTGAAGGGGGGGGAGAGATGCGGGCGCCGCGGGGCGTTGAACGGTCCAAAGCAAATCCCCCCTGTCCCCCCTTTATCAAGGGGGGGACCTGATGGCGGGGCGTCACTCTGAAAACATCTATTGTACGTTGCCTCCCCTTCAAGGGGAGGGGCAGGAGCTTGCCCGCCGGAGCTTGTGCGAAGGCGGGTGAGGATGGGTTGAGGACGGAGCACTGCGATGAAATGGTACCGGCTCCAGGCATTAGCCATCAAGGAGTTCCTGCAGATCATCCGCGATCCCAGGAGCGTGGCGGTCATCGTCCTGATGCCTATCATGATGATGCTCGCCTACGGGTACGGGATCAGCCTGGATGCCAAGGACCTGCCGGTTTACGTCCTCGACCGGGAGGGGAGCCAGCAAAGCCAGGACCTCCTCAAGCGCTTCCAGGCCTCGCAGTACTTCCGGGTGGTGAGAAGCGTCGACAATTATCCTGAGTTGGTGAGGGCGATCGACTCGGAGCGCTGCCAACTCGGGATCGTCATCCCCTGGGACTTCTCCAAGCGGATCGCCCGGGGCGGACGGGTCAGCATCCAGGCCATCGTGGATGCCACCGACGCGAACAGCGCCAACCTCGCCATCAGCTACAGCCAGGCCGTCATCCAGTCCTACTCTCAAAAGGTCCAGCTCGACTGGCTCTACCGCCGGGGGCTGGAAAAGCAGAACCAGCCGATCACCGTCGAGGCCCGCACCTGGTTCAACGAAAACCTGGAGAGCATGGACAACATCGTGCCGGGGGTGGTGGTCGTGGTCATGGCGGTGATCGGCACCTTCCTCACCGCGCTCACCATCGCCCGGGAATGGGAGCGCGGCACCATGGAGCAGCTGATCTCGACGCCGGTAACGGCGCTGGAGGTGATGCTCGGCAAGCTGGTGCCCTATTTCCTGATCGGCATGCTCGACACGGTGCTGTGCGCGGCTATGGGGGTGTGGTGGTTCGGGGTCCCGTTTCGCGGGTCGTGGACGGTGTTTTTCCTGAGTGCCAGCCTCTTCCTGATGGCGGTCCTTTCCATCGGCTACTTCTTTTCGGTGGTGGCCAAATCTCAGCTGGCCGCCAGCCAGATCTCTCTGCTTGCCACCTTTTTACCGGCCTTTCTCCTTTCCGGCTTCATCTTTCCGCTCGACCAGATGCCGGTTGCGGTCCGGGTCATTGCCCATATCTTCCCGGCGCTGTATTTCATGAGGCTGGTGAGAAACGTGTTCCTGAAAGGGTCGGCCGTCTGGATACTGCTTCCCGATCTGGCAGCACTCGCCTTTTTCTCCCTGCTGCTGGTGCTGATCGCCACCCGCATCTTCAAGAAGAGGCTTTGAGGAGGCTCCATGTTCGGACGGCTGCGCCAGATGCTGATCAAGGAGCTGATCCAGGTTTTCCGCGACAAGCGGACCCGGTTCGTCATCTTCGGACCGCCAATTATCCAGATGCTCGTCTTCGGCTATGCCGCCTCGCTCGATATCCACCACGTCCCCACCGCGATCCTCGATTACGATCAGACCCAAGTGAGCAGGGATCTGATCTCCCGCTTCGCGGGCAGTCGCTATTTCCAGGTGGAGAAACGGTTGCGAAACGGGCAGGAGGTGGCGGAGGCGATGGACAAGGGGAGCGTCGACCTGGTGATCCGGATCGATGCCGGTTTCACCCGGCTTTTGCGCAAGGCCCAGCCCGCGCCGCTGCAGGTGATCGTGGACGCGAGCAACTCCAACACGGCACTGGTGGGGCTTGGCTATGTGAGCGAAGTGACCGCGGCCTTCTCGCGGGAGTACCTCAACGAGCGGATCGATCGCAACAACCCGTTGCAGGCCTCCCGTCTGCCTACCATCGTCCTTGACCGGCGCCCCTGGTACAATCCCGACCTCTCCAGCCGCTGGTTCTTCGTGCCCGGTGTGATCGGCAACCTGATGCTGGTGATCGTGGTCAACCTGACCGCCTTCGCGGTGGTGCGCGAACGGGAGATCGGCACCTTGGAGCAGATCATGGTGACGCCGATCCGCCGGGTGGAATTCATCATGGGGAAAACGCTCCCCTTTTTCCTGATCGGGCTGCTCGACGCGGCGCTGGTGACCGTGTTCGGCACCCTCTGGTTCCATGTGCCGCTCAAGGGGAGCATCCTGGTGCTTGCGCTGGGGACCATGCTCTTCCTGCTCTGCATGCTGGGGGTGGGGCTGTTCATCTCCACCATTTCCGGCACTCAGCAGCAGGCGATGGTGACCGCCTTCTTCTTCATCATGCCGTCGCTGATCTTCTCCGGCTTCGCCTCACCGATCGCCAGCATGCCGGAAGTGCTGCAGTGGCTTACCTACCTCAACCCCTCGCGCTATTACCAGACCTTCCTGCGGAGCGTTTTCCTGAAGGGGACCGGCCTGGACATCCTCTGGCCGGACCTGGCCGCCATGGCTCTCCTCGCCGTCCTGCTGCTCACTATCAGCGTGCTTCGCTTCCAGAAGTCGTTGGATTGAGGTGGGGTGGTCAGTCTGGGAGGGTGCTTGCTTCCAGCCTTAGTAACGCTTCTTTCCTGTCGAGGCCGCCGGCATAGCCGGTGAGCTTGCCGTTGCAGCCGACCACGCGGTGGCAGGGGATGAGGATGGAGATGGGATTGTGTCCCACTGCGCTTCCCACCGCCTGGGCCGACATGGAAGTCAGTCCCCTGGTAGCGGCTATCTCGCGCGCGATGTCACCATAGGTCACTGTCTTGCCGAAAGGAATCCTCGATAACGCCTCCCAGACCGCCTTTTGGAACTCAGTCCCCTTCGGTGCGAGGCTAAGCTCGACACCGGAACCGTCCCCCTGGCCTTCACTCCCCTTCAACGGGAGGGACAGGAGCTTGCCCGCCGTAGCCTTCGGGCGAAGGTGGGTGAGGATGGGGCTCGGAGTCCCAGCGAAGTAGTCCTGAAGCTGTTTGCGTAGCGCTGCAAAGACGGGGAGATCAGGAGCCTCACTCCACCCGTCCGACCCGGCCGGGAAGTATTTTTGGCCGTCGAACCAGAGTCCGACAAGCACTTCATCCTCAGCCGCAGCCGTCATCGGCCCCAGCGGTGTTTCAATCGTGCATTTATAGATCATGGTTCGTCCCTTTTGGTCACCTTGTATCATCATCTTCTTCACTCACCCCTCTTATCTCTTCGACTCCCGCCAACTTCCCCTCTCCCGGAGGGGGAGGGCCAGGGAGGGGGAACTGAAGCTGCAATCGCTGGTGAGGCTTCACTCCTGCGCCGCCAGTGCTGCCCCCTCCCAGCCTCCCCCCCTCGGGAGGAGGAGCGTCGGACCTCGACCGGAATCTTACGTCGAGAGTCGAGAGAGGACCGCCTCATTTCTTATCGCCGTTTGCCACTGCGTGCCACAGCGATACCGTCGCATACGACCGCCATGGACTCCACTCCTCGGCCAGTTTCAGCGCCTCGTCACGCGGCAACTCAGATAGCGCCTTCTTCACACCGTAATCCCCGGTCAACAAGACGTCGGGCCAGCCCAGTACCCGCATCGCCACGTACTGCACCGTCCACTCCCCGAACCCCGGCAGCTTGAGCAGCTTCGCCATCTCCAGCTGCGGATCGGTGGGGGAGGTGAGGGCGATCTCCCCTGTCACCAGGGCCTTCGCCAGTGCCAGGATCGAGCGGGAGCGCGCTCCGGTGATCCCCAGTGGTCCCAGCCGGTCCTCCACCGGCGGTTCCAGCGCCAGGATCCGCTCCGGAAGCGGGAAGGTGGAGGTCAAATCCGGGTAGGGGGTGGCGACCTTGTCGCCCAGCGCCGCCGCGACCCGGGCAGCGAGCGTCCGTGCCGCCTTGACCGTCACCTGCTGCCCCAGGATGGCGCGGGTGCAACTCTCGAAGGGATCGAAGGACCCCGGCAGCCGCATCCCCGGCACCGGGAGGATCGGCGAAATCGTCTTCAGGCTAGCAAGCGTTTCCTGCACCGCGAGCGGGTCACAGTCCAGGTCGAACAGTTGCCGTACCCGTCCAAGCAGCTGGGGGAGGACCGGGAGCAAGGAGGCGGACACCATCACTGAGAGCGCGTTTCGCTTGGGAGCGTTGGAGACCGAGATCCATCCATCAAAAAACTTTTCACCCTTGCGGAGGGACACGGTGCGCCGGTAGGCATCGGCAGTGGCGCATTCTACTCCGGGAAGGGCGCGGTCGGCAAGGAAGGAGAGAATTTCTTTCCAGGCATAGGGAGGGCGATAGCCAAGGAAGAGGGTGATGGTGTCGCCGTCTATGTCAGGCGCTTCTCCTTTAAGCCTGAGCCTGCTCGGCGCCAGCCGGTACCTCCTGCTGAACAGGTCGTTGAAGCGCCGGATGCTGCCGAACCCGGCGCTCATGGCCACCTCGGTGATCGACAACCTGGTGTCGGCAAGTAGGCTCTTCGCCAGCAACAGCCGCCGGGTCTGCAGGTACTGAACGGGAGAGACGCCGTACTCCGCCGCAAAGACGCGACGCAGATGCCGGTCCGAGATGCCGAGCGCGCTTCCCAATTCGGAAATGGTGGTATCGCTTAGGCCGTCCTCCTCCATCCGGCGCACCGCGTTTCTCGCCAGGCGGGTGACGGCGTCGGCGGGGGCGAGGCCGGGAGCCAGCTCAGGCCGGCACCTGAGGCACGGACGGAAGCCGGCAGCCTCGGCAGCGGCGGCGCTGGGGAAGAAGGTGCAGTTCTGCTTTTTGGGACCCTTCACCCGGCAGACAGGACGGCAGTAGATGCCGGTGGACGAAACGCCGCAAAAGAAGCGGCCGTCGAAGCGGGCGTCGTGGGACTGCATGGCGGCGTAGCAGGCATCGTGGTCAAGCGGCAGGTTTTCTTTTGCTTTGCTGGTCATCTCCTTTACCTCATCTCCATTCTTATACGATGGAGAAGGTAAAGACTAGCCGTTTTCGGACCTATGCATCAGTCAGCGTCACTTCTTGGTCGGCAGAGCCGCTGCTGTCCCAGCATGGCGGGGGGGCTTGCGAGAGGGTGAAGTAGAAGGTCGCTCCCTTGTTTACCTCCGCCTCGGCCCAGATTCTGCCGCCGTGGCGGATGACGATGCGCTGCACCGTGGCCAGGCCGACGCCGCATCCCTCGAAATGCTCCGAGGAGTGCATGCGCTGGAAGACGCCAAAGAGCTTGTCCGCGTAGGCCATGTCGAAGCCGGCCCCGTCGTCGCGCACGTAGTAGACCGGCTCTCCCTCGTCCTGGTGGAGGTAGCCGAACTCGATGGTGGCACTCTCCTTCTTGGCGCTGTACTTCCATGCGTTGCCCAGCAGGTTCTCCAGCACCGACCGGATCAGCACTTGGTCAGCCGAAGCCGGCGCGCTCTCGGCGATCTCGAAGCTCACCTTGCGTCGCGGATCGGAACGCACCAGTTCCTGGGCGATCTCCCGTGCGTAGACGCTGAGATCCACGGGCGCCGTCTTCAACTCGCCACGGCTCACCCGGGAAAGCGACAGCAGCCCGTCGATGAGTTCCTGCATCTTGACGGCGGACTTGCTGATGGTCTCCAGGTAGATGACCGCCTCTTGCCGGAACTCCGATCCGTACTCCTGGATCAACAGCTCGCTGAAGGCGTGGATATGGCGCAGCGGTGCCCGGAGGTCATGGGAGACCGAGTAGCTGAATGCCTCCAGCTCCCGGTAGGCCGCTTCCAGGGCGGTCCGCTGCAGCATCAGTCCCTGGTTCAGGCAGGAGATCTCCTGCTGATCCCTTCTGCGGCTCTCCACCTCCTGCTGCAGCGCCTCGTTGGTCCGCTCCAGTTCGGCGGTCCTTTCCCGGACCCGCTCCTCCAGCTCCGTGTTCAGGGTGCGCGTCAGCTCCAGCACGCGTTTTCTTTCCGTGACGTCCTCGACGAACCCCTCCAGGTACTGGACGACCCCTTCCTTGTTGCGGACGGCCCGCTGGTAGAGGTTGGCGGTGAAGATCCCGCCATCTTTGCGCCGATAGTCGACCTCCTCCTGCACGAAGCCGTCGCGGGTCAGCACCCTTTTCACCAACACCCTGCGCTGTTCCGGGTGAACGAAGAGCTGCTCGGCAATATCGGTGACCGATCCTACCATTTCTTCAGTGGAGACGAAGTGGAACATGGTCGCCAGCGCCGGGTTGACACTGAAAAAGCGCCCTTGGGTGGTGGACTGGAAGATCCCCACCGGTGCGCTTTCCACTATTTCCCGGAACTTCTGCTCCGATCTCGACAACGCCTCTTCTCCAAGCTTCCGGTCCGAGATGTCGCGCAGGGTGATCAGCAGCACCTCCCTTTCCCGGACCTGTCCCTTGCTTATGTGGATGTCGGTCCATAACGGTTGGCCGTTTCGATCCCTGCTCTGCCATTCGAAGCGCTGCGGCACCCCTTCGCCGGCTTCGCGCAACCGGTTCTCCATCTCCTGGCTGGTGTAGGGGGGGACACCGCAGCTCAGTGCAGCCGGGGCGATACTGCAGGGGGCGCCCCGGCCGAAGCCGAACATCTCGCACATGGTCTGATTGATATCGAGGATGCCGCCGCTCTCCAGGTCGTAGATGACGATCCCTTCGCTGACCGAGTCATAGACGGCGCGGAAGCTTCGCTCGCTCAGCTGGAGCTCTTCGGCCCTTTGGTTGCTGGTCTCGATCTCCTTGCGCAGTTCGGCCGTCCTCTGCGCGACCCGCTTGCGGAGCGCCAGGTTCCAGGCCGCCAACAGAAGCAGCGCCAGGGCGACCCCTCCAGCCACCGGCGCCAGGTACCTGGGCGTTTTCTCCTCCAGCGGCGCCGACCCCAACCACTTACGCTGGATCTCCCCCATTTCGCCGGCCGAGATGCGGGAGAAGCCCTGCTCCACCTTCGCCATCAGGGGGGCTTCGCCCTTGGGGTAGGCCCGGTGCAACTCGCCCACGGCAAGCGGCCGGGTCTGCTTGAACTTCCTGAATAGACCGCTCTGGTAGAGATAGTAGAGCGCCGGAGGCTTGTCGGCGGCGAAGACCACCACCTTACCCTGCCGGGCCGCCTCGATGATGGAATGGTAGGTGGGATATGCCGCCAGATGGGTTACCTGGTGCTGTTTGAGCACTTCGATGACCGAGTCGCCCGCCATCACCGCCACTACGAAACCTTTCAGGGATTTGGGGCTGTTGAGACCGGAAACCTCGCCGTTGAAAAAGGCGGGGACCTCCACCTTGTAGTAGGGGGGAGAAAACTCGTACTTTTTGGCCCTGGTTTCGCTGTAAAAGATGGAATCGATGACCTGGAATTCGCCGGCCTCGGTACGACGTTGGGCCTCGGCCCAATCCATCGCGTGCAGTTCCGCCTTCAGTCCGGTTTTCCGCTCCCAGAGCCGCCACATATCCACCACGATCCCCTGCAGGGATCCGGAACTGTCGTAAAAGGAGAAGGGGGGGTAGTCGTGGTTCACCACAACCTTGACGGCCGCGTCCGTCCCTTGGGCGGCATGAGCCGGGGAAGCGCAAAAAAACGCCAGCAGCACGAGGACCATCTGCGGAAATGCCATCAATGTTCTAGCAAAAAACATCATGGGAGAGCTCCGCGCTGCGAAGTTCGAGACTGGGTTGCGGAAGACAAAGTGGGCTGGACCGGCTGCTCGGGAAAAGATGGGAAAAGTATATAGTAAAAATCATCGTTGTTTAGCGGCTATTTAAGTTTTTGCTCATCTGAAAATGGGTAATATTCTTTAATACGTCTCCTCTCCCCTCTCCGGACGCACGAAATGTTTAAATGATGACTCTGATGCCAGCTGGTGTTGATACGAGACCAGGATGGAGGACTGCATGTCAAGCAGTGACACGCGCAGTGCGAACGGCAAATACGGTATCAGGTCGGTGCTCTGCTGGACTGCCCTTATCTTCCTGCTCGCCGGTTTCACACTGTATTCCTACCACACCGATACGCTGCGCGATGCTGAGAGCGAGGCCAAGGACTACTTCCGCTTCAACATGTACTACCGGCTCTGGATCGCCAAGGTCGGCGGCGTGTACGTGTCCACGGACAGGATCGCTCCCAGTCCCTATCTCCAGCTTGCCGACCGGGACATCGTCTCCACGGACGGGAAGCGTTACACCCTGGTGAACCCCGCCTACCTGACCCGGATGGTCTTCGAGTCGTTCAAGACCAGCTCGCCTACTCCCGTGGTCGCCACCATAACCAGCTTGAAGCCCCTCAACCCTGCCAACGCTCCCGATGAGTGGGAGCGCCAAAGCCTGCAGGGATTCGAAGGTCACCAGTATTCGGAACGTTCCGAGGTGACTACCCTCAACGGGGAGCCGTACCTGCGGTTCATCGCCGCCTTCGTCACCGAAGACGCCTGCCTCAAATGCCATGCCGAGCAGGGCTACCGAAAGGGGGACGTGCGGGGTGGGATCGCCGTGGCGGTTCCGCTCTCCCACCGCTATGAGGTGGAAAGGAAGGCGGACCTGAAGATCGTCTCCGGGTACCTGGTGGTCTGGCTTTTGGGGAGCATCGGCATGACCCGCAGCGCACACAGGCAGTGGGCGTACCGGCGGGAGCTGGAAGCGAGCGAGAAGAAACTGCGCACCGTTTGCGACTGGACGCTGGACTGGGACTACTGGATCGACGTCGATGGCAACATGCAGTACGTCTCCCCCTCCTGCCTCAAAATCACCGGCTACAGCAGTGACCAGTTCATGAGGGATCCAGAGCTGGTGCGCAGGATAGTACACCCCGACCATGCTGACGTCTTCTGTGAGCACATCAGCGGTCACATCTCAGCCGACAGTCCCGATTCGGACCGGCTGGAGTTCAAGATCATCACCCGGGACAAAGAGGTGCGCTGGATCCAGCACCACTGCGCCCCGATCTTCGAGGGGCACGAGTTCAAGGGGAGGCGGGTGTCGAACCGGGACATCACCGAGCAGAAGATCGCCAACGAGAAGATCGGCGTGTTGTCCGCCATCGTCGAGTCCTCCTCCGACGCCATCTTCTCGCAGTCGCTGGCCGGGACGGCGCTCAGCTGGAACCGCGGAGCGGAGAAGCTCTTCGGCTACTCTGAGCGGGAGATGATCGGCAAGTCGGTCCTTTGCCTCTATCCCCTGGACCGGGTGCATGAGGAAAAGGAGATCCTGGAAACGGTCGGGCGGGGGGAAAGTGTGGACAACTGCGAAACGGTGCTGGTCCACCAGAACGGCTCCCTGCTGGACGTCTCGGTGACCGTCTCGCCCATCAGGGATGAAGGAAGCGGCACCATCACCGGCGTCTCCACCATCATCCGCGACATCAGCGAAGTGAAGCGCGAGGCTTCGGAGCGGGTACGGATCGAGCGGAAGATGCTGCACGCCCAGAAGCTGGAGAGCCTCGGCGTGCTGGCCGGCGGCATCGCCCACGATTTCAACAACATCCTGACGGCGATCATCGGCAACGCGAGCCTCGCGCTCACCCGGGTGGAGTCGGACTCCCCGGTCCGGGTGAACCTCCAGAACGTGCAGAAGGCCGCCTCGCGGGCGGCGGACTTGACCCGGCAGATGCTCGCCTACTCGGGCAAGGGGACCTTCTCCATAGAGAACATCAGCATCAACGCGCTGGTCCAGGAGATGACCCACATGCTGGAGGTCTCCATCTCCAAGAACGTGCAACTGAAAATGGACCTGCATCTGCCCTTGCCGCCGGTGGCGGCCGATGCCACCCAGATCCGTCAGATCATCATGAACCTGGTGATCAACGCCTCGGAGGCCATTGGGGAAAAACCCGGCACCATCACCATCTCCACCGGTTGCATGAACTGCGACCGGAGCTATTTGCAGCAGATCAGCGTGGACGAGGATCTCCCGGAAGGGCTCTACGTCTTTTTCGAGGTCGACGATAACGGGTGCGGGATGGACCGGGAGACCCTGGCCCGGATCTACGATCCCTTCTTCACCACCAAGTTCACCGGTCGCGGCCTGGGGATGGCCGCCGTGCAGGGGATCATCCGCGGCCACAAGGGGGCCATCAAGATCTACAGCGAACCGGGCAAGGGGAGCACCTTCAAGGTCTTCTTGCCCGCTACCGGCAGGGAGACGACGGGGTTTGCAGCCCGCTCGTCGGTCGAGGGGACCTGGATGGGGAGCGGGACGGTGCTGCTGGTCGACGACGAGGCGGCTGTGCTCCAGATAGGGAGCGAGATGCTCCAGGAGATGGGATTCGACACGGTCACGGCGGGGAACGGGGTGCAGGGGCTCGAGCGTTTTCGGGAGTACCGCGACAAGATTTCCTGCGTGATCCTGGATCTCACCATGCCGCTCATGGATGGGGCGCAGACCTTCAGCGAACTGAGGCAGCTGGACCCCGAGGTCAAGGTGATCATGTCCAGCGGCTATAACGAGAGCGAGGTGGTGGGGAAGTTCACCGGCCAGGGACTGGCCGGTTTCATCCAGAAGCCCTACACCTTCACGGCGCTGCGGGAGGCGATCTACAAGGTGTTGAAGGTGAGCTGAAAGGGGAGGGGTAGAGAGGGGGGGCAAATTGCCTATTGGTGACGACCCGCTATCCTTGTGGGGGTGTGGTCACTACGGGTTACGGGGAGGGCGTTCATGCCGGATGGGGAACTGTACTGGTTCGCGAAAGACCAGCGCGAGCGGCTGGACGAGTTGATGGGGACCGACCCGGCGGAGCGGGACAAGCCGCTCAAGCGCGACGTCCGCTCGCTGGGGATGCTGCTGGGCCAGGTGATCCGTGAACAGGCGGGGCTTGCGGTCTACGAATCGGAGGAGGAGCTGCGCCACCTGGCGATCAGCCACCGCCTGCTTGGTAACGGCGGCGGTGAGGCCCCCCTGGACGCCGCCCGGGAGCGCGAGCTCAAGGAGCGGATGGTGGGGATCATCCGACAGCTGTCGGAGGAGGACGCCTACCACATCGTGAAGGCCTTCGGCACCTATTTCGAGCTGGCCAACCTCGCGGAGACCAACCACCGCAAGCGGCGGTTGCAGTCGACCCGCCTCAGCTCGGGCACCGCCGACAAGCCCGGCTCCATCCGCGGCACCCTGACCCGCATGAAGGAGGCCGGCATCAGCGGAGCCGATGCCCTGGCATACCTGGGCGAAGTGGAGGTCACCCCGGTATTCACCGCCCATCCCACCGAGGTGGCCCGCAGGGTGGTGCTCTACAAGAGGCGCCGCATCAGCCGGGTGCTGGAGGCGCTGGACCGCCTGCCGCTCACCAGGACCGCGGCCTTCCAGGGGCAGGATGCCATCCTTACCGAGATCACCACCCTTTGGCAGACCGACGAAGTGCGCCGCAAGCAGCCGACGGTTTTGGACGAGATCAGGATGGGGGTGAACCACTATCCTGAGTCGCTGATCCAGCCGCTTCCCCATTTCTACCAGGACATGGCGGACGCCTTCTACGAGGTGTACGGCGTTAAGCTCTCCTCCCGCGAGCTCCCCACCGTGGTCCGCTTCGGTTCCTGGACCGGCGGCGACCGGGACGGCAACCCCTTCGTCACCACCGACACCACCCGGCTCGCGCTGCAGTTGGCGCGCGAGACCATCCTCTCCCACTATCTGACCGAACTCGACGAGCTGCGCGAGCTGCTCACCCCCTCCAGCTGCCGGGTCGAATTCTCCCCGGAGCTGGAGGGGGCCATCGAGCGCTACCTGACGATTTTCCCCGCCCTGGCCCCCAAGATCTCAGCCTATCCCGAATGCGAGCAGTACCGCCGGTTCCTGGCCCTGGTCCGGCACCGTCTGCAACTCGCCCTGAACCGCGCCGAGGGGCCGGAGCCCTATCCCGACGCCGAAAGCCTGGTCAGCGACCTCACGCTGGTGCGCGCAAGCCTCGCCGCCCGCGGGGGAGAGCGGCTCGCCAGCCACTACCTGGATCCCTTCCTGCGCAGGCTGGATACCTTCGGGTTCCATCTGCATACCCTCGACATCCGCCAGCATGCCCGCTTGCACGCCACGGCGGTGGCGGAACTGGCCGGCGGCGGGAAGCCGGGGCTCCACGGGGATGGGGCTGCGGCTACCGTCTCGGCGGAGACCGTCGACCTATTGCAGACCATGCGCGTGCTGGCCGAGCTGAAGCGGAGCTATCCGCCGCAGGCGCTTCGGCACTACGTGATCAGCGGGGCGGAGTCGGTGACCGACGTCCGTTCGCTGGTGTGGCTTTTGGAGCTGTGCGGGGTGCAGGTTGCCGCCAGCGCCGACGGCCGCGACCCTGGCCTCATGCCGGTGCCGCTCTTCGAATCGATCGAGGATCTGAGAAATGCCCCGGCGACCTGCCGCACGCTCTGGAGCTCCCCTGATTACGCCCGTTACCTCGACTCCTGGCAGCGACGGCAGGAGGTGATGCTCGGCTACTCCGACTCGAACAAGGACGGCGGGATGTTCGCGAGCACCTGGGAGATCTACAAGGCCCACCGCGCGCTGCAGCAAGTGGCCTCCGAGTGCGACGTGAAGCTGCGCCTGTTCCACGGTCGCGGCGGCACGGTGGGGCGGGGTGGAGGCCCCACCTACCGTGCCATCACCGCCCAGCCCCCCGAGGGGTTCAGCGGCGCCATCAGGATCACCGAGCAGGGGGAGGTGATCAACTGGAAGTATTCGGACGCCGTCCTGGCCGAGCGCAACCTGGAGCTGATGGTGGCGGCCTGCCTCGATTCGCTGAGCCTCGAGTCGCGCCCCAAGCCGCTTGCCCGGCAGTGGGAGGAGATCATGGAACGGCTGTCGGCGGACTCCTTCCGGTTTTACCGGGAGCGGATCGCCGACAACCCGGACATCATGCCCTACCTGGAGCAGGCCACCCCGCTTATGGAATTTCAGCTGGCCAAGATCGGCTCGCGTCCGGCCAAGCGCAGCTCCAGCCGCGAGCTCGGTGAGTTGCGGGCGATCCCCTGGGGCTTTGGCTGGATGCAGAGCCGGCACCTGATCCCGGCCTGGTTCGGAGTGGGGCACGCGCTGGAGCTCTTCGCAAGCCAGGAGAAGGAGGGGTTGGCGGTGTTGCAGGAGATGCTGGCCGGGGTGCCGATCTTCCACGACCTGATCCGCAACGTGGAGCTCGCCCTGACCAAGGTGGACCTGCCGCTTGCCGAACTCTACGCGGAACTGGTCCCCGACGCCGGCTTGCGGGAGCGGGTCTACTCCC
>NZ_DATFBA010000180.1:0-6177 GCF_035254065.1 Geomonas sp.
AAGGGGCCGCTGGCACCGTCCGACCTCATGAGGCTGCACGAGGCGATGGTGCTCGCTGCGGCCTGAGCTAAACTGCTGCCGGTCACTGCTACATCTTACTGATCACTTTTGGTTCCCCAATGTTATTGGACCTGACTGCCCTCTCTCCACAGTCAGGTCTTTTTTTGTCCTCTTCTTTTTGATTCGTCCGGAGCTACTCCTCACAAAGGGGAGGGGAGGGCGGCTGTGGGAGCGGTTGCACGGAGCACGGAGCTCCATCCACTGAGACACGGAGCTCCCCCTCCCTAGCCCTTCGGGAGAGGGGACTGTCGAACGGGGTGAGCGGGGTGCAGATTTACGCGTGGTAAGAGGAGAGGGGAGCCACCGGAGAGCGGGATGGTCGGTTAATAAAGGTGACTATTATTTGTGCAGGTGCCTTTGTATACGCTGCGGCATCTTCAATTGAAAGGCTACATTCGCGTAATACCGCGAAGTTACCTTTTGGCACGGTAGCTGCTTATAGGTAATCCAAAACCGAAAGAGCACGCCGACGTGTTCGAACCAAGTGCAGATTGGCAAAGGCGCCCACCGTAACCACTAACGGAGCGCCTTTTTTATTGGGCCTCGAAACTCAAACCTGCCTCGCACCAAGATGATGGTCAGCGGGGCACCAAAAGGAGAGGGAACATGAGACAGATCGCAATTTACGGCAAAGGCGGCATCGGCAAATCCACCACCACCCAGAACACGGTAGCGGGCCTCGCCTCGCTGGGCAAAAAGGTCATGATCGTCGGCTGCGACCCCAAGGCCGACTCCACCCGACTCATCCTCCACGCCAAGGCCCAGGCAACGGTTATGGACATGGTGCGCGAACTGGGCACCGTCGAGGACCTGGAACTGGACGACGTCCTCAAGGTCGGTTACGGCGACGTGAAGTGCGTCGAGTCCGGCGGACCGGAGCCGGGTGTCGGCTGCGCCGGCCGCGGGGTCATCACCGCCATCAACTTCCTGGAAGAAAACGGCGCCTACACCCCGGACCTCGACTTCGTCTTCTACGACGTTCTGGGCGACGTCGTCTGCGGCGGGTTCGCCATGCCGATCCGCGAGAACAAGGCGGAAGAGATCTACATCGTCTGCTCTGGCGAGATGATGGCCATGTACGCCGCCAACAACATCGCCAAAGGTATCCTCAAGTACGCCTCCTCCGGCAAGGTCCGCCTCGGCGGCCTGATCTGCAACTCCCGCAACACGGACAAGGAATCCGACCTGATCGAGGCGCTGGCCGCCAAGCTCGGCACCCAGATGATCCACTTCGTCCCCCGCGACAACCAGGTTCAGAGGGCCGAGCTGAGAAGGATGACCGTCATCGAGTACTCCCCGGAGCACAAGCAGGCCCAGGAGTACCGCGACCTGGCCAGGAAGATCTCCGAGAACAAGATGCTGGTCGTGCCGACCCCGCTGACCATGGACGAGCTTGAAGAGCTCCTCATGGAGTTCGGCATTATGGAAGCCGATGACGAGTCGGTGGTGGGCGTGGCGGAAGCGGCAGCGCAGTAAGGAATTGCAGTGAATATATTTACCGCCTAGTGCCACCGGCCCTAGAGCTCGGAGGAATCATATGTCCGTAGAAATCAAGAAAGTAGAAGGGATCACGAAAGAGTCGACGCAGGAGATGATCGACCAGGTCCTGGACGCCTATCCCGAGAAGGCCAAGAAGAAAAGAGCCCCCCACCTGGGCCCCAACGATCAGGCTTCCGGCTCTGCCTGCGTAAAGTCGAACAAGAAGACGGTCCCCGGCATCATGAGCGCCCGCGGCTGTGCCTATGCAGGCGCCAAAGGGGTGGTGTGGGGCCCGATCCGCGATATGGTGCACGTCTCCCACGGCCCGGTCGGCTGCGGCTGGTACTCCTGGGGCACCCGCCGCAACCTGGTGAGCGGCATCAACGGCGTCACCAACTTCGCCATGCAGTTCACCTCCGACTTCCAGGAGAAGGATGTCGTCTACGGCGGCGACAAGAAGCTGGCCGAGCTGCTGCGCGAGGCGCACGATCTCTTCCCGCTCGCCAAGGGGATCTCGGTCCTCTCCGAGTGCCCGGTCGGCCTGATCGGCGACGACATCAACTCGGTCGCCAAGCAGTCGTCGAAGGAACTCGACATACCGATCATCCCCTGCAACTGCGAGGGGTTCCGCGGGGTTTCCCAGTCGCTTGGCCACCACATCTCCAACGACACCATCCGCGACTACATCATCGAGACCCGCGAATTCCCGGATCCGGTCGGTCCCTACGACATTGCCCTGATCGGCGAGTACAACATCGGCGGCGACGCCTGGTCCACCAAGCCCCTTCTGGAAGAGTGCGGCTTTAACGTGAAGGCGGTCTGGACCGGCGACGGCGAGATGGAGAAGATCGCGGCCACCCACCAGGTGAAGCTGAACGTCATCCACTGCTACCGCTCGATGAACTACATGTGCAAGGTGATGGAAGAGAAGTACGGCATCCCCTGGATCGAGCTGAACTTCTTCGGCCCGACCAAGATCAAGGAGAGCCTCAGGAAGCTGGCCGAGCTGTTCGACGACAGCATAAAGGAGAAGGTCGAGGCGGTGATCGCCAAGTACGATCCGCAGATGCAGGCGGTGATCGAGGAGGTCCGTCCGCGCCTGGAAGGGAAGAAGGTGATGCTCTACGTGGGCGGCCTGCGCCCCCGTCACACCATCAACGCCTACGAAGACCTCGGCATGGTCTGCGTGGGGAGCGGCTACGAGTTCGCCCACACCGACGACTATGACCGTACCGCCCCGGAGATGCCGGACGCCACCGTGGTTTACGACGACGCGTCCGAATTCGAGATGGAACAGTTCGCCCACGTGCTGAAGCCCGACCTGATCGGCTCCGGCATCAAGGAGAAGTACCTCTTCCAGAAGATGGGGATCCCGTTCCGCCAGATGCACAGCTGGGACTACTCCGGCCCTTACCACGGCTACAAGGGCTTCCCGATCTTCGCACGGGACATCGACATGGCAGTGAACAGCCCGACCTGGAGCCTGGTGAAGGCACCGTTTTAGAGAAACCAACAGGTGGTGTGACGGATGAGTCTCCCACCGAAGGAGATATGCAATGGCAAACAATCTTGGACTAGCTGTCAAACCGGTCACCGAGATCCCCGAAGAAGAGGTGCAGAGGGTCGCGGCCTGGATAAATTCCGAAGAATATAAAGAAAAGAACTTCGCGCGCACCGCGCTGACCATCAACCCCGCCCATGCCTGCCAGCCGCTGGGCGCGGAACTGGCCGCCCACGGCTTTGAGGGGAGCCTTCCCTTCGTGCACGGCTCCCAGGGGTGCGCATCCTACTACCGCTCCACCCTCAACCGCCACTTCCGCGAGCCGGCGCCGGCCGTTTCCGACGCGATGACCGAGGACGGTGCCGTGTTCGGCGGCCAGAACAACCTGCACGAAGGCCTCGAGAACGCCTACAACATCTACAAGCCGAAGATGATCTCGGTGTTCACCTCCTGCATGCCGGAAATCATCGGCGACGACCTGACCGCCTTCATCAAGAACGCCAAGCAGAAAGGGGTCGTACCGAAGGATTTCCCGACTCCCTACGCCAACACCCCGAGCTTCAACGGCTCGCACGTGCACGGCTACGACGCGATGCTGCTCGCCATCCTGCAGACCCTCACCGAGGGGAAACAGATCGAAGGGCGCTGCACCGGGAAACTGAACCTGCTCCCCGGCTTCGACGCCAACACCGGCAACTACTGGGAGTACAAGCGGATACTGAAAGCCTTCGGCATCCCCTACACCGTGCTGGCCGACATCTCCGAGGTCTTCGACGCCCCCAACGACGGCACCTACCGTCCCTACCCGGGCGGCACCAAGCTGGAAGACGCGGCCGATTCCATCAACGGCAAGGTCACCCTCGCCCTGGGCACCTACTCGAACGCCAAGACCTTCAGCTGGATCAAGGACAACTACTCCGGCAAGCATGTCTCCATGCCGACTCCCTTCGGCATAGCCAAGACCGACGCCCTGCTGCTGAAACTGTCTGAACTGTTCGAGAAGCCGGTTCCCGAGTCGCTGAAGGAAGAGCGCGGCCGCGCGGTCGACCTCATGACCGACGCCCACCAGTACATCCACGGCAAGAAGTTCGCCGTCTACGGCGATCCCGACTACCTCCTGGGCTACGTCTCCTTCCTGCTGGAGATGGGCGCTAAGCCGGTGCATGTGCTCTGCTCCAAGGGAAGCAAGAAGCTCGAGAAGGAGCTGAACGCGCTCCTGGAGGCCTCCCCGTACGGGAAGAGCGCCAAGGTGTACATCAACAAAGACCTCTGGCACTTGCGGAGCCTGGTGATGACCGAGCCGGTGGACGCGGTGATCGGCGACACCCACGGCAAGTTCCTTGCGCGCGACGCCAACATCCCGCTGTTCCGCTTCGGCTTCCCGATCTTCGACAGGGTGAACCTGCACAGGGAGCCGCTGATCGGCTACCAGGGGGTCATCAACATGGTCTCCACCATCTGCAACAAGTTCATTGACCTCGTGGACGACAGCTGCGACGAACGTCACTTCGAGATGATGAGGTAATTCCCGAAGGCCATTACTCCTGCTCCAGGAGGGGGGAGGTTGGGTGGGGGGATCTCTGGTGGCGTCGCCGGCGGTGCTCCCCCTCCCTGACCCTCCCCCTTCGGGAGAGGGGATGTTTATAAAGGATAGTAAAGAGGTACCGACCCTCAAAGGAGAGGAGCTCATGGCAAAACCGGATTGGTACGACGTAGAAGACTGCAAGACCAATGACGCTGGGGCACCGAAGTTCTGCAAGAAGTCGGAGCCCGGTGAGGGGACGGAACGAAGCTGCGCTTACGACGGCGCACGGGTGGTCCTGATGCCCATCACCGATGTCATTCACCTGGTCCATGGGCCCATCGCCTGTGCCGGCAATTCCTGGGACAACCGCGGGGCGCGCTCCTCGGAATCCCAGCTCTACCGGCGAGGCTTCACCACGGAAATGCTGCAAAACGACGTCGTTTTCGGCGGCGAGAAGAAACTCTACAAGGCGATCCGGGAACTCGCTGCGCGTTACCCGGAGGCCAAGGCGATCTTCGTCTACGCCACCTGTGTCACCTCGATGACCGGCGATGACATCGAGGCGGTCTGCAAGGCGGCGACGGACAAGGTTCCCATGCCGGTCATCCCCGTGAACACCCCGGGCTTTATCGGCGACAAAAACATCGGCAACCGGCTGGCCGGCGAGACGCTCCTGAAATACGTGATCGGCACCGCGGAGCCCGAGTACACCACCGACTACGACATCAACCTGATCGGCGAGTACAACATCGCGGGCGACCTGTGGGGGATGCTGCCGCTCTTCGACAAGCTCGGCATCCGGGTGCTTTCCTGCATCAGCGGGGACTCCAAGTACGAGGAGCTGCGCTACGCGCACCGTGCGAAGCTGAACGTGATCATCTGCTCAAAGAGCCTCACCAACCTCGCCAAGAAGATGCAGAAGAATTACGGGATTGCCTACGTGGAGGAATCCTTTTACGGATTGACTGACGTTGCCAAGGCGTTGCGCGATATCGCGCGGGAGTTGGACGACGTCGTGAACGGCCTGGAGAAGCGGATCATGCAGGACCGGGTGGAGAAGCTTATCGCGGAAAGCGAAGCTTCCTGCCGGGAGCTTTTGGCCCCCTACAAGGCGAGGCTGGCCGGCAAGCGCGCGGTCCTCTTCACCGGCGGCGTCAAAACCTGGTCCATGGTGAACGCGCTGGCCGAACTGGGGGTGGAGATCCTTGCGGCGGGGACCCAGAACTCGACGCTGGAGGACTTCTACCGGATGAAGGCGCTCATGCACCAGGACGCATCCATCATCGCCGACACCAGCACCGCGGGCCTGCTCTCGGTGATGTACGAGAAGCTCCCC
Source organism: Geomonas sp. (assembly GCF_035254065.1). Classification (GTDB taxonomy): domain Bacteria; phylum Desulfobacterota; class Desulfuromonadia; order Geobacterales; family Geobacteraceae; genus Geomonas. The sequence goes on from NZ_DATFBA010000180.1 coordinate 5,902, forward strand.
GACCTGATCGTGGCCGGTGGCAAGACCAAGTTCCTCGCTCTGAAGACCAAGACACCGTTCCTTGACATCAACCACGGCCGCTCCCATCCCTACGCAGGGTACGACGGCATGGTCACTTTCGCGAAGCAGCTCGATCTCACCGTGAACAACCCCATCTGGCCGGTTCTGAACTCAAAGGCCCCCTGGGAGAAGGATGCTGTCGAACTGGAAGCGGACCTCCTAGCGGTGACGGGGCACGCCGAGCGGCTGGCCGCCGAGGAGATGAAATCGTCGCGG
>NZ_DATFBA010000181.1:0-6781 GCF_035254065.1 Geomonas sp.
GTCTAATGAAAACCAAAAAGTGCCCTGAATGCGGTACGAACTAACGATTTCAGCCATCTCGCAAAAGTGGTAGCAATTTGAGGCGCTTCCGAAAAATGTAAGGACTTTATTGTAAGCCTTTTTCAGAATTCGATTAAAAAGGTAAGGACTCAATTGTCGATGTAAGTACTTTATTGTCGATGTAAGGACTTAATTGTCTCCGGACAGTGGCCGGGAGTCACAGCGGCATGCCGAGCCTGCGCATCTTTTCGACCAGGGTGGTGCGGTTTATGTTGAGCATGATGGCGGCACGGGCCTTGACCCCACCGGCCAGTTGCAACGCCTCGGCGATCATCCTCTTCTCGATCTCGTTGATGGTCTGCACCATGTCGATGCCGGCCGGTGTGACGGCGGTGGGGGACCCCTCCAAGTAGCTCCTGGTCACGTTGGCCGGCAGGTCGCGCAAGGAGATGACGTCCCCCTCGCTCAGGGCGACGATCCGCTCGATGATGTTCTCCAGCTCCCTCACGTTGCCCTGCCACGGGTACGCCTCCAGCGCCTCCAGCGCTTCCTTGTCGAGGTGCATCAACTGGCGTCCCATAGTACGGCAGTTCTTCTCCAGGAAGTGGGTGGCCAGGGGGAGGATGTCTTCGGTCCGCTCCCTTAGAGGAGGGATCTGCAGCGGGATCACGTTCAAGCGGTAGAACAGATCTTCCCTGAAGTTGCCGCGCCGGACCTCCTCCTCGAGGTTCACGTTGGTGGCTGAGATCACGCGCACGTCCAGCTTGATCTGCTTGTTCGAGCCGACCCGCTCCAGTTCCTGTTCCTGGAGGACCCGCAAGAGCTTGGTCTGCAGGTGCATGGGGAGGGTGCCGATCTCGTCCAGCAGGATGGTCCCCTGGTTAGCCGCCTCGAATTTGCCGACCTTCTCCTTGAGCGCTCCGGTGAAGGCCCCTTTCACATGCCCGAATAATTCGCTTTCCAGGAGGTTTTCCGGAATGGCCGAGCAGTTCACCGCCACGAAGGGCTTGTCTTTCCTGCGGCCGTTGTAGTGGATTGCCTTGGCCACCAGCTCCTTACCAGTTCCCGATTCTCCCAGGATGAGGACGGTGGAGTCGGTTTGGATGATCCGCTTCATCCGTGAAAAGAGCAGTTGCATGGCCCTGGAATTGCCGATGATGCTGGCGAATTCGTACCTTTCCCGCAACTGCTTTCGAAGGTAGCCGTTCTCCTTGAGAAGCACTTTTTTCTCCACGGCTTTTGCCAGGATGATGCGCAGCTCGTCCAGGTTGAGTGGCTTGGTTATGTAGTCGAAGGCACCTTTCTTCATGGCCTGCACGGCCGTCTCGGCCGAGGCGTGCCCCGTCACCATCACCACCTCGGTGCGGGGGAAACTCTCCTTGATCCTGCTCAGGACCTCCAGACCGCTCATGTCCGGCAGCACCAGGTCGCTGATGACGATATCGCACTGTTCGCGCCTCAACAGCTCCAGGCCCTGCTCTCCTGCGGAGCAGCCGGTCACCGCGTAGCCGTTCCCCTGCAAGAGGATGCTGAGGGCATCCCTGCTAGTCGCGTCGTCCTCGACGATCAGGATCTTAGTTGAAGATTTCATATTAAAATAATCCCATTTGAATGCTCTTTGATACCATGGTTGTGAAAATTTGGCAAGGGTAAAGGAGATCGCCCGGGCAAAGGTGGGGGCAAGAAGCGGCGGCGGCAGAAATTGCAGCAATCATTGGCTTTTTGACGGTTTCTGGTAACCTTTACCAGGAGGGATATCTGATCAAGGAGGGGTCTCGTGGACATCTTCGCACTGTTTCCCGCTATCATCGTAGTGGTTTTCCTGATCGCCTTGGCTACCAATGCCATCCGCATACTGCCTGAGTACGAGAGGGGGGTGCTGTTTCGCCTTGGGCGCGTGAAGCATGTGCGGGGGCCGGGCCTGGTCTTCATCATCCCCGGCATCGACCGGCTGGTCAGGGTGTCGCTGCGCATCGTGGCCATGGACGTGCCGTCTCAGGACGTCATCACCCACGACAACGTCACCGTCAAGGTCTCCGCCGTCATCTACTTCAGGGTGATGGATGCGGTGCGAGCGGTGGTCGAGGTGGAGAATTACCTGTACGCGACCAGCCAGCTCTCGCAGACCACCTTGCGGAGCGTGCTCGGACAGGTCGATCTGGACGAGTTGCTCGCCAACCGGGAGAAGATAAACCTGGAACTGCAGGAGATACTGGACCGGCAGACCGAACCGTGGGGGGTGAAGGTCACTATCGTTGAGGTGAAGAACATCGACCTGCCGCAGGAAATGCAGCGCGCCATCGCCAAGCAGGCCGAGGCTGAGCGCGAGCGGCGGGCCAAGGTCATCCATGCGGAAGGGGAACTGCAGGCCTCTGAGAAACTGGCCCAGGCGGCCGCGGTGATGGCGGGAGAACCGATGTCGCTGCAGCTTCGCTACCTGCAGACCTTGACCGAGATCGCCGCTGAGAAGAACTCCACCACCATCTTCCCGGTACCTATCGACATGCTGAAGGTATTTCTACAGAGCGCGTCAAAGAGCGGGGAGAAATAAAGGACCTTTCCCATCAAGAGTGGGACGTGTTAAGGTCAGCAGGCTGTCTATTAGAATGTGTTTTATGAGGTCCTCTCTCTGTTGTTCGTCACTCTGACGAGGGAGCGAACGGGGAAAGGCCGTTTATATCAACAAGGAGATCTGTATGTACACCAAGAAGCTCAGCAAGAAGATGAACAAGCAGCTCAACAACGAACTGTATTCTGCCTACCTCTACCTGTCTATGTCTTCCTACGCCGCCTCCATCGGGCTGAAAGGGGCAGCGAATTGGTTCATGGTGCAGTACCAGGAGGAGATGGTTCACGCCATGAAGTTCTTCAATTACATCAACAGCCGGGGCGAGCACACCGAGCTTGCCGCCATTGCAGCTCCGCCCACCGAGTTCGTGAACCTCTTGGACATGTTCCAGCAGACCCTCGCTCACGAGCAGTTCATCACCTCTTCCATCTATGAGTTGACCGACCTGGCCCTGGCGGAGAAAGACCACGCGACCCACATTTTCCTGCAGTGGTTCGTGACTGAGCAGATCGAGGAAGAGGAGAACGACCGGGACCTGATTGGGAAGCTGAAGCTGATTGGAGACAACGGGCAGGGGCTTTTGCTGCTCGACAACGAGCTGGCGACCCGGGTGTTCGTGCCTCCGCCAACCGCGGCTGCCTAGACCCTTTACAACCCCTCGCCCCCTTGGGGGAGAGGGGCAGGGGGGAGGGCAGCAGTTGCCGTTTGGAAGCAGCCCTCACCCCCCCTTCGGGCATCCTCTCCCCGGAAGGGGCGAGGGGAAAATATCAGAGATTAAAAATAAAAAGGGCCCGCATCTGCGGGCCCTTTTTTTGTCTGTTTCAGTTCACTTACATCTTCTCGATCTTGGCGTTCTTCTTCAAGTCGTCGACGTAGTCGCTCAGCGCCTTCTGGGCTTTCTGCTTCTTCAGGTATTCGGTGATCTTCGGCTTCACGTCCTCGTACTTGTCGGTGGAGGCTTCGTGCTTCTCGGTCACCTTGATGATGTGATAGCCGAACTGGGTCTCCACCACCTCGCTGATCTGGCCCGGCTTCAGGGTGAACGCCGTGGTCTCGAAAGCGGACACCATCTGGCCGCGGGTGAAGTCGCCAAGGTCTCCCCCCTGGGCGGCGGAGGGGCAGCTTGACTCGGCCTTGGCGATGGCAGCGAAGTCCTCGCCTCCCTTGACGCGCTTGAGGACCGCGTCTGCCTTCTGTTTGGCTTTCTTCTTGTCTTCCGCGGAGGCCTTCTCGTCGACGCCGATCAGGATGTGGCTCGCCCTGACGGTTTCGGGTTTCTTGAAGAACTTTTCGAGGTTGTCATCGTAAAACTTTTTCGCTTCGGCGTCGGTGACGGTTCCCTTGTCATTGAAACGGGTTTCGATGAAGTTGCCGATCACGATGTCCTTGCGGGTGAAGTCCTGCAGGTCCTGAGGGGTCATGTCGGCGGCTTTCAGCGCCTTCTCGAAATCCTCCTTGGAGCCGATCTTCGCCTTACTGCTCTCGACCTTGTCCGCCACCTGCTTGTCGAGGTCCTTCACCTCGACCTTGGCGGCCTGCTGATAGAGGAGCTCCATGGAGGTGAGCTGATCAAGGGCAGCTTCCTGGGCCTTCTTGAGGACTTCCGGCTGGACGGGCTGCGGTACATGATTTTCTTCCAGCAGGATCTTGACGGCGCGGTCCAGGTCCTTCTTCAGGATGGGAGTCCCGTTCACCTTCTGGACTACCTCGTTAGAGGAGCTCTTCGGCTGTTCCTTCGCCTGCTCTTTCGCGGCGGGCTGGGCAGCGGTTTCTGCCAGGACGGGGAGGGCGGGGAGGCTCACCAGCAGTAAAGCGGCAAGGGCAGGGGCGGCTACTTTCTTGAAACGGGGCATGCCAATCTCCTTTGAGAGAAATTTTCTGGAAATACTAGCATTGATGGTCTATTTTTTAAACCTCAAAAACTGACTGAGGCGTGTTGTAACATAATTTCACCTTGGGGGTTTTATTGCGACGCGGAATATGATAAGAATAATGCAAGCTTAATTTCGAATTTAATCTAATTACATGGAGCGTGTACATGTCGAAGAAATCCGAACAGGCACTGCTTGCGTTTTTGGCGGGAGCCGCAGTAGCAGCTGGCGCAGCACTTCTCTTCACCCCCAGGACCGGCCGCGAGATTCGCGAGAAGCTGGGTGAGGCCAGGGACGAGGCGCTCGATAAGATCAAGCAGCGCATGAAGGGGGGGGCGACCGGCAAGGGAGATCCGCTCAACTACGACGGCGGCGACTGCTGGATATAGAGAAAAGATAAACCAAGCCCGCGGTCGACCCCTTCCAGGTACTCCTTGATCTGCTGCGAGCTTTCCATGTCAAGCACCCTGTCCGCTATCCGCCGTGCCTCCTCCAGGGAGATGCGGCGGATAGCCTCCTTCACCATGGGTATATTGGGGGCGGACAGGCTGAAGTTCCTGATCCCCATTCCCGCCAACAGGATCGCGTTCACCGGATCACCCGCCATCTCACCGCAGACGGTTGTCTGCTTCCCCGCGCCCGCCGCCGCGTCTGCCACCTTCTTGATCGAATGCAGGACCGCCGGGTGGTACTGGTCGTACCATCTCCTGACCCGCGGGTTGTTGCGGTCGCAGGCCAGCGTGTACTGGATGAGGTCGTTGGTGCCGATGCTCAGGTAGTCCACCTCTTTCGCCAGCATCTCCGCCACCAGCACCGCCGCCGGCAACTCCACCATCACCCCGATGCCGATCTTATCGTCGAAAGCCTTCCCCTCGTTGGCGAGCTCCTCCTTGACCTCCTCCAGGATCCTGCGGATGGTGCGCACCTCGTCCACGCAGGAGATCAGCGGAAACATCAGGTTGCACCTGCCGTAGGGGGAGGCAAGCAGCACCCCCGCCAGCTGTTCCCTGAAGATGTCCTCCCGCTCCAGCGATATCCTGATCGAGCGCCAGCCGAGGAAGGGGTTCTCCTCCTTGGGGTGGCTGAAGTAGGGGAGGACCTTGTCCCCGCCGATATCCAGCGTCCTGATGGTGACCGGCATCCCCTCGAAACCCTCCAGCACCTTGCGGTAGATGGCGGCCTGCTCCAGTCGGCCGGGGAAGGAGCTGCGGGTCATGAAGGGAAACTCGGTCCGGTACAGGCCGACCCCCTCGGCGCCGTTTAGGTGCGCTACCCGCAGGTCGCTCAACAGGCCGATGTTGGCGAGCAGCTTGATGCGGCAGCCGTCGGTGGTTTCCGCCGGCAGGTCGCGGATACCCTCCAGCTCGCGCTGCCTGAGGTCGAACTCCCCCTGCAGCCGCTGGTACTCGTGCTTGACGGTCGGGTCGGGGTTGATGTAGACGCAGCCAGAGGTGCCGTCCACGATGACCTCGCTTCGCACGCCGATTTGCTTCAGCAGTCCCTCCACCCCGAATACCGCCGGGATGCCGAGGGCGCGCGCCATGATCGCCGCGTGGGCGTTCTGGTTCCCCCTTTCGGTGGCGATGCCGATCACCTTGCCGTGGTCCATGAAGGCGAGGTCGGAGGGGAGCAGTTCGCGGGTGATGATGACCCGGTTGTCCTTGAGCCTGCCGCGGTTTCGGTTGTTTCCGCTCAAGGCGTCACAGATCCGGCGGCCGATGTCTTCCATGTCGGCCGAGCGCTCCCTCAGGTAGGGGTCCTCCATCTGGGCGAATGCGGCCACGTAGTCGCTCACCACCTCGCTCACCGCCCTCAGCGCTCCCAGCCCCCCCTCGATGAGAGCGGTGATCTTGCCGATGAAGCTGCGGTCCTCAAGGATCATCAGGTGGCTGTGGAAGATGGCGGCATCCGCCTCGGAGAGAATCTCGCCCACCCGCTTCTCCATGTAGATGGTCTGGATGCGCGCCTTCTCCAGTGCCTGCAGGAAGCTCTGCTGCTCCTCGGCCCGCGGCCTTACCCGTTCGACCACCGTCAGATCCCGGGTCCCCTGGTGGAGGACCGAAACCTTGCCATCGGCGAACCCCGGGGAGATGGGGATTCCGAAGAGCGCACTCCGCTGGGAGGTATCCCGTTTTTTATGCTGGTCCCGGACCGGTTCCTTGCTTTTCAGCCGCTCGACCTCCGCCTGGTAGAAGGCGCGCTCCTCCTCCTTCTTCCTGATCGAGTCGAGCAGTTTTGCGTTGGAGACGATGGAGGAGATCTGCCAGGCTATGGTGGAGACGGCGCTGATCTCCTGGGGGGTAAAGGTGCGCGCCTCGCGGTTCTGGATGACAATGACGCC
>NZ_DATFBA010000182.1:0-12744 GCF_035254065.1 Geomonas sp.
CACTCCACGCCCAACAGAGTGGCATTGTTGACGGCGCGGTCTCGCAGTTGCCATTAAAATTGTTGATAAAAGAGGTCGCACTACGGTAAATTACGACCTGGCGTGACCTGCTAGCAGCGCCTAACTTAAACTTTTCGGAGAATTACGTTGGTTCAATGGCAAGACTCGTTATCAATCGGTGTGCTGGAAATAGACATCCAACACAAACTCCTTTTCGATAAATTCAATGCTTTCCTGGCCGCCTGCGACGCAGAGGCAGAAAACGATGCCATTTTCCGCCTGTTCTGGTTTGTTGAGGCGTACGCAGTGACCCACTTTGGGCAGGAAGAGAAACTGATGCAAGAAGTGAGGTATCCAGGCATCGAAATGCATCGGCAACGCCACCAGGAATTCACCTCCGAAGTGGCCAGACTGAAGGAAGTCTTGAAGAACGAGGGTCCCTCGCCCACCGTGATCTCCACGATGACCGACTTCGTATCCGGATGGCTGGTCGATCACATTTCGACCATGGACCGCGCCATCGCCAATTATGTCGCCTCCTGCGCCGGAGCCTGATTAGAAACGCCCACCCTGCCGGCCTCCATTCTTTGTTCCTCTAAAAACCGAAAGGTTCCCAGCACGTCGAGACAGCAGCCCCCCTCCCTAACCCTCCCCCTCCGGGAGAGGGGATTGTCGGACCTCTCAGTCCAGCACTGTTCCCGTTCGCCGCTCCCTGGTTACTCACCTCACCATTTGCCTCTCACCTCGCAGGCATTCCCGCTTTTTTGACCTGGATCATAACTATTTCGGCGCATGGTGCTACCATGGGGGCAGGTAAAGGCTCTGGCAGGTAGCTCTTGCTGGGGTCGATTTCAGGATGCTTCGGTCAAGGCAACCACGTCCAGTCCGGTTGCCAGGGAGATCACGCTATGAAAGAGACAGCACAGGAATCGGTTGAAAAAACGGGAAAAGTGACGGTCGGCGATCTGGTGGCCAAAGATTTCCGGGCAGCCGGGATTTTCGAAAAATACGGCATCGATTTCTGCTGCGGCGGCAACGTTGCTGTTGACGATATCTGCAACGAAATGGGGATCGACCCGGTGCAGGTCAGGCGGGAGATCGAGCAGGCAGCGGCGACGCCGATGGATCGCAGCCAGAACTACAACGCCTGGGAGCTTCCCTTTCTCGCCGATTACATCGTGAACACCCATCACACCTATCTCAAGGAGAACACCCGCACCATCGCCGCCTATGCCAACAAGATCGCACAGGTGCACGGAGCGAACCATCCGGAGGTGGTCAAGATCGCGGAGATCTTCGAGAAGGTGGCGGCCGACATGGAGTTGCACCTGCGGGAGGAGGAAGAACAACTGTTCCCCGCCATCAAGAGGATGGTGGAACTGGCGAAGGCCGGGACCACACCGAAAGAAACGGATGTGCAGTCGCTGCGAATGACCTTGTCCGGCCTCAACCACGAGCACGACGAGATCGGGGCGGCGGTCCACGCCATACGTGATCTTTCCAACAACTACGCCGTTCCCGGGGACGTCTGCAACACCTTCATGGTCACCTACATGAAGCTGAAGGAGTTCGAGGACGACCTGCACAAGCATGTCCACCTGGAAAACAACATCCTCTTCCCTAAGGCCGCCAAGCTCTAGACCTGACAAAGGAGAAATGTCATGACCGTGATAGTGTTCACCGTAGCCATCTTATGGACCATTACCGCCGCAGTATCGCTCTGCCCTTTCAGATGCCGGGGAATTGACGATAAAGATTGAAGTAACGCTTGAGCCCTGCCAGTGGATCTCTCCTCTATAAGGGGAGAGATCCTACCTGAGCCACCCCTCCTTATTTTATTTCAATCCCCCTTCCCTCCTGATTCTTTCGCACTATACTCTATCTGTTACGCATTCCTTATCCGGCTTCGAATCACCTCGATGGGGGTCTTGCATGGCCAATCCATTCGCAGTGCTCGGTTGCTCGATCTCCCTCCTCATACTCCCTCTGATAACCTCGAACGTGCAAGCAGAAGAAGGCAAGGAGCTTTTCCAGAAGCAGTGCTCCAGTTGCCACGCGATCGGCGGCGGCAACGGCGTGGGCCCCGACCTCAAAGGGGTCGGCTCACGGCGCTCGGCTGACTGGCTGGTCCGGATCATCACGGAGCCGGACAAGCTGACCGCGGAGAAAGACCCGGCCCAGCTTGAGCTGGTCAAGCAGTTCGGCATGGAGATGCCGAAGCTGGGGGTAAGCCCTGAGGACGCGAAGAAGCTGGTGACCTTCCTGCAAGGCGGGGATTCCACCGCGGGCCAGGGCGCAGCTCCCGCCGCCCCTGCCACTGCAGCTCCCACCACTGCCGCTCCCCAGGCGCCCGTGCCTGTCACCCCTCAATCAATCGCAGCAGGCCGCGCCCTCTTCACCGGCAAGACCGCCTTCGCCAACGGCGGCGCGCCCTGCGTCTCCTGCCATAAGGTCCGCTATCCCGACGTCTACGGCGGCGCCCTCGCCGGCGACCTGACCACCGTCTACTCAGGTATGGGTGAGAGCGGCATGCGCGGAGTCCTGAAGAGCCTCGGGTTCCCGGTAATGCGACACATTTACGCCGACCGTCCGCTCACCGAGCCGGAGACTACTGCTCTGCTGGCCTTCTTCCAAGACGCCTCCGCCCGCAACCACAAGGAATGCAATCCCTACCCCCTCACCGGCGTGGGCTGTTTCATCGCCTTCGTAATCGCTGCCCTCATCTACAAGCGGAAGATCGGCTGATCCAGCCGGCTTAAGCCGGCGCTTCAACTGCTAGACCATTTCAGAAAGCTGTACGCCCCATAATTCCTGATTCTGTCCGGCTCACAACAGGAGGATCGGATAATGTCGTCAGACCGCTTCAAGGACGAGCGATGCCCTGGTAGCTGCAACTGGGAGGAGTTCTACCGCAACCGCTGGCAATACGACAAGGTCGTCCGCAGCACGCACGGCGTGAACTGCACCGGCAGTTGCAGCTGGATGGTCCATGTCAAGGACGGCATCATTGCCTGGGAACTGCAGGCCAATGACTACCCGCAGTTCGACAGCAGCATCCCCAACCAGGAACCTCGTGGCTGCGCGCGCGGGATCAGCTACTCCTGGTACATCTACAGCCCCTTGCGGGTCAAATACCCGTACGTCCGGGGCGCCCTGCTGGACCGCTGGCTGGAGGCCAAGCAGAGTTTCGCCGATCCGGTCGAGGCGTGGCAGAGCATCGTGGAGAACCCGCAGTCACGGGCAAGCTATACCGAGCAGCGCGGCATGGGTGGCTTTCGCCGGGCGAGTTGGGAAACGGTGATCGAGATAATCGCCGCCTCCACCATCTCCACCATCAAGCGGTACGGCCCGGACCGCGTCATCGGCTTCTCGCCCATCCCCGCAATGTCCATGATCAGCTACGCTGCCGGCTCACGTTTCCTCTCGCTCTTGGGTGGCGTCGCCTTAAGTTTCTACGACTGGTACTGCGACCTCCCGCCGGCCTCTCCCCAGGTGTGGGGGGAGCAGACCGACGTCCATGAATCCGCCGACTGGTACAACGCCTCCTACATCGTGGTCTGCGGCTCCAATGTCCCCATGACCCGCTCTCCGGACGCCCATTACCTGGCCGAAGCTCGTCACCGCGGGGCCAAGGTGGCCGTCATGTCGCCCGATTACTCCATCGCCAGCAAGTTCGCCGACGCCTGGCTCCCGGTGCGCCAGGGGCAGGACGGCGCCTTCTGGTTGGCGCTCAACCACGTGCTCCTCAAGGAGTTCTACGTCAACCGCCAGGTCCCCTTCTTCATGGATTACGTGAAGAAGTACAGCGATCTCCCTTTCCTCGTTAAATTGTCGCCAGATGGTTCCGGCGTGGAAAAGGGTGATGCTGCTGGTTCGGCAAAGGGGACAGGCACCTTCGGAGCCAGTACCCTCGGAGAGGGCCAGGGTGAGGGGATCTGGCTGCAGGGAGAGTTCCTGCGCGCCTCCGAGATCGAGCGGGCGCAGGGAATTGAGAACGCCAACTGGACGTTGTGCGTCGCGGACAAGACCGGAGCGGTCCGGATCCCCAAAGGCAGCATCGGCTCGCGCTGGAGCGAAAAGCCCGGCAACTGGAACCTCGATATGAACGACATCGTCGACGGCGGAGAGATCGACTGCGCGCTGAGCTTTCTGGGAGGCGAGACCCGCAAGGTCCGCTTCACCTTCTCAGGGGAGCCGGACGCCATCCGCGAGGTTCCGGTCCACCGCGTCACCACCACGGCCGGAGATGTGATGGTAACCACCGTCTTTGACCTCCTGCTGGGCCAGTTCGGCGTCTCGCGCGGGCTGGCCGGCGACTATCCCAGGGACTACGACTCCGAGATGCCCTTCACCCCCCGCTGGCAGGAAAAGCACACCGGCATCGACGGCAGGACGCTGATCGACATGGCCCGGGAATGGGGGATCAACGGCGAGCAGAGCAACGGGCGCAACCTCATCATCATCGGCGCCGGCGTCAACCACTGGTACCACAACGATCTTCTCTACCGCGCCGCCATCACCGCGCTCATCCTCACCGGCAGCGTGGGAAGAAACGGCGGCGGCCTCGCCCATTACGTGGGTCAGGAGAAGGTGCAACCGCTCGCCTCCTGGACCGCCATCGCCATGGCCTATGACTGGATGAAGCCCGCCCGCCTGCAGTGCGCGCCCAGCTTCTGGTACATGCATTCCGATCAGTGGCGCTACGACCGGAACTACACGGAGTACAACGAGCCGGGCGGCTTCCACGAGGTGCCCGCCCACATCGCCGACCTGCACGCGAAGGCGGTGAGGATGGGATGGTTGCCGTTCGCCCCCCATTTCGACGATTCCACCTTGCGGCTGATGGAGCAGGCCCACCGGGACGGCTGCCAAAGCGACGAGGAGATCAAGGGGTGGCTGGTGAAGCGCCTGAAGGAGGGGACGACCCGTTTCGCCTGCGACGACCCCGATGCTCCCGCCAATTTCCCGAGGGTCTGGTACATCTGGCGCGGCAACGCCATCGCCGCCAGCGGCAGGGGGCACGAATACTTCTTGAAGCATGTGCTGGGAGCCACCAACTCGAGCGTCACCGCACCCGAAGCCGCGGCGGGCAAGGTGAACGAGGTCCGCTGGGAGAAGGAGGCGCCCCGGGGCAAGGTCGACCTGGTGGTGGATCTTAATTTCCGCATGGACACCTCGGCCATGTACTCGGATATCGTGCTCCCCACCGCCACCTGGTACGAGAAGAGCGACCTGAACAGCACCGACATGCACTCCTTCGTGACGGTGATGGATGCGGCGGTGCCGCCGGTATGGGAGTCGAGGACCGACTGGAAGATCTTCTCCGCCATCGCCAAAAGGGTGAGTGAGCTCTCCGAAAAGCACCTACCCTCCCCCGTCAAGGACGTGGTGGCGCTCGCGCTCGCACACGACACCCCCGGCGAAATCGCCCAACCGAAGGTGTGCGACTGGAAGCTGGGCGAGTGTGAGCCGGTGCCGGGGAGGACCATGCCGGAGTTGGCCATCGTGGAGCGAGATTACCCCGGCATCTACCGGCGCTTCCTCTCCCTGGGCCCGAAGATCGGCCATCTCTCCGCCCATGGTGTCAGCTATGACGCCGACGACGTCCACGAAAGCCTGCGCGCCAAGCTCCCCAGCCGCCTCATCGGGGAGGAGCGCCACGTCGACCTCTCCGACGAGCGGGTGGTGGCGGACGTGATCCTCTCCCTGGCCCCCGAGACCAACGGCGAGTTGGCGCACCGGGCCTACCAGAACCTGGGGACACGGGTCGGCAAGCCGCTGGAGACCATCGCCCAGAACGCCCGCGACTACCGGATGATGTGGGAGGACATCACCCAGAAGCCGCGCAGGGTGACCAGCTCCCCCATTTGGAGCGGCCTGGTCAACAACGGCCGCCCCTACGCCCCTTTCACCCTCAACGTAGAGTACGGGGTCCCCTGGCGGACGCTCTCTGGGCGCCAGTCGATCTACCTCGACCACCCGTACTACGGCGAGTTCGGCGAAAGCCTGCCGACCTTCAAGGGGAGGCTCGACCCCGCCGTCCTGGACGAGGTAACCGGCGAAGGGGGACTGGTCCTCAACTTTCTCACCCCGCATGGCAAGTGGTGCATCCACACCACCTACCGCGACAACCTCAGAATGCTCACCCTGGCCCGCGGCGGCATCAATCCGCTCTGGATCAACGACAAGGATGCCGAGGGCGCGGGGATCGAGGACAACGATGCGATCGAGATCTACAACACCAACGGGGTGGTCACCAGCCAGGCCATCGTCTCCTCCAGGATTCCCAGGGGGGGCTGCATCATGTACCACGCCCCGGAGCGGACCATCGCCATCAAGAAGTCGAGGAAAACCGGCAAGCGGGGCGGCGTCCACAACAGCCTGACCAGGATCCGGCTCAAGCCCACCCTGATGGTCGGGGGGTATGCCCAGTTCAGCTACTACTTCAACTACTGGGGCCCAACCGGCGTCAACCGCGACACTTACGTGGTGGTGAGGAAGCTCACGGAGGGGACCTGACAGGGGAAATTGGTGCTGCTCACGATCTTACCGGGAACATAGAACGTAGAACATAGAACAGCCTTCGAGGTGTTTATGGACGTAAGAGCCCAGATAGTGATGGCGTTCCATCTCGACAAGTGCATCGGCTGCCACACCTGCTCGATCTCCTGCAAGAACATCTGGTCGGACCGGGAAGGGACCGAATACATGTGGTGGAACAACGTGGAGACCAAGCCGGGGCTCGGCTACCCGCGGGCGTGGGAGGACCAGCAGCGCTACAAGGGAGGGTGGGTGATCGACGGCCAGAAGATCAGCCTGAAGTCGATGCGGAAGACCACCTCGCTTCTCAACATGTTCTTCCAGCCCAACCTGCCCGCCATCGAGGATTACTACGAGCCGTTCGACTTCGATTACGCGAACCTGATGGAAGCGAAGAGCGCTGACGATCAGCCGGTGGCCGAGGCCTATTCGCGGATCACGGGACAGCCGATCGAGCAGATCAAGGGGAGCGCGAACTGGGACGACGACCTCGGCGGCTCCCGGCTTTATGCCGCGCGCGACCTGAACCTCCAGCAGGCGAAGCTGGTGGAGGAGTACGACACCCTCTTCATGCAGTACCTGCCGCGCATCTGCAACCACTGCCTTAATCCCGCCTGCATGGCCTCCTGCCCCTCCCGTGCGCTGTACAAGCGGGCCGAGGACGGCGTGGTGCTGGTGGACCAGAACATCTGCCGCGGCTGGCGCTTCTGTGTCAGCTCCTGCCCGTACAAGAAGGTCTACTTCAACTGGCAAAGCGGCAAGGCCGAGAAGTGCATCTTCTGCTACCCCCGTGTGGAGACCGGCCAGGTGAACGCCTGCGCGCAAAGCTGCGTCGGCCGGATCCGCTATGTAGGGGTGCTCCTCTACGACGCGGAGGGGGTGGAAGCCGCCCTTCTGAAGGAGGACGCGGAACTGGTGCAGGCGACCCGGGCGCTGATCCTCGACGCCCGCGACCCGAGGGTGCGGGAGGCGGCGGCAGCCAACGGGATTTCTGAAGAGTGGCTGGCGGCCGCGGCGCGTTCGCCGATCTACACCCTGGTGAAGGAGTTCGAGGTGGCGCTGCCGCTGCACCCGGAGTTTCGAACCATGCCGATGACCTACTACATCCCCTCGCTCTCGCCGGTCCTCTCCGTCTATGGGGAAAGCCACAAGCTGCTGGAACACGGCATGATCCCGGAGCCGGAGACCCTGCGGGTGCCGGTCGACTATCACGCGCGCCTGCTGGCGGGGGGGAACCGGCAGATCGTGGAGAGTGTCATGAAGAAGATGTTCACCCTGCGGGTGTTCATGCGTGGCGAGAACCTGGGAAGGCCTATCGACCCAGGCATACTGGCGGCGGCGGGCCTGGACCGGGAAGGGGCGCTTCGCCTCTACCGCTTGTTCGCGCTGGCCGGCTACAACGAGCGGAACGTGATCCCTCCGCAGCAACGCGAGGATCAGGAGTCGGAGAGCCGGAGAAAAGGCGCCGGCTTCGGCATTCTGACCAAGACACGTAAGAACCGGTAAAAAGAGATAAAGGAGGAGGAGATGAGCATAGCGGAAACCTACGAGGCCCTGGCGCGACTGCTGGAATACCCGGAGAGCTCGGACACCATGCTGCAAAGCCTGTGGCGGATCGCCTGCTACCTGGAGGAGTGCGGGCTTGATTGCCCCGCGCTCCCCTTCACCGCCATGTTGACCGAGCTCACCATGGGGGAACTGCAAGAGGAATACGTGGCGCAGTTCGACTTCAACCCGGCAAAGGCACCCTACCTGGCGCATCACCTCTACGGCAATACGCAGGGCAAAGGTGCCTACATGGTGAAGGTGAAACAAACCTATGACCGCTTCGGTTACACACCCGAAACGAAGGAACTACCCGACCACCTCTCGGTGCTGCTGAATTTCCTGGCCCACCTCAGCAGGATCGGCGAAGAGGATGAGCGCCGCCAGTTCATCGCCGAGACGGTGCTGCCGGGAGTGGCGAAGCTCGCGGGATCGGGAGGCGGCAGCGAATGGCCGTGGCTGCCGGTGATCAAGACCACCGAGCTTCTGCTGAGAACCGACTGCCGGGAGACCACGACATGATCACCATCGACTCCTTCATCTTCATCGCCCTTCCCTACCTGGCGCTGGCCCTGCTGATTTTCGTAACGCCGTACCGCTACCGGTCCAACCGGCTGAACTGGTCGGCGTTCTCCACGGAACTCCTGGAGCGGAAGCTACTCTATTGGGGCTCCAACCCGTGGCACTACGGGATCATCCCCATCCTGCTCGCGCACCTCATCTGCTTCCTCTTTCCAGGATGGATGCAGCGTTTTCTGGGAAACCAGGAGACGCTGCTGATCCTGGAAAGTCTCGGGCTCGGGCTCGGGCTGCTTGCCCTGGTGGGCATCTTCCTGCTGTTGCTGCGCCGGGTCAATACGCCGAAGCTCAGGAAAGTCAGCTACGGCACGGACTGGCTGATCCTTGTCCTCTTGCTGGTGCAGACCGGCACCGGGGTCTTCATCGCCTGGTTTTTGCGCTGGGGCTCTCAGTGGTACCTGCACACCGCCGCCCCCTATTTCCGCTCCATCTGGCTTTTCAACCCCCAGATCGGTTTCGTGGCCGATCTGCCGCCGGTTTTCAAGTTGCACGCCCTCGTTGGCTTCCTGATCTTCGCAGTCGTCCCCTTCACCAAGCTCGTGCACCTGCTCTTCGTGCCGGTCGACTACCTGAAGGATCCACCCATCGTGTACCGCTGGCGGTCGAAGTGATCACTCCGCAGGACTAAAACTGAAGGTAATAGGTTGGCGAAAAAGAGGTGACTGGGATGTCATCCCGAGAGCTCAAACAGTGGAATCCCGAGGATGAAGCCTTCTGGAGCAGCCAGGGGAAGGCCATCGCCTCGCGCAACCTCTGGATCTCGATTCCCTGTCTGTTCCTCTCCTTTGCCATCTGGATGGTCTGGAGCGTGGTGGTGGTGAACCTGGAAACCATCGGCTTCGGGTTCGACGCCGAGAAGCTTTTCTGGCTGGCCGCCCTTCCCGGCCTCTCCGGCGCCACTTTGCGCATCTTCTACGCCTTCATGGTCCCCATCTTCGGCGGCCGCAAATGGACCACCTTCACCACCGCCTCGCTGCTGATACCAGCGGTCGGCATCGGCTTCGCGGTGAGGAACCCGCACACGAGCTATGGGGTCATGCTCCTGCTCGCGCTGCTCTGCGGGCTGGGCGGCGGCAACTTCGCATCGAGCATGTCCAACATCAGCTTCTTCTATCCCAAAGCGCACAAAGGGGCGGCGCTCGGGCTGAACGCCGGACTGGGAAACCTGGGGGTGAGTGCCATGCAGTTCCTGGTTCCCCTGGTGATCACCGCCGGCATGTTCAGCAGGCTTTGTGGGGAACCGCAGATCTGCGTGATCCGTGGGGCGACCACCTCGGTCTGGATGCAGAACGCCGGCTTTGTCTGGGTCCCCTTCATCCTGGCGGCCACCGTCGCCGCCTGGTTCGGCATGAACGACATCGCCAACGTCAAGGCATCCTTTGCGGAACAGGCCGTGATCTTCAGGCGCAAGCACAACTGGATCATGTGCTGGCTCTACCTGGGCACCTTCGGCTCCTTCATCGGCTACTCAGCCGGACTGCCGCTGCTGATCAAGTCGCAGTTCCCGCTGGAGGACCCGACGAGGTACGCCTTTCTGGGGCCGCTGCTGGGAGCCGTCATCCGCCCCCTCGGCGGGTGGATGGCCGACAAGCTGGGAGGTGCGAGAGTCACCTTCTGGAACTTTATCGTGATGGGGGTGGCTACCGTCGCGGTGGAAAGGGCCCTGCCGCATCCGGGACGCCCGGGGGATTTCCACCTCTTCCTTGCGCTGTTCATCGTGGTGTTCATTGCCACCGGCATCGGCAACGGCTCCACCTTCCGTATGATCCCCGTGATCTTCCTGACTGAGTGGCAGCGCAGGACCTTCCAAAAAGGAGAAGGCGCCCGGATGCGCGCGCTGGCGGAATCGTCCAAGGAGGCCGCAGCCGTCCTCGGTTTCAGTTCCGCCTTCGCAGCCTATGGCGCCTTCTTTATACCGAAAGCCTTCGGCAGTTCGATGGCCCACACAGGTAGCCCCGATGCCGCCCTCTACGGATTCCTCGTCTTCTACCTGACCTGCATCGTCCTCACCTGGTACTTCTACTCAAGAAAGAACGCTCCCATGCCGTGTTGAGAGCGCCCCCATCCTCACTCCGCCCCTCCCCTTGAAGGGGAGGGAACGATCGATGAAGCGACATCTCTAAGTGTGGGCTTAGCCTTGGGACTCCTCGCCTTCAAGGGGAGGGATGGGGTGAGACTACCTGCTTGCGAACTTCCCCACCTGGGTGTTGATGATCTGCGGCGGCAGGGTGCTGTGCGGAACGTACTCCGGGAATGCTCCGCGCAGATGCTCCAGCAGCGAATCCGCACCTTCCTTCTCGATCAAGGTCCCCACCCTTGTCCTGCCCAGCCCGGTCCCCTTCTCCTGGTACCAGACAAGCACCTGCTCGATGAACTCCACCACCCGCTCCGCAGGCAAGAAGAGGGCGAACATGGTGCCCAGCATGGGGTTATGGCCCCCTTTTCCACCTATCCTGACCAGGTAGCCGCTTCTGCCGGCCGTCCACGCCTCGGTGGGGCAGGCCTTAATGCAGTCGCCGCAGTAGATGCAGTTCTCGGCATGGAAGACCGGCTTGTTGTCATCCCCCATCTCGATCGCCCCGGAGTGACAGCTCTTGGCGCACAGCCCGCAGCTTATGCATGACTCCAGCTCCAGGGAGGGGTCCACCACGCCCTGGAAGCCGACATCGTTCAGGTAGGACTTGAAGCAGTCGATGGGGCAGCCGGAAAAGCTAACCTTGAGCTTGTGGTGACCGGTGGCAGTTCCGAACAGCCTGCTGTCCACCTCCTGGGCCGAAGCCTGGGTGTCCATCAGGCCGTTGGGGTTGTAGGCGCAGCCTCCGCAGGCGGTCGGCACGCGGACGCGCGCGCCGCAGGAGGCGACCTTCTGCCCCCCCGCTTCCAGGTCAGCGACCAGTCCGTCGAATTTGCGGTAGTTGACGTGAGTAAGCTCCAGTGATTGGCGCACGGAGAGGTGGACCGACTCGACGCCATGCTTCTCGGCCGTCTCGGCGATATGCTTCATGCGGGAAACCTCCAGCTTTCCTCCCGGCACGCGCAGCCGGACCGTGAACAGGTCCTTGCCCCGTTCCTTGATGAAGCCGCCGGTTTTCAGGTTCTCGAGGTCCACTCCCTTTTTCTTCTGATCGCTCATGTCGGTTCCTTTAAGTGAATTGGGGACCTGTGGATGGACAGCGAGCACAGGCAGCCCGGCGACCATTATAGGCATCTTCAAGGAACCTCCCTTGACCCAAGTCAAAAAAGCCCCTTCGTCAGACAGGTCAGACAGGTGTGACGAATTGTAAAAGTCGAAAAAGTTGGAAGGCCAGAAAGGGGGGGGAAAACGCGGGCTACCTGCGGGAAACGGGGAGCAGCACGGTGAAGAGGGTACCTTGCCCGGGGGAGCTCTCCACCCGGATCTCCCCAGAGTGCCGCTTGACGATGCTGTAGGTCAGCGCGAGCCCCAGGCCCGTGCCGTTGCCTGCTTCCTTGGTGGTGAAGAAGGGGTCCCAGATGCGGTCGATATGATCCTTGGGGATTCCGCAACCGGTGTCGCGGATAGCAATGGAGATCATCCCCCGCTCCGGCCCGGAGGTGACCACCTCGACCGCCCCTTCGCCCCCGATAGCCTGATGAGCGTTCATCAGCAGGTTCATGCAGACCTGCCGCAGGGCGGACGGATCCCCTTCCACGCAGGGAAGGGACTCCTTGAGGGTGGTGACCAGCCTGACCCGGCGGTACTTGGACTGGTGGCCGATCAGTTCGGCGATCTCCAGCACGATAGAGTTGACATCGACGTTGACGCTCAACCCCTCGGACTTCCTCCCGAAACTGAGCAGGCTGTCGATGATCCCCTTGCAGCGGTACGACTCGCGGGTGATCACCTCCAGGTAGCGCGGAAAGACATCCAGCCGCTCGTCTTCCTTGAGCTCGGGAGCGTCCCGGAAACGCCGCTGCAGCGCTTCGGCGCAGCCGGCCACCGAGGCGAGCGGGTTGTTGATCTCGTGGGCGATGCCGGTTGCCAGCACGCCGATGCTGGACATCTTCTCGGCCTGGATCAGCCGCATCTCCTGCAGCCTCTTCTCCGACATGTCCCGGAAG
>NZ_DATFBA010000183.1:0-23871 GCF_035254065.1 Geomonas sp.
CGAAGTCCTTCTCGAGCATGCTCAGGATCGCAGCCTCGTCCTGTTCCTCGTCGATCGCCTTGCCGATCGCCTCGATGACCTCCTCGGTCTTGGCATCCGGTGTGCCGCCGAACTCCTGGCGCGCAAGACCGTCGGGGTTACCACCCAGAAGGATGTCGGTACCGCGGCCCGCCATGTTGGTGGCGATGGTGACCATCCCCTTGCGGCCTGCCTGGGCGACGATCTCCGCCTCCTTCTCGTGCTGCTTCGCGTTGAGTACGAAGTGCGGGATCGCTTCGCGCTTCAAAAGCTCGGAGAGCTGCTCGGACTTCTCGATGGAGATGGTGCCGACCAGGATCGGCTGTCCCTTCTCGTGCAGCTCCTTGATCTCGGCGATGACCGCGTTGAACTTCTCGCGCTCGGTCTTGTAGATGACGTCCGGGAAGTCCGGGCGCAACAGCGGACGGTTGGTCGGGATGACCACCACGTCCAGCTTGTAGATCTTGTGGAACTCCTCCGCCTCGGTGTCGGCGGTACCGGTCATGCCGGAGAGCTTGTCGTACATCCTGAAGTAGTTCTGGAAGGTAATGGTGGCAAGGGTCTGATTCTCGTTCTCAATCTTGACCCCTTCCTTGGCCTCGATGGCCTGGTGCAGGCCGTCGGACCAGCGGCGGCCGGGCATCAGGCGACCGGTGAACTCGTCGACGATGCAGACCTCGCCGTCCTTCACCACGTAGTCAACGTCGCGCTTGAAGAGGGCGTGGGCGCGCAGGGCCTGCTGGGTGTGGTGCAGGATCTCCATGTTGCGCGGGTCGTAGAGGTTCTCGACCTTGAGGAGCTTCTCGACCTTCAGGACCCCTTCCTCGGTAAGGGTGGCCTGCTTGGACTTCTCGTCGACCGTGTAGTCGCCGGTGTAGGTCTTGCGCTTGCCGGAGAGGGTGTTGGCCGCGACCTCAATCACCTCGCCCTTCTTGAGCATGGGGATGATGCGGTCGATGATGTAGTACTTGTCGGTGGAGTCCTCAGTGGGGCCGGAGATGATGAGCGGGGTCCTCGCCTCGTCGATCAGGATGGAGTCGACCTCGTCGACCACCGCGAAGTTGAAGGGGCGCTGCACGTAGTCGGCCAGGTCGAACTTCATGTTGTCGCGCAGGTAGTCGAAGCCGAACTCGTTGTTGGTGCCGTAGGTGATGTCGGCGGCGTAGGCCTCGCGGCGCTCGTCGTCGTCCAGGCCGTGCACGATCACGCCGACCGAGAGCCCCAGGAACTTGTGGATGCGCCCCATCCAGTCGGAGTCGCGGCGGGCCAGGTAGTCGTTGACGGTGACCACGTGGACACCCTTGCCGCTGATGCCGTTCAGGTAGGAGGGGAGCGTGGCGACCAGGGTCTTGCCTTCACCGGTCTTCATCTCGGCGATCTTGCCGGAGTGCAGCACCATGCCGCCGATCAGCTGCACGTCGAAGTGGCGCATGCCGAGCACGCGCTTGCCCGCCTCGCGGCAGACGGCGAAGGCTTCCGGCAGGAGGGAATCCAGGCTCTCGCCGCGCCCGTAACGTTCTTTGAATTCAGAGGTCTTGCCCCGGAGCGCATCGTCCGAGAGCTTCACCATCTCGCTTTCCAGCTGATTTATCCGTGCAACAACGGGCCACATGCGCTTGAGTTCCCGCTCGTTCTTACTCCCGACGAATTTCTTGATGATCGCGTCGAACATGCTCTTGGATTCTCCTTGCATCTGCATAAAGGGATGTAAAAACAGGGTAAGGTACCATATATATAAGAACGTCTCAACAGAAAAGGCGCCGCAGGGGGGCGGCGAGCCGTGCGGGGAGGCGATTTCCGGCGGTGCGTCCTTGCATTCGGCGGATGCTCTCCTATATAATGCACGGTTGTCCGATCCTGCCCCTTCCCCCTCGCGGGGAGGAGCAGCGGTGAGGGAGCAGTTGCCGGTGGCGGCGGCCCCCTCACCTGCCCTTCGGGCACCCTCTCCCCTGAAGGGGCGAGGGATGACACCAACTAACCGGAGTAACCTTGCCAGCTACCACGCACTTTGACGAAGCCCTTCTGGAGAGCCACCTGCCGGTGGACGTACGCACCCCACTCGAATTCGAAGAGGACCACCTACCCGGCGCCATCAACGTGCCGCTGCTCAGCAACGAGGAGCGGGTTGAGATCGGCACCCTCTACAAGCAGCAGGGGCCGCACCTCGCCAGGCAGCGCGGATTGGAGCTGACCGCGCACCGCTTCCCGGAGATGGTAAGCACCATCGCCTCCCAGGTCAAGGGGAGGCCTGCGCTGGTTTACTGCTGGCGGGGGGGCCTGCGCAGCAAGACGGTGACCTCGATCCTTGATTTGACCGGGCATCCGGCGGTGCAGCTGATAGGGGGCTACAAGGCCTTCCGCGGCGTGGTTTCCGACTACTTCACCCCCTTTTCGCCGAAGGTGCCGCTCATCGTCTTGCACGGCATGACCGGCATCGGCAAGACCACCCTGCTCGCCCGTCTCAAGGAGCGGGGCTGCTCGGTGCTCGATCTGGAGGGACTCGCCTGCCACCGCGGCTCGGCCTTCGGGCAGCTCGGCCTCCAGCAGACGCTCACCCAGAAGCGCTTCGAGACCCTTTTATGGGACGAGATCAGGAAGGCGCCCCAAGGGATGCCGCTCATCCTGGAGGGAGAGAGCGAGCGGATCGGCCGGGTCTCGCTGCCGGGCGATTTCTACCAGAAGATGGCGGCCGGCGTCA
Organism: Geomonas sp.; assembly: GCF_035254065.1. GTDB lineage: Bacteria > Desulfobacterota > Desulfuromonadia > Geobacterales > Geobacteraceae > Geomonas. Next base: position 2,717 of record NZ_DATFBA010000183.1, read on the forward strand.
GGGTCTGGTGCTTCGCGTCGATCGAGACCCGGGTGAGGAGGCTCATCGAGGAATACGGCCTTCCCGAGTACAAGGAGGAGATGGGGGCTGCGCTGCAGCGGATCAGGAAGAAGCTGGGCGGGAAGAAGTGCGAGGAGCTGGAAGGACACCTCGAGCGCTGGGAGATGGAACCCTTCATGACCGGGCTGATCTGCGACTACTACGACAAGGTCTACTACAAGAACCGGGAGTGGGTGGCCGATTTCGACCTGTCCATGGAGGACTTCGATGCCGCCGCGGACGAACTGATCGCGCGGGTGAAGGCGCTGCCGTAACTCCTCCCTGCCCCCATCAGACTGCCCCTCCTCCCGAAGGGGGGAGGCTTGGTGGGGGGAGCACTGCCCCGAAACACAAAGCTGCATCGGAGGGGACACCTCGGTTCCCCCTCCCAACCCTCCCCCCTCGGGAGAGGGGACTGTCGGACAGGGGAGCAGAGGGGACTGTCGGACACGAGAGCAGAGGGGTCTGCCGGAGATGCGAGCGCGGAGGAAGGAACGCTTGCCATGCAGGTGCAAAGCGATCAGGCAACTCCCTGCCCTTCTGAGAGCCGCCGCACCCGGTATTTCTTGATCAGCTCCACCGGGCGGTAGGAGAGCTTGGCCTGCCTGAGCGAAGCCACCCCGAGGTCCTGCTCGCGGTTGAGATAGCGGCAACCGGTGAAGAGCAGCCGGCTGAACTCCCGGTCCAGCAACTGGTAGAGCCCCTCCAGGAAGAAGTCCGCCTTCTCGAAGTGGCAGACCGCGGTTTCCCGGTTCAGACACTCCCCCAGCGCGAACCCTTTCACCACCCCTTCCACCAGGACCACCACCCCCGAAAGCCCCAGCTCCTCATGCAGCCTGAGTGCCTCCGCGGCGCCGGCCGCCTCCCCTTCCACCGATTTGGGCCCCATCGCCGTCTTGACCCGGCGCCACTCTTCCAAAAGCGCCAGCGAGCCTTCCAGGTGCCTGGGCTCAAAGAGCTGCACCTCGTAGCGATGCCTCACCATGAAGTAGTTCACCCGGTTCTTCTTACGGTGATACTCCTGCCCGTTCAGGGTCGCCATCTCTTCCTTGACATGCAGGTAGTCGAAGTTGTCCCGGTCCTCGACCACCTCCAAATCCTCCCGGCCCGACAGGCTCCCCAATAATAGATTGTCGGCGTAGAGGGTGAGCCCTTGGTCGAGCAGCTCACCGGCCGCCCGGGCCGCATCGCCGCTGAAGGGAGGAAGAAAATAGGCCGAGCCGTCATAGCCTCGGGCAAGCGCCACCACTGCATCCCCCACCAGGGAAAGGCGGTAGTCGTGAACTTTGCGGAACAGGTAGAGGTTGGCGAAGGTAAGCTCGGAGATGCGCGGCTGGAGTTGTTCGAAGAGGCCGTCCAGCAGCGGCTTGTCCTCCAGCTGGATCGGCCTCGACAGCGGGTAGTGCGGGATGTTCATGAGTCGGCTCCATTTCAGACTATGCTCAGTATACCATGCGCCCCTGGCCGGCCGGGAAAGGCCGCCGGCAGGCCGGGGCCTCCAATTTTTCGCATAAATGCAAAAAAGTCTACCCTTATCTTACCGTATACGCTAATATCGCGCGAAAACGGTGTCACGGACATTACCTCCAACGGCAACGGGAGCCGCAGCCGGTTGCCCCGGGCAGCCACGCGGGCCCGCCCGTACAGAGCACAAAACGCCTTCTCACTCATATGTTCAATTTCATCAACAACCTGAAGCTGCGCTGGAAGATGGTGGTCCTGGTGTTGCCGCTGGTAATCCTCCCCATCTTCATCGTGGGGGGGGTGATCGGTTACATCTCCACCCAGCAGGCCTACCGCGGCATCACCCAGACCTCCAAGGACGACCTGGAGCACATGGCCTCCTACACGGTCGACCTTTTGAACTCCCATTATCAGCAGTTCCAGGTCTACAAGGAGGACAAGGAGAGGAGCTTCAACAACGACCTGGCCACCCTCACCGAGCTCGCCTACAACGTGGTGAAGACCCAGCAGCGCCAGGTGGCGAAGGGGCGTATCGATCTGGCCGCCGCGCAGCGGGAGGCACACAACGCCCTGGCCAAGGTCAACGTCGGCAAGAGCGGCTACATCTACGCCATGACCAGCAAGGGGGAGCTGAAGGTCCACGTCGCCCAGGAAGGGGCCAACGTCTTCAACTCCAAGGACGAGACCGGACGCTACTTCATCCGCGAGATGTGCGAAAAGGCGGTCCGCTCCAAGCCGGGCGAGGTGCTCTACATCGTCTATCCCTGGAAGAACGCCGCCCTGGGGGACAAGATGCTCCGCAAGAAGGTGGTGGCCTACCGCTACTTCAGGGAGTGGGACTGGATCATCGCCGCCGGCGGCTACCTGGAGGAGACCTACGACGACGTCGACTTCGAACGCCGCTCCTTCGCCGCCCTCAAGGAGAAGATCAAAAGCAAGAAGGTCGGCAAGACCGGCTACGTGTTCTGCCTGGATGGCGCCGGCAACTTCATGATCCATCCCACCGGCGAGGGGAAGAACTTCTACGACGCCACCGACAGCAGCGGGCAGCACTTCATCAAGGAGATGTGCGAGCAGAAGAGCGGCTGGATCCGCTACCCCTGGATGAACGCCGGCGACAAGAAGCCGCGCATGAAGATCGTCCGCTACGAGTACTTCAAGCCCTGGAACTGGATCGTGGCGGCAGGCTCCTACGAGGACGAGTTCTACGAGGAGGCCAACGCCATCAAGGGGCGCATCATGGAAAGCATGGTGGTGCTCACCATCCTGGTCTCGGTGGGCGCGGTGCTGCTGGTCTTCGTGGCCTCCAGGGTGATGACCGACCCCATCGACCGGATGATGCGGGTGATCAGGAAGGTCAAGCAGGGGCGCCTGGACGAGCGGATCGCGGTGGAGAGCAACGACGAGCTGGGCGAACTGGCGGTGGCCTTCAACCGGATGACCCAGATCATCAAGCACAACAAGGAGCTGGAGGCGAACTTGGCCCAGCAGGGGAAGATGGCCTCGCTGGGGGTGCTCTCCTCGGGGGTGGCCCACGAGATCAACAACCCGCTGGGGGTCATCCTCGGCTACGCCGCCTACATCGAGGGGAAGCTCGACCCCGACGACCCCAATTACCGGTACATCCACGAGATCAAGCGGGAGAGCAAGCGCTGCAAGAAGATCGTCCAGGACCTCCTCTCCTACGCGCGGACCCCGCAGCCGGTCCTGGAGCAGACCAACATCAACGAGCTTCTGGGGCAGATCGTCGACTTCGCGGCCAACCACACCGACATGCACCACGTGACCGTGCAGAAGGAGTTCGACCTCTCGCTCCCCGAGATCATGGTGGACGGCGACCAGCTGCGCCAGGTGGCCATCAACCTGATCCTCAACGCCGGCGCCGCCATGCAGAAAGGGGGGAGGCTTTTGGTCTCCACCGGGGCGGACGGAGAGGGGAACGTGAGCCTGAAGTTCAGCGACAACGGCGCGGGTATCGCCGACGAGCACCTGGAGAGGATCTTCGAGCCGTTCTTCACCACCAAGGTGAAGGGGACCGGTCTGGGCCTTGCCATCACCCGGCAGATCGTGGAGCAGCACCACGGCAAGATCTGCATCGAGAGCGAGATGGGGGTGGGGACCACGGTCGAGGTCCTGCTGCCGGTGAACAGGGACCAGTACATCTGATATTTCCGGCCGGCTCACGGCCGTTATGAGGTGACGCGAAGGTGACCCAAGCCAAGAAGAGGATCATGCTGGTCGACAACGAGGAGGGGCTTTGCCGGATGATGGAGGCGGTCCTCTCCGACAACGGCTACGCGGTAACCGCCTACATCAGGTCCTTCGAGGCCGCCGAGGCCTTCCAGGCCGGGCAGTACGACCTGCTGGTGACCGACATCAAGATGCCGGGGATGGACGGGCTCGAGCTTCTGCAGAAGGTCAAGCAGAAGGACCCCTCCATACCGGTCATCATGGTGACCGCCTACGCCACCGTGGAGATGTCCATCCAGGCCCTCAGGAAGGGGGCCTACGACATGCTGACCAAGCCGTTCGAGCCGGAGGAGCTCCTCTACCGGGTCAAGAACGCCCTGCAGCACACCCGGCTGATCGAGGAAAACCGGGAACTTCGGGAGGAGCTGGTCGGTCGCTTCCAGTTCGACAACATCATCGGCGCCTCCTCCTCGCTTAAGGAAGTCCTCGAGAAGGTGGAGAAGCTTGCCGTCAGGGACACCTCGGTGCTGATCACCGGGGAGTCGGGTACCGGCAAGGAGCTGATCGCGCAGGCCGTCCACTACAACTCCCCCAGGAAGGAGAAGAAGTTCGTCGCCATCAACTGCGGCGCGCTCCCCGCCTCGCTGCTGGAGAGCGAGCTGTTCGGCTACAAGAAGGGGGCCTTCACCGGAGCGACCGAGAACCGGCGCGGCCTGCTGGAGACCGCCGACGGGGGCACCCTCTTCCTGGACGAGGCCGGCAACCTGCCGATGGAGGTCCAGAAGACGCTGCTCCGCTTCCTCCAGGAGCAGGAGTTCAACCGGATCGGCGACCCCACCCCCACCAAGGTGGACGTGCGGATCATCTCCGCCACCAACGCGGACATGAAGACGGTGGTGAAAAGCGGCGAGTTCCGCGAGGACCTCTACTACCGGCTGAACGTGGTGAACATCCACCTGCCGCCTCTTAGGGAAAGAAAGGACGACATTCCGCTCTTGGCCGCCCACTTCATCCGGCTGCAGAACGACAAGTTCGGCACCCACATCAAGGGGCTTTCCCACGACGCCCTGGAAGCCGCCATGGAGTTCGCCTGGCCCGGCAACATCCGGCAGCTCAGGAACGTGATCGAGGCCTGCATCGCCCTGGAGAACAACGACTACATCACGCTCCCGGTGCTCTCCCAGTTCATCGAAGTGAGCGCCCCCGAGCAGACCGAGGGTGAGTCCCTGGGCGAGGAAGGGGATTACAACAAGGCGCTGATGAAGTTCGAGACCGAGTACCTCAGGGGACTGCTTCGGAAGAACCAGGGGAACGTGGAGGCGGCCGCCAAGGAGGCCGGCACCAACATGGCCACCATCTACCGGAAGATCAAGAAGTACGGTATCAGGAAGGACGAGTACAACGCGTAAAACGGTGAGTGGGGTGTAAACGGACACCCCACTCCCACATCCGCCCCCCTCCGCTGTTCCAAATCGCCTCACCTCCCCTGCCGTCGTTGCTATTTGCACCGCTGCAAAACAGTTTTTCCCCTTTGCACATCTGCAAAAACGTGTCTCCACACTTGGCCGCATTCGCCAAACCACCGTAATCATTACTAATTCATGGCAGACTGCCTGACGGAGCGCCGGATCCGTCCGCTTCCCGTCGAAATAGAACGGATTAACATCATTTGCGTTTGTGCAAATGCATCAGCCAAGATGACGCAAACGTAAACGTTATCACTGGAGGTAAGTACACGAAATCACGACATCTTGTTGAAGGCATCGAGGAAGGGGAGATTTGGTACGGTGGTTGCTTGTAGAGAGGCAGTCACCCTTTTTGGTTCGCCAACTCTACAACAGTATATTTGAGGCTTTGATGCAGCAAAATACTTTGTGCCCGTTTTACGGCAAGAACGATGATTACTGCGACGTCGGCTGCGATTACATCTCACCACATGACGTGAACCAGATCATCAGGTTTTGCAGCTGCCGCTACAGGGAATGCCTGAAGTACCGGGAGCTTTCGGACCGATTCCCGATCGACCTGCTCGATCAGAATCTCTGTGCGGTCTGAACGAAGAGCGACTTGTTTCAATCTGTCCGGTTCGGGACGCTGAACCGAGCATTTTATTGAAGGAAGGAGAAGGCGATGAGCGAGAGAGAACTGGAGCTGCTTTCTAGAATCGAGGAGCTGGAGCGGCACACCTGGCGTAACAGTGCCATCCTGCGCGCAGTGGCCATGGTTGCCTTTACCGCCATGATCGGCATCGTGATCGCGTCCGGCGTGGTAGGTGGCGGCCGCGGCAGCCACTGGTCCGGCCCCGCCTGGAACACCATGTGGCTGTACGGCCTGTTCGCCGCCAACGCCGTGTCGATGTTCTGGACCACTCACAAGGATTAGGAAATGAACGCGACAGCCGCCAGGGCTGGCGCACACAGGCCGGGAGGACAGTAAGATGCCGATGAAAATATCAAACGCAATACTCTTACTGGTCGTCGTGGTCATCTGCGCGACCTTCTCGCTGCGGGTCTTCCAGGGCCTGGACGAGATGATGGGAGATCAGTACTGGGTCGTCGACACCACCCAGGGCGATCACGGCTGGTACGCCATGGGGCTGCTTCCCTGTGTGAAGAAGGTGCCCAAGGACCTGGTGAAGTCGGTCAACGCCGATCCGGCCGCCAAAGAGAAGTACATCATCTACGCCCAGGCGGGGGACTTCGCCGGCAACTCGGTGTACGGCATCTGCCTGGGGATCCCGCTCATCATGTACCTGATCTGGTTCGCCTTCATCCTGGGCTTCCCCGACCGGATCGATCCCTACCTGCTACCACGCAGGATCTTCACCCTGACGGTGATCGCCATGTGCTCCATCATCGTCAACCTCTTCCTGATGCGGATCGCCGCCGATTTCTCCCGCGACCCCATGTCCCGGATCGCCAACGTGGCCGGCAACCACGCCTCGCTCCTGTTCCATAACGCAGGGATCTGGTTCGCCATCCTCTTCTCGGCGCTCGGCACCCCCAATCACAGCGCCCGGGAGACCGCGGCACCCGACAGCCGCAACTGGCAGACCCAGGCCAACGAGAAGTTCAACTGGATGTTCGTGCTGCTCTTCGCCGTCACCGTGCTGGAGGTGGCCCTGGTGAAGAACAAGCTGGCCCTTCCCGATGCGGCGGTCGACTACTCGGTCTGGCTGATCCTGGTCGTCATCTTCATGAGGATGTACGGGTTCTCCCCCAAATACTGGGTCAAGCGCGGACGGGGGATCGGCATCATGTTCGCCGGCACCCTCTTCACCCTGCCGGTCTTCTACCTCCTGGAGAGGGCCACCGGCACCCTGGGCGCCGGCTTCGCCTCCCCCATCCTTTCCAGCACAATGGGTCCGGAGAACGCCAACATCGGACTTTCGCTGATGATCTCCATCTATCTCATCTTCTGGATGGAGTTCTCCGCAGCCATCAGGATGAACGGGCCCAAGAGATCGTTGAGATACTAAAAGTTGCTACTGAATAAGGTTCGCGCTAGATGCTGAAGGAGAAGGGGTGCCCACAGGGCGCTCCTTTCTTCATTTATTATCATCCCACATTGCACCATCAATAAAACATTGGATTACCGGCTTAATACAGTGTAACTACTGCGTCACTCCCTCATTAAATTTACAGCCTACATCGTTTTCACGAGTTGCTTTACCCACTCTCAGTGACTCGACCATATACTATTCGCCTGATTCTCTCCCATTCCAAGCATCACTCTTTGAAGCCCATACAGCCACCCTCCTAATACCAATAATGTCCTGATTTAATACCATTACCACACCCTATCGCCGGTTCCAGATAGCACCTGATTTACCCCTATGGACCCGCAGAGAGTGTCGCTGAATATTTTATGAGGTCAGTGCGACACTGTTTTGGCGGAAGGGGTCTTCGGGTGACAACAGGGTCACCTGCGCCGGCATCCACCAGGGGCGCGCACAAACTAAAAAAAATTTTACACCCCCATTTTTGGTCACTTGCCCGTATTTTCACAGCATTAGCGCAGACCACAGCATGATTTTTTTTTCGACAGGGGTGTTGCATGATTTAAAACATCGTTTATTTTTATTGTATGTTTACAAACGTTGTGATAAAAGTGTTTCCACGTATACGGAATAGCGAGACGCCGATCTACCGGAAACTGCCATCAGGCCCCGAGGCGATTCCGGACGAAACATAAAGGAATCGCCAAGTTGCAAGTGGACCACCATCAGCAAAACAGCTTAATAAAACGGCTTCACGATATGGACTGAGGGTTGCAGACAAAAAATAACAGAGATTACGAAAGGAGGAGTTATCGGAACCTAACCCAGGGGGCGGGACGCCGTCACCACCACAGCGCATCTTACCAAGAAAGGAGTGACTACCATGGCAGAAAAAAAGTACGACTGGTCGGCAATCGCAAAGAATCCTAAATTTGTCGAGTTACACCACAAGAAGACCGCCTTCCTCTTTGGGTGGTGGATCTTCTCCTGCGTGTACTACTTCCTGCTCCCGATCGGGGCAGCCTACACGCCGGGGATCTTTAAAGTGAAGATCCTGGGGGCCATCAACTTCGGCTACATCTTCGCGCTCTCCCAGTTCTTCGTCTCCTGGGGCATCGCACTGTACTACTCCCACGTCGCCAACAAGGATTTCGACAGGCTGACCAGGGAGTTGATCGACGAATTACATCTTTAGTAAAGGAGGAACGACATGACCATGAAGAAATTACTCATTGCCGCTACGATGGCCCTCACCTTTGCCGGGGCCGCCTTTGCTGAAGAGCCCTCCAAAGCAACCCCGGCCGCAGCCCCCGCCGTGAGCGCACCGGCAGCCCAGGGCGCACCGGCAGCCGCTGCTCCCGCAGCTGGCGCAGTGCAGAAGTCGGATGTCGCGGCCCCGGCCGCTCCGGCCAAGCCCGCCGAGAAGAAGGCGGAGCTGAAGACCAACAAGGCCATCACCCTCACCCTCTTCGGCATCATCATCGCCATCACCATGGGCGTGGTCGTCTGGGCCGCCTCCAAAACCAAGACCGCTGCCGACTTCTACGCGGCGGGCGGCGGCATCACCGGCACCCAGAACGGCTGGGCCATCGCCGGCGACTACATGTCGGCTGCCTCCTTCCTCGGTATTTCCGGCCTGATCTCGCTGTACGGCTATGACGGGTTCATGTACTCCGTCGGCTGGCTGGTCGCCTACATCACGGTGCTCCTGATCGTGGCGGAGCCCTGCCGCAACGCGGGCAAGTACACCCTGGGGGACATCCTCTCCTTCCGTACCTCGCCCAAGCCGGTGCGCGCCTTCGCCGCCATCTCCACCGTAGCGGTCTCCACCTTCTACCTCACCGCCCAGATGGTCGGTGCAGGCAAGCTGATGGCCCTCTTGATCGGCATCCCCTACAAGACCTCCATCATCGGCGTCGGCGTCCTCATGGTCGGCTACGTCGTGTTCGGCGGCATGACCGCCACCACCTGGGTACAGATCATCAAGGCCGGCCTGCTCATGTCTGGCGCCTTCCTGCTCTCCATCATGGTCATGGCTAAAGCTGGCTTCAACCCGATCGGCTTCTTCGACATCATCGTCAGCAGCCCGGACATCCAGGACCATGTCTCCAAGATGGTCCTCAAAGACGGCGTGGTACTTGCCGGTATGGACGCAGGCCAGCGCTTCCTTGAGCCGGGCCTCTACATGAAGAACCCGCTTGACCAGATCTCGCTGGGTATGGCCCTCGTGTTCGGTACCGCCGGCATGCCGCACATCCTGATGCGCTTCTTCACCGTGCCGACCGCCCAGGCCGCCCGTAAGTCCGTCATCATCGCCATGTTCATCATCGGCGGCTTCTACGTCCTGACCACCCTGCTCGGCTTCGGCGCAGCCATCAACCTGACCCCGCAGTCCATCAAGGCTGTGGACGCCGGCGGCAACATGGCAACCCTGATGCTGGCCCAGAAACTTGGTGCCGACGTTGCTCCGATCCTGGGCGACCTGTTCCTCGCCTTCCTGTGCGCAGTCGCTTTCGCCACCATCCTCGCCGTGGTCTCCGGCCTGGTGCTGGCGGCCTCCGCAGCCATCGCCCACGACATCTACGTTAACGTGATCAAGGACGGCCACGCCGACCAGCACGAGCAGGTCTTCGCAGCCCGCGTCACCTCCTTCATCGTCGGCGCTTGCGGCATCATCATCGGTATCGCAGCCGAGAAGCAGAACGTCGCCCACCTGGTGGCTCTGGCCTTCGCGGTCGCCTCCTCCGGCAACCTGCCGGTCGTCGTCCTCTCCCTCTTCTGGAGGAAGTTCAACACCGCCGGCGTCATCTCCGGCCTGGTGGTCGGCACCATCGCCTCCATCGCCCTGGTGATGGTCTCCCCCAACATGACCTACCCGAAAGTGGTCGCCGAAGGCGCCAAGAAGGTGGTCGTGGCCCTGGAGAAGAAGCAGGCTGCCCTGCCTCCGGGTGCCACCTTGGACGCCAAGGACGCCAAGGCACTGGCCAAGGCTCGTGAAGACGCACAGCAGACCGGCACCTCGATGATGGGCCTCGACAAGCCGCTGTTCACCCTGAAGAACCCCGGCATCATCTCCATCCCGCTGGGCTTCATGGCCGCCATCCTGGGCGCCCTCGCCTTCCCGAACCGTCGTTCGGAAGAGATGTTCGACGAAGTCTACGTCCGTCAGAACACCGGTATAGGTATCGCCAAGGCAGTCGACCACTAGGATCCACACCTGCAACAGAAGAAATGGGGAAGGGAAACCTTCCCCATTTTTTTTGCCCCGCCAGCTTCCCCACAAACCGTTTTACAAAACGTAATTTTTCTGTAGAATCAGATGCCACGGCTAATTATCATTCATTGGAGCAGCCATGCCGCACCAGCTCTACCCACCCGAGATCAGCGACGCCGAACTCCTGCAGGAGTTGATGGGGCGGGTGCACGGCTACCTTCCGCTGTTGGACCTGGGTGAGATCTCCGAGCTCTTGCGGGCGCTCAAGAAGGAAGCGAGGGAGGAACTCGAGGATCTCTCCTCCTTCACGGTGAAGCAGCAGCAGCTCCTCTCCACCATCGCCACCGCCGACTGCCACACACTGCTCAAGATCCACGAACAGCTGAACGCCATCGAGATGGAGCGCTTCCTGCGCTTTTACTCGGTGCCCGCCCTGCACGAGAGCTGCACCGCCTACCGTGACGCCCTGGCTGGCCGGGCGCTGGAGATCGCGGTTGAGGAGATGGGCACCCCCCCGCCGCTCCCCTTCGCGCTGATCAGCATGGGGAGTGACGGACGCGAGGAGCAGACGCTCATCACCGACCAGGACTACCTGATCGTCTACGGCGACGGCGGCAGCGAAAAGGACGACGACTACTTCCGCCACTTCTCCGAGACCCTGGTGGAGCGGCTGGCCGAGATCGGCTTCAAGAAGTGCACCGGCGAGATCATGCCCTCCTTCGACAAGTGGCGCGGTTCGCTCGCCAGCTGGCAGCGCCGGCTGCTCTCCATCGTGCGCTACGAGTGCGAGGACATCGGCAAGAACGTGATGGACCTGATCGTGATCTCCGACGCCCGCTACGTGGCCGGGGACCGTGAACTCGCGGAGGAGCTGATCAGCCGGATCAGGGGACTTGAGCAGGATAACTTCCAGGCGCTCTGGGGGATGGCCAAGGCGGCTACCGAGATGAGGCTCGCGCTCGGTTTCCTGAAGAAGATCTGGACCGAGGGGAGCGGCGAGCACAAGGGCGAGTTCAACCTGAAGCTGCTGGCCTGGGCGCCGCTGGTGATGAACGTGCGCATCCTGGCCATCAACCAGGGGATCCCGGCCACCTCCACGGTGCGGAGGATCGAACTTCTGGAGAAGGAGCGGAGCTTCTCCGGCAACACGGCCAGAGGGCTCATCGAGGCCTACCGGATCCTGACCAAGCACCGCATCCTCCTGCAGATCAAGGTGATAAAGGGGATCCAGGACGACGCCTACCATCTCAACCCTTACTCGCTCCCCAGCGACGAGCGGGAAAGGATCCGGCACGCCCTGCTCTTGGTCGAGGACCTGCAGAAGATCATCCACACCAACTTCTCCATCATGTGAGGCGCCATGAGCCAACCAAACGATCGCTACCGGGTCAACCTGTTCCGCCCCAAGAGCGGCCACATGCGGGACGAGGTGATCATCATCTTCGCCATCCTGTTCGGCTGGGCCATCTGCACCTTCGGCTTCCAGATCCTGTTGGCGCTCTGCCAGGGGAGCGGCGCGGGGAGCCTGTTGACCCGGCTCACCCTGTTCGGGCTGCCGCTGCACTTCTGGTTCACCGGGCAGTTCCTGCCGCTTTGGTTCATCGTCCTCTGCGTGCTCTTCAACCTCTACATCGACCGGATCACCGAGTTTCACAGCCGCAGGAGAGACCGTACCTATGAATGACGCCACCTGGTCGATCTTCGCCGCCCTGTTGGTGCTGCTCTCCTTCATCGTGGTGGGGCTGCGCCAGAAATCGCGCGAGAGCGTCGAGTACGGCTTCGGCGGGAGCTTCACCGGCAGGATCGGTGGGGGAGCCGCCATCGCCAGCAACTGGATGAGCGCCGCCAGCCTGATGGGGCTTGCCGGCCTCATCTACCTGCAGGGGTACCGGGCCCTCGCCTACGTGATCGGCTGGACCGGCGGTTACGTGCTGCTGCTGGTGCTGCTGGCGGGCCAGCTGCGCCGTTTCGGCAAGTTCACCGCCCCCGACTTCGTGGGGGAGCGCTACGGCTCCTCGGCGGCCCGGCTGATCGCCGCGGTGATCTCCATCGCCATCTCGGTCATCTACTGCGTGGCCCAGTTCAAGGGGATCGGCCTGATCTTCTCCTTCATGCTGGGGCTCGACTACCGGCACGGGGTGGTGTACGGCGCGCTGGCGGTGGTCTCCTACCTGGTGATGTCCGGCCTGCTCGGGGTGCCCAGGAACCAGCAGCTGCAGTACTTCGTGATCAGCGTCTCCTTCATCCTGCCGCTCATGTGGCTCGCCCGCCGCCTGGGCTACTTCTGGATCCTGCCGCAGTTCGGCTACGGCGAGGCGATGGGCGAGCTCGCGCAACGGTTCAGCATCGACCTCGCCTCCCCCTTCCAGCACGGCTCACTCTTCTCCTGGTGCGCGCTCTGCTTCACGCTGATGGTGGGGACCGCCGGGCTCCCCCACGTGCTGTCGCGCTTCTACACGGTCCCCAACATCAGGGAGGCCCGCTGGAGCGTGGTCTGGGGGCTCTTCTTCATCGCGCTGATCTACTGGTCGGCGCCCGCCTACGCCGTGTTCGGCAGGCTGTTGGACGCGCATAACGGGCAGCTGGCGCCCATCCCCGCCATGGCCGACCTGGTCACCCTGAAGACCCTGGTGAGCGCCGACATCCCCGGCTGGCTGGTGGGGATCCTGGCCGCCGGCACCCTGTGCGCGGCCTTCTTCACGGTGGCGGGGCTCCTGATGACCGGCGCGGCCTCCATCTCCTACGACATCTTCTACAGCATCATCAACCCGCGGGCGAGCGAATCGACCAGGATGCAGGTCGCCAAGGGGGGGACCCTGGCGCTGGCCGCCATCGTGCTCCTGATCGCCATCAACCCGCCCGGGTTGATCGCCGAGATCACCGCCGTCGCCTTCGCCCTGGCCGGCAACACCATCTTTCCGCTGTTCCTGTTGGGGATCTGGTGGGACCGGGCCAACCGGTACGGTGCGATCGCCGGGATGCTGACCGGGGTGCTCTGCACCTTCGCCGGTCCCCTTTTGGGCGGGGTATGTCCGCAGGTGGCCGCGCTCTTCCCCATCACCTCCTCCGCCCTGGTGGGCGCCCCGCTGGTGATCGTGGTGATGATCGTGGTCTCGCTTTTCACCCCCGCGCCGCCCGAGGAGCTGCGCCGCTTCCTGGAGCAGGAGGTGCACGGGCACCTTGATTAGCGGGAGGTTGGTGGACGAGGTGGACGAGTTGGACGGCGTGGACAACGTGAACGACTAGGACGTGGGGAGCTGAATCATGCCGATGCTGTTGGGGTCGAAGGGGAAGGATATCCTGCAATGGCGGGCGAGCGCCGAGCTGGTTGCGGAGCTCGAGAAGCGCCTTGTCGGCAAGTGGGGACGCAGTTCGGCCAAGGAGGCGGAGGCGCTGCTTCGCCAGTTCATCGAGGGGCTGGACCACGAGCTGGAGTACGAAAACGACCTGCAGCGTGAAATCTCGGCACTGGAGGAGGGGATCGACGAGATAACCTCGCCGGAGCTGCTCCCCACCCTGTTGGCCCGTCACCGCGAGGTGGTCTCCGCCCATTTCCGCCGACGGCAGTCGGTGCTTGCGCTCTGCGGCATCTGCAACTCCCTCCATGACCGCGCCGTCTCCAAGGTGGCGGCCCTGGCCGGTGAACGGATGCAGCAACTCGGCCAGGGGAACCCTCCGCTCCACGCGCTGATCGTGTGCGGCGACCGCGGCCGCGGCGAGCAGACCCTGGAGAGCGTCAACCGCTACCTCCTCCTGCACGAGGAAGAGAAGTCCCGTTCCATCATGTTCAGCCGCCAGCTCTCCACCTCGCTGAAAGAGGCGGGTCTTCTGGCGGGGGACCACCTGTTCTGGCACGGCACCCTCTCGAACTGGCGGGCCCTAGTGGCGGGTGACGCCGGCGGCGACGAGAAGGAGGGCGCCTCGCCGCTGGGGAACGGATCACCCCTCGTGCCGGAGCTGGAATGGCGACTGGAGGCGATGACCGATCTGCATCAGGTCACCGGAGACGCCGGGCTCGCCTCGGCGGCCCTTTCCTCGGCAGCCCGCACGGTGCTGGAAGAGAAGAACCGCGGGCATTTCCTGCAGCTCGCCCGCCGCGTCATCGCCCTGCCGCTCGCCCTCGGCAGGTTCGGCAGGTGGCGGCTTGAGAAGGACGGCGAACATCGCGGGGAGATGGATCTGCAATTGCTGGGGATCGACCCGCTGGTGATGACCGTCCGCGTGCTGGCCGTGCAGGCAGGGGTGGTGGCGCCCGGGACGGTTGCCAGGATACAGTCCCTTCTGGAAAAGGGGTTCCTGACGGTGGAGCTCTCCGAGCGGCTGCTCAAGGCCTACCAGTGCCTGATGCAGACGCGGATACTGAGCGAGATCAAAACCGAGCAGCCGGGGAGCTGGGTGAACTCTGAGGAGCTGGATATGGAGCAGGACGAGCGCTTGCGGGTCTCGCTGGACACGGTGCTCAACCTGCAGAAGATCGCCTATCAAAGAATGGTCGGAATGGGATAGAACCGATGCGGATTTCCATGTCGGCAGGGACACTGTTCATCTTCCCGCTCGAAAAGGTCCTGGCCATGGCGGCCGAGGTCGGTTTCGACGGGGTGGAGCTCGTGATCAATCGCGAGTTCCAGAAGGTGAACGCGCGCCGACTGGTCAAGGAGTTGGCCCAGACCCTCCCGATCCTCTCCATCCACGCACCGTTCATGGCCATCGACGGCTGGGGGAACCAGATCGACTCCCTGAAGAGGTGCGTCGAGATCGCCGTTGACTGCGGTGTGCCGCTGATCAACTTCCACCCCCCCTCCTGGCTGGGGGGCGAGATCGGCTACTGGCGCTGGCTGTATCGGATCAACGATTTTCAGAAGGAGATCGGCGGGGACCAGGTGGCGCTCACCCTGGAGAACATGCCCTGGACGGGGAAGTACAAGATCAACGGCTACATCCTGGCGGAAACCGGCAAGCTGATCGACTTCCTGCAGGAGAGAAATCTCTATCTCACCTTCGACTGCACCCACATGGGATCGGGGCGAGCCAACTTCATCAACGACTTCTACCTCTGCTACAACTCCGGACGGATCAGGAACATCCACTTCTCCGACTACGGCCACGGGCGCCAGCACCTTCTGCCCGGGCACGGCATCCTGCCGCTCACCCGCTTCCTGAACCACCTCAGGAACACCGCCTACAACGAGACGCTCACCCTCGAGCTCTCCCCCCATGAATTTCCCAAGGATGAGCAGATCATCATCCAGAGCCTCAAAGAGATCCTCGGCTACCTGCGGCGGGAGACCGCCAAGCCCGACCACGCCGAGCCCCCCGAGCCGCACCAGACCGCGGTTTAAATCATCCTCTCACCACATACACCGAGCACTTGGCGTCCTTGACCACCTTGTGCGACACGCTCCCCAGGAACTTCCGCTTCAAGAATCCCTTCCCGGTGCTGCCGATCACGATCACGTCGATCTCCTCCTTCTGCGCAAAGCGGAGCAGTTCCTCGGCCGGTTCGCCGTACGCCACCGCGGTCTCCAGCAGCACCCCCATCTCCGCGGCGTTCTTCTCGATAACGAAGAAGATCCGTTCCTTCAGTTCCGCCCACTTGTCCTGCTCGGTGATCGGCTTGGCGGGGACGAAGTCGGTGAAGGTGTTGCGCGGGGCGTTGGGGAGCACCAGCAGGCCGTAGACCTTGCTCTTGAACTGGCTCGGGTTGCCGGCGGCGAGCCTGACCGCCTCCTCGGCTGCCTTGTCCGACAGGGGAGAGCCGTCAATGGCCACCAGGATCTTCTTGCGCAGGTTCAGCATCGATTCCTCCGAAGGAGAATTGCTATCTGGAAAGGATGCCCAACTATAATTCATTGCTGAATCTTTTTCAAATAACTATTTCAAAGCCAATTAGTTGCAGTTTTCATCTGAATCAAAAGGAAAGGCTTCCGGCTCTCAGCACCGGGGATTTGACAGTTCGAGTGAGCGAAGACACAATTAATAGTAAGGGATGGCGGTCAATAACAGTGTGCGCTGGGAGTTGTGACATCACAGGAAGGCAGGTCGGGGGGCAGCCATGATCGTCGGCATACTTAAGGAGATTAAAGCGGGGGAAAACCGGGTCTCCATGACACCGGCCGGGGTCGAAGTCATGTCAGCCAAGGGGCACACGGTCCTGGTGGAGTCGCTGGCGGGAGCGGGGAGCGGCTTCAGTGACGAGGCGTACCAGAACCACGGGGCGGAGATAGTCGCCACCGCCGCCGAGATCTACCAGCGGGCGCAGATGGTGATGCACGTGAAGGAACCGCAGCCCTCCGAGTACGAGCTGATCCGGGAGGGGCAGGTGGTCTTCACCTACTTCCACTTCGCCGCCTCCAAGGAACTCACCTTGGCCATGCTGCAGGCCGGGGCCGTCGCCATCGCCTACGAGACCATCACCGACGCGGACAACACGCTGCCGCTTCTGACGCCGATGAGCGAGGTGGCCGGGCGCATGGCGGCCCAGGAGGGGGCCAAGTATTCGGAACGGTCCCAGGGGGGGCGCGGCATCCTGTTGGGTGGCGTGCCGGGGGTGCAGCCGGCTACTGTGCTGGTCCTGGGGGGCGGGGTGGTCGGCACCCACGCAGCCCAGATGGCCTGCGGGCTGGGAGCCAAGGTGTACCTGCTGGAGGCGAACCTCAACCGGCTGCGCCACCTGGCGGAGGTGATGCCCAAGAACTGCTTCCCGCTGATCTCCTCCCCCGCCACCATCAGGGAGCTGATCAGGGAGGCCGACGTGGTGATCGGCGCCGTGCTGGTGCGCGGCTCGCGGGCACCCAAGCTGGTCACCCGCCAGATGCTGAAGAGCATGAAGAAAGGGGCCGTGCTGGTGGACGTGGCAATCGACCAGGGGGGCTGTTTCGAGACCTCGCGCCCGACCACCCACCAGGCCCCCACCTTCGAGGTGGACGGCATCCTCCACTACTGCGTGACCAACATGCCGGGTGCTGTGCCGCTCACCTCCACGGTGGCGCTCACCAATGCCACCCTCCCCTACGCGGCCGCCCTGGCCGCCGAGGACTGGCGCGAGGTGATCCGCAAGCACGCGGGGATCAGGGCGGGGGTGAACGTGGCGCTCGGCAAGGTGACCTTCCAGGGGGTGGCGGATGCCTTCGGCCTGGAATACACGCCGGTGGAGAGGTTCGTGAAGCCGGTGCCGTGACCGGTCGGACAGTGCGCGCAAAAAAAGGCGGCCCGTGCAAGGCCGCCTTTTTTACTGTCATCTCTTCCCCCATCCCATCGCTTCTCTGCCCCCATCCCCTCACCCCTTTAGGGGAGAGGGTGGCCGAAGGCCGGGTGAGGGTTGCCTCGACTTTCCGAGAAGCCCCGCCTCACCCCTGCCCCCGCCTTCGCCAAGGCTACGGCGGGCAAGCCTCTCCCCCCAGCGGGCGAGGGGTATTCTGGTTGTCCAGCACCTCCAGCATCTCCTGGTGGATGGCGCCATTGGAGGCGACGATGCGGTGGTCGTAGATGGAATACGGCAGGCCGGCGTAGTTGGTGACTTCCCCCCCCGCCTCGGTTACCAGCAGGGAACCGGCGGCCACGTCCCATGGCTTCAGTTTGCACTCCCAGTAGCCGTCCAGCCGGCCGGCCGCCACGTAGGCGAGATCGAGGGCGGCGGCGCCGGCGCGGCGCACCCCCCGGCACTCCAGGTGGAATTTGATGAAGTTTTGGAAATTGTTCTCGTTGTCGCGGGCGCGGTCATAGGGGAAACCGGTGGCGAGCAGGCTGCGGCGCAGCGGCTCCCGTTCGGAGACCCGGATCGGGTTGCCGTTCAGGAAGGCCCCCTCCCCCTTCACCGCCGTGAACAGCTCGTCCATCATGGGGTGGTAGATGACGCCGAGCAGCACCTTGTCCTTATGCTCCAGGGCGATGGAGACGCAGAACCAGGGGAAGCCGTGAGCGTAGTTGGTGGTGCCGTCCAGGGGATCGATGATCCACTTGAAGGGGACCTTGCCTATCTCGTAGGCATTCTCCTCGGCGAGGAAACTGTGATCGGGAAAGGCCCCCTTGAGTCTCTCCACGATCAGTTCCTCGCAACGCCGGTCCACCTCGGTCACCAAGTCGAAGGTCCCCTTGTAGGAGATCTCCTTCTCGCTCCAAAGGCGCTCCTTCTGCAGCTCGCCCGCCGCCTTGGCAGCGGCGGTGGCGGCAGTCAGGTATGACCCGACCTCGATGGCCTCCTCAGTGGACATCCTTGAGGTCCCCTCCCCCCGCCACAGCGACGCTCTCCAGAAGCTCACGCAGCTGCTCCAGCAGCGTGAAGTGGATCTCGTCCTCCTCGGCGATCTTCTGGAACAGCTCCCTCTCCCAGCCGTGCGAAGCCTCGCGAGCCAGCTCTCCGCAGGCCCGGGCGGAGGCCGCCTCGAAATCCATGGCGGCGATGAACGAGTGCAGGTCGCCGCGGAATCCCGACAGCGCCTTATCCTTCATCGACAGGCGACGGAGGATACGGCGGGCACCGTCGAGGGTGGAGGAGTGGGCGAGGTCGACCCTGCCGCCGGTCTCCAGGGCGTGCAGGGCGTCAGCGTGGCGCTTTTCGTCCTCCGACAGCATGGTGAAGATATCGTTGAGGTCGGCGATACCGGCCTCGGCGCCGAAACGCTCGTACTGCCCCTTCCAGTCCCCTTCCTTGCGGAGCACAACATCGCTGAATAATGTCATAAACCCTCCACCTTTTTCTTTTGTTGGACTGGAAAACAGTACCAGAAAAGCGAGAGATTTCAAAAAAATATAGGGAGACGACAGCGGTGGTAACTTGTAAGGTTCAGAGGTAACAGAAATGACTGACACAGGGACGGCAGTGACAGTGTCTCGCCGGGTCAAAGACAATTGCAAATGGTCTCTGAGAGTGGGGAAGAGATGGGAGGAGGGTGGAACCGGAAGGGTCAGCTGGCTCTTTCAAAGGCGGGCGGCATCGGGTCGGACGGAAGCTCCCCCCCTTGGATGATCGGGTACAAAAAAAGGGGGGATCCGTCGATCCCCCCCTTTAGTGACTACCATGGCAGGTCGTCTAGTTGTAAGCGTGCTCCGAGTGCAGGGTTTCGTCCAGGCCGATGATCTCGTCCTCTTTCTCGACCCTGAGACCGATGGTCTTGTTGATCACGAAGGCGATCACCAGGGTGACCACGAAGGCGTAGAGACCGGCAGCACCCACCGCGACCAGCTGGGTCACGAACTGCTTCATGTTGCCCGAGAGCAGGCCGGTGGCGCCCACGGTGGCGAAGACGCCGGTCATCAGGGCGCCGGTGGAGCCGCCCAGGGCGTGCACGCCGAGGACGTCGAGGGAGTCGTCGTACTTGAACTTGGCCTTGGCCATGACGCCCAGGTAGCAGATGACGCCGGCCAAAAGGCCCATGATGATGGAGGTGCCCGGCTCGACGAAACCGGCTGCCGGGGTGATCACGACCAGGCCGGCGACCACGCCGGAACCGAAGCCGAGGGCGGAGGGCTTGCCGCCGTGGATCCACTCGGCGATCATCCAGGAGAGGCCGGCAGCGGCCGGGGCCAGGGTGGTGGTGGTGAAGGCCAGGGCGGCCAGGCCGCCAGCGGCGTCAGAGCAGTTGGGGCCGACGATGGCGGAACCGGCGTTGAAGCCGAACCAGCCGAACCAGAGGAGGCCGACGCCGAGCAGGGTGAAGGGGAGGTTGTGGGGGGCCATCCGCTCGGTCGGGAAGCCGTGACGCTTGCCGAGGAAGAGCAGAGCTGCCAGGGCGGAGATACCGGAGGAGAGGTGGACGACGGTGCCGCCTGCGAAGTCAAGGGCGCCCATCTTGAAGAGCCAGCCGTCGCTCATCCAGACCCAGTGAGCCAGCGGATCATAGACCAGGGTGGTCCAGAGCAGCACGAACACGCACCAGGCGGAGAACTTGAGACGCTCGGCCAGGGTACCGGAGATCAGGGCGACGGTGATGATGGCGAACATCGCCTGGTACATGGCGAACACATACTCGGGAATGGCGCCCGGCTCGGTGGGGACGTTCTGGAAGAGCGCGTAGATGGGGGTGCCGTCCTTGCCGAAGGAGATCAGGCCGTGCAACATGAACTTGCTGAAGTCGCCCAGCAGGCCGTGCCCGAGGTCAGGGCCGAAGGCGAGCGAGTAGCCGACCACCGCCCACTGTACGCCGACGATGCCCATGGCCACGAAGGAGTGCATCATGGTGGAGAGGACGTTCTTGCTCCTGACCATGCCGCCGTAGAAGAAGGCGAGACCGGGGGTCATCAGGAGGACCAGGGCCGCACAGACCAGCATCCAGGCGGTGTCGCCGGTGTTGAGCACCGGGGCGACGTTCTTGGCGGCCGGTGCGGCAGCGGTAGCCGCGGTGGCAGCGGCAGGAGCGGCGGCTGCGGGGGCAGCGGCAGCCGCCGGCGCGCTCACGGCTGCGGGGGCGCTGGGGGCGGCCTTATCTTCGGCCTGCGCCGCCATGGGCAGCGCGAACAGGCTGACGACCAGCGCCAGCTTGGCAAGTGTGGAAACTACTTTGCCGCTGGAAGCGACACTCCTAACCTCGCTGAGGATACCTCTTCGTACCATGATGACTCTCCATTGATTCGTTCTTTAGGATGTGAAAAAGATCGCTTGAAAAATTATATGGCTTCGTCGCCCTTCTCGCCGGTCCTGATCCTGACCGCCTCGTCCAAAGGCATGATGAAGATCTTGCCGTCGCCGATCCGGCCAGTCTTGGCCGTTTCCTCTATGGCGACGACCACCTTGCCCACCAGGTCGTCGGTCAC
>NZ_DATFBA010000184.1:0-17145 GCF_035254065.1 Geomonas sp.
TTCTTTTCGTTAACTCTTACATCTGTTGCCCTCACTCCCTCCCCTTCAAGGGGAGGGTAGGGGTGAGGATGGGGTTGATCAGAAGGCGAAGCAGTCGCAGCCCAGCCCGTACCAGAGCGGTGCCTGTTTCGGGATCGACGCCGTGGTCCGCCGATGGCAGCCGCAGTCGGATTTCATGCTGCTGGCGGTCGCCGTGGCGCTGTGATAGCCGCCGTAACTCGCCACCGGCGACCAGTCCGGGCTGACCGGGGGGAGCGGCGGCGCCAGGTTGCTGAATTCCTCGCGGCCGTGGACCACCTTGCCGCCCACCATGGTCAGCACCGACTCGATCCTCTTGATATCCGCCTCGGGAACCGTCAGGTAGTCGGAGGAGAGCGCCGCCAGGTCGGCCAGCTGCCCGGGGACCAGCATCCCCTTCTTGCCGTCTTCACCGGAGAACCAGCTGGAGCCGACCGTGTACAGCCTGAGCGCCGCGAGCCGGTCGAGACGGTTTTCTTCCGGGTAGAGCTGCATGCCGCCCACAGTCTTCCCGGTTACCAGCCAGTACAGGGAAACCCACGGGTTGTAGCTTGCCACCCTGGTCGCATCGGTACCGGCCCCCACCGGGATCCCCATCTCCAGCATTCTCGCGAAGGGGGGGGAGTGCTCCGCGGCATTCCTGCCGTAGCGCTCCCTGAAGTACTCACCCTGGAAGGCCATCCGGTCCTGTATGGCGATGCCGCCACCCAGCGCCCTGATCCGTTCCAGGTTGTGCGGGGTGACGGTCTCTGCGTGATCGAAGAACCAGCGCAGCCCGTTGAAGGGGATCTCCCTATCGACCTTCTCGAAGACGTCCAGGAACCGGCTGATCGACTCATCATAGGTGGCGTGCAGGCGGAACGGCCAGCGATTGGCGACCAGCAGACCGACCACCTTGGAGAGCTCGCTCTCCAGTTCCGGCGGCAGGTCCGGCCGCGGCTCCAGGAAGTCCTCGAAGTCCGCCGCGGAGAAGACCAGCATTTCGCCTGCCCCGTTCAGGCGGTAGAAATCGTCCCCCTGTCCGGGCGTGGCGGTGCGGACCCAGTTGGTGAAGTCCTCCAGTTCCCCCTTGGGGTGCTGGGTGAACAGGTTGTAGGCGATGCGCAGGGTCATCTCGCGGTTGGAGGCCAGCTGGCCGATCACCTTGTAATCGTCCGGGTAGTTCTGGAAGCCTCCCCCGGCGTCGATGACGCTGGTGAGTCCGAGCCGGTTCAGCTCGCGCATGAAGTGCCGGGTGGAGTTGATCTGGTCGTCGAAGGAGAGCTTGGGCCCTTTGGCGAGGCTCGCGTAGAGGATCATGGCGTTGGGCCGGGCGATCAGGAGGCCCGTCGGGTTCCCCGCCTTGTCCCGCTGTATCTCGCCCGCCGGCGGGTTGGGGGTGTTGCGGTCATAGCCGAGAACCCGCAGCGCGGCGCCGTTCAGGATGGCCCGGTCGTAAAGGTGGAGGATGAATACCGGCGTGTCCGGCGCCACCTCGTTGATCTGCTCCAGGGTCGGCATGCGTCGCTCGGCGAACTGGAACTCGGTCCAGCCGCCGATCACCCTCACCCATTGGGGCGGAGGTGTGCGCCGCGCCTGCTCTTTGAGCATCTGCAGGGCGTCCGCCAGGGAGGGGACCCCGTCCCAGCGCAGCTCCATGTTGAAGTTGAGCCCGCCCCGGATCACGTGCAGGTGGGAGTCGTTCAAGCCGGGTATGACCCGGCGGCCTTTGAGGTCGATCTGCTGAGTCTTTTGGTCGGCGCTGGCGAGGAGTTCCTCTCCTCCCGTCGCCGTGACGAGTCCATCGCTGATGGCGATTGCTGAAACCTGTGGATTGTTCTGTTCGAGAGTGGTGATTGCTCCGTTATGCAAAATGACATCAGGTCCGTTCATCTCTTCTCTCCTCGCGCGGAGAGTGGCCCGGCTGGAAGCACCGGTGACCTGTGGCTGCAGGACGGTCCTTCTCCCCTCCACCCCCTGTCTGGGCACTGGGAGGTAGGTTCGTACCGTGGAAATCCTTTTCATGATCACCTGCTTCCTCGCCGGTATACTCCCCGCATGCATCAGGGAACCTGTAGCAGTGTGATACCTCTATGCGGTGCAACCGACAGGACTTCGATCAGTTCATTTTACTCCTGTTACGCAAGAAAATGGGCAGCCTCCTTGGCCTCAGGGAACTCTTCTCTTGATAAATGAGTCAACGGGTTGGCACCCCCTTCCTTCCTCTGTTCCAGCCACGCCACGTAGATCCTGGTCCTTCCGAGCATGAGGGAGGCGATGTACTCATGTCTCCCGTCGCAGACCACGAACCGCCCTTCCTCCCAATGCCCCACGATGGGCGGCCAGCAGGCCGCCTCTCCCTGCTGCAACAAGCGCCGCCACTTTTTTTCCACTGCCTCCGGAATCATCCGCTCGTGCAGTCCCAATTTGCAGCAATCGATGTCGATCCAATCCGATTTCACCACCTGGTCCGGCTGAATGCACAACGATCTATCTTCCACGACCCTCACCGACATACCTTTGCCTCCGTCCGCTCTCTGAGCCTGGCTGTGAACACCCGTCCCTCGCCATGGTGTACGCATTATAGGGCCAAGCCCGTGTGATCCTTTGTAACCTGTGTCACATAAATGCTTGATTTTTCGATATGCTCCGCCGTAGCACTGTTGCATGGGCGGCTCTTTTGGTCCGGCACTTTTGACGGCAGGAAGAGGTATGCTTAATCGGGTTGACTACGAGGATGTAGTCAGTGATACTCAGGGGGGGCACCAAACTGCGAGATGGGAGTCAACATGCAAAGCGAAATAAAGGCGGTATCGGTTAACCTGCCTGAGGGCGATCGGAACAGGCTGGAGAGGCTGGGGGAGCTGAAAAAACAGCCGCTTGATACCCTTATGCAAGATGCCGTTCGGCAGTATCTTGATCGCGAGGAAGCGACGGAACGATTTAGGCAGGAGACTGTTGCTGCCTGGAATGAATATGAAAATTCAAAGGCGTCGGCCAGTCAGGAAGACGTAGCGGCATGGCTTGCGACATGGGGAACAGATGACGAAACCGATTGCCCGATATGCCGAAAGTAATTTTCCTTCCAAATGCACTTCGCAACCTCGACAAGCTACGGGGATTCCTAGCCCTTCACGATAAGGCATCCGCTGCCCGGGCGTCGCGAGTCATACTCAACGCCACTCATGCCCTCCAACATTACCCGCTCCTGGGACGACCATGTGCCGGCCTTCCAGAATACCGGGATCTCGTTGTTCCCTTCGGGGCGTCCAGCTATATCATTCGTTGCCGCATCGAAGGAGAAACTGTGAACATAGTTGCTGTGAAACATGCTAAGGAAGCAGGTTTTTCCGGGTAGCACCTGTTACGGCCGTACAGCCACCGTCCTCATTATCTCCTCTACCGCCGCCACGATGTCAGTGGCCTTGATGAACGGCTTCCCTATCCTCGCCTCGTCACCCTCCCTGTACTTTCCAGTCTGCACCAGGATCGCCTGCAGTCCGGCATCGAGAGCGGCGGCGACGTCGGTTTCGGCGTCATCACCCACCATCACGCACTCCGATGGCTGCAGCCCAAGTTCCTCCGCCGCTTCATGGAAAAAGACCGGCGCGGGCTTGCCGAGCACGATGGCGGAGGTGTCGGCCGCGTACTCCAGGGCCGCAACGTACGGCCCCGCGTCCAGTTCCAGTCCCTGGTCTCCTTCGAAATAGCGGGTCCGTCCGGTGGCGAGCAGGGTGGCCCCCTCTTTCAAAAGCCTGAAGGCTTCATTCATCTTCCTGAAGCTGAAATCGTCTTCGGCGTCGCCGACCACCACCGCGTTGGGATTCTCCTGCTCCACTCCGTCGAACTCGGAGTAGAGATTGGGATGGACCAGCAGGTACGGGCGCAGCTTGTGCTGCTCCAGGTAGCGGCGCACGGCCAGCGGTGCGGTGAACATGTGCTCGCGCGGGATGTCGAACCCCATCTTCGCCAGGGTGTCGTGCAGCGAATCGCGCGTCTTGCGGGAGGTGTTGGTCACGAAGCGGACCGCAATGCCGGCTTTTTCCAGCCTTTCGACGGCGCCGATCGCTCCGGTGATCGGGGTGGTGCCGACGTGGATGGTGCCGCTGAGATCCATCAGGACGCCTTTTATCATGTTCGGGTTCCTCATCAGATGAAGCTGATTCATTGGCAGGTACCAGTATACCAATCCGGTAGCGGCAGACAGAGAAGATTGTTGCTGGCTGTGACGAGATGAGAGGTGAGTAGATTGCGGCGGGAAGGATGGCTAAGGTTAAGCCGGGTAGTTCAAACGTCGTCCACGAAGACATTGCCGCAATCGCGGCAGATATACGAGCGCTCCCACTTGTCGAACAACCGCGGCCACTCGTTTCTGTTGAACATGTAGGCTTGGTGGAGGTTGAAGCCGCCCATGAAGTAGATGACGTAGCAGGCGAGGGTCCCTCCGTTGCTGGGGATCAGCGTGACGGCCAGCGCAGCGAGGTACCAGCACCCCATGATGGGGACGTAGGGAATCCTCTGCGGCGGCGCGACCTTGTTGAGGAAGACCCGTTCCGGCTGGGAGCGGCGCTTATGGGACTCGGGTCCGATCCCCAGCAGGTCGTGGATGATGTCGAAGGGATGGCTGGCCTTTTGACGCGGAAGTCGGGCGAGGGCGTCAATAAACGCGGCCGGCATCGGCTCGGTCTCGCTGCAGTTGCATTGAGGGCAGGGGAGGTTCAAGGAGTACCTCCTGCGAGGTCGCGTTGGCCTTTGTTAATGTATGGATCCCGGTAAGGATACTACCTTTCGTCCCGCTGGCAACCCTCGGCTTTCGGCTCTCAGGGGACCTCCAAAGTTGGATGCGACCGGCAAACATTTTAACCGGATCGGGTATAATTATCTGATCCAGACAGCTTTTCTCACCGAACTTAGGGGCCGGACGTGCCAAATTGGAGAGGCAGCCCAAGAAGACGCCGTGACTGCGGACGAAAATGAGCAGAGATAGCACGCGCTGGTGTTGGGGAGTGGCCGGAACAGGTGTGCCAGGAAGTGGCGAAGTGAAAACGGGAGGTGAAAGATGGGTCCTGAACTGGTAGCTCTCTTGAGGATTCTTGATCGCCAGGAACATAAAGAGTCCACTCTCCGGAGAAATCATGCCGCAACCCTTGAATCTGAAGGACTTGTCAAAATAATCTCCAATGTCCATTGCCAGGGTCTAAGTCACAACGTGAAGCTCACCCACCGCGGCGAGGAATTTCTTCGCGAGCTTCGTGACAACTAGCCGTTTCCTCTCCGCCCTCGCCGTGAATGCACCCGGTGCCGCCGGTCTTTTCAGTCGACTTGGGCTCGCAGAAAAGCCGCGGCAGCCAATCTTTGCGGAAAAACGGAACGGAAACGGATTATTGCGATTTAAAACGGGAACGGCTGGCCGCGGTACTGCACTGCGATCGCCGACGTTTGCTGTAGTGCTTATTGTTGACCCCTGACATCCCTTTACAAAAAAGTCTGATGTTCCTATAGTGGTTACGGCAACAGCCGCGACTGGCACCTGTCCTTTGGGGCTGCACGCCGGTCGATCCCATGCAAGGAAACCCCCGAGTGTTTTCTCTCCCAGCCGTCCCGGTACGCTTCGGCTCCCGGCGACCACATCACAACCGGCTCCCGTTCGCCATCCTTCCCGTTTTCCTGCTGATGGTCATCGTCCTTATGGCACACGCCTGGCCTGGCTCTGCCTGGGGCGGGAGCGAGAAACCGATCGTCATCGGCGGAGACAAGAACTTCCCCCCTTACGAGTTCCTGGACAAAAACGGCCGCCCCACCGGCTTCAACGTGGAGCTCTCGCGTGCCATCGCGGAAGTGATGGGGATGGAGGTCGAGTTCCGCCTCGGCAACTGGGCCGACGCACGCAAGGGACTGGAGGACGGCAGCATCGACATCCTGCAGGGGATCACCAGTTCCGACGCGCGCAGCAAGACGCTCGACTTCTCCCCGCCGCACAACATCGTGCATACCTCCATCTTCGCCCGCCGGGGCACGCCGCCGGTCAGCAACCTGGAGGCGCTACGCGGCAAGGAGGTCATCGTGCAGAAGGGGGGGAGCATGCACGACTTCCTCTTGAGCCACGACTACGGCGCGAAGCTGATCCTGGTGGACACCCACGCCGCCGCGCTGCGCCTGCTTGCTTCCGGCAAGCACGATTACGCCATGGTGGGCAACCTCCCCGGTCTGTACCTGGGACGCGAGCTGGGACTATCCAACATCGTCCCGGTGGGACAGGTCCCCGGGGGATACTACGGCTATGCGGTGAAGAAGGGGAACCTCCAGGTGCTGTCGCGCTTCAGCGAGGGGCTGGCCATCCTGAAGAACACCGGACGTTACCAGAAGATCTACGACAAGTGGCTGGGCGTGCTGGAACCACAGCCGCTCCCCTTCGAAAAGATCGTCAAGTATTCGGCCATGGTAGTGGTGCCGCTGCTCCTGGTCCTCGGGTTCACCGTGGTCTGGTCGCGCACCTTGCAAAAGCGGGTGCACGAGGCGACGGCGGAACTGCAGCAGCGCCAGCAGCAGTTGATCCAGGCCGACAAGATGGCGTCACTGGGGATTCTGGTCTCGGGGGTGGCGCACGAGATCAACAACCCGACGGGGCTGCTGCTGTTGAACCTCCCGGTGCTGAAGAAGGCGTACCAGGCCGCTGAGGAGAACCTGGAGGAGCGTTTCCAGGAGAGCGGCGACTTCATGATCGGGGGGCTGCGCTACTCGCTTCTGCGCGAGGAGACCGGCAGGATGTTCGACGAGATGCAGGACGGCGCCCGGCGCATCAAGAGGATCGTCGACGATCTGAAGGACTTCGCCCGCAAGGACGACTCCGATCTGAACGAGTCGGTGGACCTGAACGCCGTGCTGCACGCTTCGGTGCGCCTGGTGGAAAACTCCATCAAAAAGGCGACCCAGCACTTCCAGATCGACTGCGCCAAGGAGCTCCCCAACTGCCGCGGCAACGCCCAGCGCATCGAGCAGGTGGTGGTCAACCTGATCCTGAACGCCTGCCAGGCTCTCCCCTCCCACGAGAAGGGGATCTTCGTCGCCACCTCGCTGGACGAGGAGAGCGGCGAGCTGCGCCTGTCGGTGAGGGACGAGGGGGTGGGCATCCCGAAGGAGCACCTTTCGCACCTGACCGACCCGTTCTTCACCACTAAGCGCGACGCCGGCGGCACCGGCCTCGGCCTCTCCGTGTCGGCCGGCATCGTAAAGGACCACGGCGGGCGCCTGGAGTTCGACTCCCTGCCGGGAAGCGGTACCACCGTGACCATGGTGTTACCCGGCCCCGGTAGCAGCGGTAACGCCATCCCCACAGATTATCCGGGGGGCTCTACCCCCTCGCCCCTTTAGGGGGTGCCCGAAGGGCGGATGAGGGCCTTCCCAACTAGGAGAAAGAGGTAAATGATCGATTCGCTCTACCCATCATTCGGCATCCTGCTGGTGGACGACGAGGAGGCCTGGCTCAGGAGCCTCAGCATGACGCTGGGGCTGTCCGGTGGCATCAGCAACCTGGTCCGCTGCAGCGACAGCCGCGAAGTCATGGGCATCCTCGCCCAAGGCCAGATCGGCCTGGTGCTCCTGGACCTGAACATGCCCAACCTCTCCGGCGAGGAGCTCCTGAAGATGATCGTCCAGGAGTACCCCGCTATCCCGGTGATTGTCATTTCCGGCCTGAACCAGGTGGAGACCGCGGTAGAGTGCATGAAGCACGGCGGTTACGACTTCTTCGTGAAGACGGTGGAGGAGGAGCGCCTGGTGCAGGGGGTTCAGCGGGCCATCCGCATGATCGAGCTGCAGCGGGAGAACCGGGAGATCAGCTCGCGCATGCTGAGCGGCAAACTGGAGCATCCGGAGGCCTTCGCCGACATCGTGACCGGCGATCCGAAGATGAAGTCGATCTTCCGCTACATCGAGGCGGTTTCCCGAAGCTCGCAGCCGGTGCTGATCACCGGGGAAAGCGGGGTGGGGAAGGAACTGGTCGCGCGCAGCATCCACCGCCTGAGCCGCAGCCAGAAAAAGCTGGTCTCGGTCAACGTCGCCGGGCTCGACGACAACGTCTTCAGCGACACCCTCTTCGGCCATACCCGCGGCGCCTTCACCGGTGCGGAGTTCGCCAGGAAAGGGATGATCGAGCACGCGGCGGACGGCACCCTCTTCCTCGACGAGATCGGGGACCTGAGCATCCCCTCGCAGGTCAAGCTGCTCCGCCTGCTTCAGGAGGGGGAGTACTTTCCGCTGGGTAGCGACCTTCCCAAGCGGATGAACGCGCGGGTGGTGGTGGCCACCCATCACGATCTGGCGACCAAGCAGGCGTCCGGCGACTTCCGCAAGGACCTCTACTACCGGCTCTGCGCCCACCACGTGCAGATCCCGCCGCTCAGGGAACGCCCCGGCGACATCGTGCCCCTCCTGGACCATTTCCTGGAGGAGGCGGCGCACGAGATGGGGAAGAAGAAGCCGACTGTCCCCAAGGAGCTGCCGGTGCTGCTCTCCAACTACCCGTTCCCGGGGAACGTGCGCGAGTTGCGTTCCATGGTCTACGACGCCATGAGCCTGCACGAAAGCCGGATGCTTTCCATGGAGAGCTTCAAGCGCGCCATGGACAAGGAGGGGTTCCGTCCGGCGGACAAGGCCCCCGCAGAGGTGGCGGGGAGCGTGTTCGTGGCGTCGGCTCCGCTCCCCTCGGCACGCGCGGTGATGGATCACCTGGTCGCCGAGGCGATGCGGCGCGCGGAGGGTAACCAGTCCATCGCGGCGCGGCTGATCGGGGTGTCGCAGCCGGCGCTCAGCAAGAGGCTGAAAAAGGGAAGCTGAACCCTTATAACAACCGGTAGCTGTATAACTTGGAGGAGGCGGCGGGTAAGTTGTTGAAATCCCGTCGCCTCCTTTCCTTTTCGCCCCACACCAGGCTCGGAAGTTATACCCCTTCACGCTATGCCAGCCACCCTCACTGCGACGTTTCCCGTGGTATTCAAAGGACTTCCTTCTCCATGCTTCTCTTGGCACTGCGCTTGCTGAATACAGGACGCCTTGCCAGCGAAACCACCCGCCTCCTGGGTTGCCGCAGCGCTTGGTAACCTACTCAACAAGGAGAAGATGGATGAAAAAGAACAGACTGACGATCTGTATCATGGCCGGGATGCTGCTCGGCATTGTCGTTGGCTACATCTGCAACGTGTCGGCGCCTGACGCCAAGGCGGCGAAGGAGATCGCCGGTTACTTCTCGCTCATCACCGACATCTTCCTCCGACTGATCAAGATGGTCATCGGTCCGCTGGTGTTCGCCACCCTGACCGCCGGTATCGCCAGCATGGGCGACTCCAAGGCAGTCGGCCGCATCGGCTTCAAGGCGCTCGGCTGGTTCCTGTGCGCTTCGCTCGCATCCCTCTTCATCGGCATGATCTTCGTGAACGTCCTGCAGCCCGGGCACGCCATGAACCTGGCCCTGCCGGCAGCCGGCGCCGCCACCGACCTGAAGACCTCCTCGCTGAACCTGAAGGACTTCCTCACCCACGTCTTCCCCAAGAGCTTCTTCGACGCCATGGCCAACAACGAGATCCTGCAGATCCTGGTCTTCTCGGTCTTCCTCGGCTTCGCCATAGGCTCCCTGAAAGAGCGCGCGCAGACCGTGCTGAAGTTCATCGACGAACTGGGCCATGTCATGCTGAAGGTGACCGACTCGGTCATGATGCTGGCCCCGATCGGGGTGTTCGCGGCGATCGCGGCGGTGGTTACCACCCAGGGCCTCGGCATCCTGGTCACCTACGGTAAATTCATATCCGGCTTCTACCTCTCCATGGCGGCACTCTGGGTGGTGCTGATCGGCGGCGGCGCCGTTTTCCTCGGCAAGCGCATCTTCATCCTGCTGAAGATGGTCCAGAGCCCGATGGTCCTCGCCTTCTGCACCGCCAGCAGCGAAGCCGCCTTCCCGAAGACCCTTGAGCAGCTCAAGAAATTCGGCGCCTCCGACAAGATCGCCGGTTTCGTGCTGCCGCTTGGCTACTCCTTCAACCTGGACGGCTCCATGATCTACCAGGCCTTCGCCATGATCTTCATCGCCCAGGCCTTCAACATCGAGCTCTCCATCTCCAAGCAGATCACCATCCTCCTGGTGCTCATGCTGACCAGCAAAGGGACCGCCGGCGTCGCCCGCTCCTCCCTGGTCGTCGTTGCCGCCACCCTCCCCATGTTCAACCTCCCCGAGTCCGGGCTCCTGCTGATCATGGGGATCGACCAGTTCCTCGACATGGGCAGGACGCTCACCAACGTGATCGGCAACTCCATCGCCACCGCCGTGGTCGCCAAGTGGGAAGGGGCGCTGGGCGAGGTGTGCGACGAGGACGCCCTGGAGGTAGAGGAGGAGGAACTCCTCGCCATGCCGACCGCTGTTGCTGAATAAGGAGCGGCAGCATATGAAATTCCAAGGGGGGTGTTTTGTTCCTGCAGTGGATCAAGGCATCCCCTTTTCTTATTTAGGGCTAGCAAAAAGTTGTTTAGGCTGCTAAAACAGGAAGAAAAAAAGGCAGAGGGTTTATACGAAA
This sequence comes from Geomonas sp., assembly GCF_035254065.1. GTDB lineage: Bacteria > Desulfobacterota > Desulfuromonadia > Geobacterales > Geobacteraceae > Geomonas. Next base: position 10,560 of record NZ_DATFBA010000184.1, read on the forward strand.
TGGAACAAGAAGCGGTTGTTAGCGCTGTTGAGGGGCGCACGGCTGTTGCCGTTGTGGCGGATGGGGTAAAGCAGGTTACATCTCGTGACAGTTTCACTTCTGGTCTTGGCGTCATTGCCGCCACCCTTGGCTCGGCCGTAGGACTCGGCAATATCTGGAAGTTCCCGTCACTCACGGGGATGAACGGCGGGGCCGCCTTCATCATCGTTTACATCCTCGCCGCTTTCATGGCAGGGGTCCCGGTCATGATCGCCGAATTGATGCTCGGCCGCCGCTCCCGGTCGGACGCGCTCTCCACCTTCCGGGTCCTGCACCCTAAGGGTGGGCAGTGGGGATTGATCGGCGCGGCCGGGGTCCTCTCCGCCTTCCTGATCCTCGCCTTCTACACCGAGGTCGCCGGCTGGGTCGTCGCCTACGTCTTCAAGTCTGCCTCCGGCGGCGTGCTCTCCACCGATCCCAAGGTAACCTCCGCCGTCTTTGAAAAGCTCATCGCCGACCCGTACCAGGCCGTGTTCTGGCAGTGTTTCGTGCTGGTCTGCGTCGGTGCCATCATCGTTGCCGGTGTCTCCAAGGGGATCGAAAAAACCACCAAACGGCTGATGCCGGTGCTCCTGGTGATCCTGGTCATGATCGGGGTGCGCAGCCTGATGCTGCCGGGGGCCGCCGCCGGGCTCAACTTCCTGTTCCGCCCGGACTTCTCCAAGGTTACCGGGGGTGTCCTCCTCACCGCGATGGGACTTGCCTTTTTCAAACTCTCCGTCGGCATGGGTACCATGATCACCTATGGCAGCTACTTCACCAAAGAAGAGAACCTCCCGGTGACCGCGCTGCGCGTGATGCTCGCCGACCTGGCCGTCTCCATCCTGGCCGGGATCGCCATCTTCCCCGCGGTCTTCACCTACGGCTTCAAGCCGGAGGCAGGACCCTCGCTCCTTTTCATCACCATTCCGGCGGTCTTTTCCCAAATCCCCTTCGGCAACGCCTTCGTGGTGCTGTTCTTCGTGCTGGGCGCCATCGCCGCGACCGGGGCGATGCTTTCCATCATGGAGGTGCCGGTCGCCTACCTTCACCAGCGCTTCTCCATGCCGCGCCTGCACGCCACCGCTTTGACCGTCATCCTGCTGGCCCTGATCGGCTCTACGGCGGCGCTCTCCAGCAGCGTGCTCGCAGGGGTTAAACCGTTTGGGATGACCTTCTTCGACCTGTACGACTTCCTCACCTCCAACCTGTTGATGCCGATCGGCGGCTTCTTCATCTGTCTCTTCGCCGGATGGGTGTGGGGGCCGCAGAAGGTGAAGGCCGCCCTCTCCAACGACGGCGAGTTGCGGAACAGCGCAGTCATCAACCTCTTCCTGTTCCTCCTGAAGTACGTGGCTCCGGTGTCGATCGGGATCATTCTGCTGCGCGGCTTGAAGATCCTGTAGCAGGGGGAGCGGTAGCGAACCTCCATTTCGATCAGCACTCGCGGGGTGCGGAGTTCAGCTTATCGGGATAGGAAATCCCAGGCGGGGACGTGATGATTGGGGGTTTTTGTGCTTGCCTTTGCACGGCAAGTTCTTCTATCTTGGCCGGATGATTATGACCGGAACGACAGTGAATGCGGCCGCAATTATCTGCGGAAGTTTGATGGGTGTGAAGGGGGGACACCTCCTTTCGGAGAAGGTACGAGACACCATCATGGCCGGCTTGGGGCTGGCCGTGCTGCTGATCGGCGGGCAACTGGCGCTGAAAAGCAATCAGCTGATGATCGTGATCGGCAGCCTGATAGGCGGTGGTATCATCGGTGAGTTGATGGGGGTCGAGGCGCGGCTTGAGGCTATCGGCGAGTCCCTTGGCCGCCGCTTCCGTGGGGGCGGCAAGGTCGCCGAAGGTTTCGTCACCGCCACCCTGCTTTATTGTGTGGGAGCCATGGCGATCATGGGCGCCATTCAGGACGGGCTGGGCGGCCGCCCTGAGATCCTCTACGCCAAGGCCACCCTCGATGGCATCGCTTCGGTAGCGCTTGCCTCGACCCTAGGTATCGGAGTGATCTTCTCGGCTGTACCGCTCTTCCTCTACCAGGGGGGCCTCACCCTCTGCGCCAATGCCGCCCAGCAGGTCCTGACCCCGTCCGTGGTGCAGGAGATGAACGCAGTCGGCGGCTTGCTGATCGTGGCCATTGCGCTCGGTATGCTTGGCGTGAAGAGGCTTCCCGTCGGAAACCTGCTCCCCGCCATCTTCCTGGTCCCGCCGCTAATGATGATCTTTGCCTCTCACTGACGGCCATCTTTTCTCAACTCTTACCAAAAATCAAAGGGGATGCCCCGGTTCCTGCAGTGGACCGAAGCACCCCTTTTTTTCTCAAATGTTCAGCTTGCCCATGATGTCCAGGGCATACGCTCCGCCGACTCCGCCGAACGGGACCAGGAGCGCCTGAACCATCGGGCATTGCATGAAGGGAAGAAAGGCCCCTTCACGCACCCCCTTCACGTTGCTGATAATCAAGTCGATGCACCTCAGGTACTCCTCATCAGGTTTGGACGACGCGTATGCGGAAGTCTGAATGGCGAGGAGGCGAGTCAGGGACGCCTGTCGGGCGCGTTCTGCTGCCTTGCGCAGCAAATACGCGGAAGTCCAGGCAAAGGCGGCGCCCAAAGAAATAACTATGACCAGCGAAATAGGTGTCTGCCAGTTGTCGAAGAAGGAAAGGCGCGAAACGAAGGCAAGCGACCAGACTATGAAGGGATAGAAGACGGCTTTTCCAATGGTGGACGTCCGCTTCGCGATCAGTCGCACCAACAGCCATTCCTTCAACACCTCTTCCGATTTTTTCGCGTGCGCGCCCACCACCGCGTCATAGGACTCGTCCGACCACGCTGGCGTCTTTTCTGCGACGAGCTCGATAAAATGGCGGCAGGTATTGATGACGTCGTAGGTATAGCAGGTGAGCGTGATGAAGAAGAAAACGAGGAGGAAAAGGGCGACCCTGTCGACGACGGTGCTGACGGTTCCCCGTACCGGGGCGAATGGTGGAGAAAAACTTATAATCAGGCTACACAGCAGGATGTAGCTGACGATGACCGGAACAACCCGCCGAAACCGGTAGCTGCCTGAATCTCGCCTGCAGTACTCGTCCCAAAAAGGTGCCATGGTACCGGCTTCGCCGCCATCACGATTTCCCAGATCTTCCTTAGCGAGCGTCACCCCTGGATCTGCACTGTCATAGCCAACGATGCCCGAAAACTTCCGAAACCCGGCGTTGAAACGGTTCCACACTCCGGCTCCCCACTGGAGAAATGAGGATTGGTCGTACATGAGAGGATCCCGGCAGGGAAGCCGGAATTCTTCGGTGATGGCCCGTCTGTTGCCCTGGCTGTCTGTTCGTATGCGCCACATGAAAACAAGCGACAGCAGCAGCCCGATAACCCTGATGATTTCGGTCGGCCAGATGCTTACCCCTTCCAAAAAGTAGAGAGGCTCCTCGGATGGGTCCTTGAGGATGCCGCAGAACGTGGAAAGGAGGAGCAAAATCCCGGCGCCGGCGAGACATCCCGCCAGCGCAGGTCGCCACCCGCTAATGATCTTCCCGAAGAAATCCCGGATCTGCTTGCTGGTGAAGGTAAGCAGCACGCTGGCGGCCCCTACGATCAGCAGGACCTTCAATATGATGGTTCTTCTGCGTTGCAGGTCGTGGTAAGGATCAAAACCGGCGGTGACCCCCGCGCTGCGGGAGAGGTTTATGGCGTGGTAGCGTCCAATCTCGTAGATGTTGGGCTGGGGCGTCTGCAGCATCACGTTCTGGGCGAAGCGGCCCAAATAGTTCTCCTTGGCGAAGGAGCGAAGGATGGAGAAGAAAATTGAGGTCTGATAACTGTCGCGAAACGGCGGGACCTCCTGCAGGGTCATATCCTTGTCGTTGCGCAAGGCCAGGTCGAAGGAGGATGCCACCAGGAGGTTCCTGGTCCATTGTACCGCCTCGGGGTGGAGCAGTCGTGCGTCCAGATTGGTGGTAAAGAAGATCGACTGCGGGAAACGCTGGCGCATCGCTTGCAGAAGCAGGTATTTGTCGTAGAAGTCGCTGCCGAGGATGCCGATGGCCCGTATCGACTCGTCGGGGTCGAGGTTCGCCTCGAACCGGTGTACCTCGTCTGCCAGCCGCCTGACGTAATCCAACTGGCTGAGCCCGGAGGCCTTCTCCATCTCCTTAATCGCATCGCTTTCCTTCTTCTCTCCATCCCTGGCCAGTTTCTGCCCCTCTTTTTCATCCTCCGGCGAAGGGACCTTCCCGTCGACACCGCGCAGGTAGGTGAAGAGATGAATCCGGTCGCCTGCGCTCGGTCCCCACTTCTCCGAAAAAGCCGCTAGGAAAACCTCGCTCATCGCCCGGGCGTAGAAGCTATCCCACTCGGCGAGCAGGACGATGTGCTGTTTCTTTTTCTTGCAGTTGATGCCGCGGTTTGCCAGTTCCTCATAAATCAGCTTTGCCAGCTGACCATCGCTGTTGATGGTCCGCTCGAACTGTATCCCCGCCCGCTGGAACTGCGACTTCACCCACGACGCGCTTTCCATCGGGTGGGGGGAGAGCAAAGCGTCGTCCACGGACGCGGTAGAGGAGTACATCTCGATCGGACAACCGGCGGCAGGAGCATTCTGCTCTTCAATCATGGCCTTCAAAGTGGTGGATCCCGCGGGACCTATTATCTTGAAGGCGACCGGTTTGCCACCTTGCACCGGTGAGGGCAGTTGCAGGCATTCTGCCAGGCGCTTCAGCTTTGAAAGCGGTGAGCTGTGAAAGATTTCGTCATTGATCCAGAGCAGGAGAACGGAGTCGTTTTTGCCATCCATGCGGCTTAGCCACTCGTATGGCATGAGATCCGTCATCGACAGAGTGTTTGCCACGCTCTCCTGAGCGGACGTTCGGTGGTCTATTTTCAGGTACTGCACATGCTCTGAGTCATCGGGAACGAAACCGAGGTGGTTGAAGGCGGAGAGCGCGGCGTAGCGGTGGCGTATTCGCATCTCCCCCTCTTCGGCATACGGCGCCCCGAACACCATGACCGCCACCACCGTCACCTTTCCCTTTTCAACCTTGTCGTGCATCTGTTTCCGGATGCAGTCGCCCTTCATCACGTCGTTGCAGGGGGCGGAGAGGCCGAAACAGCCTGAATCGGCCGGTGGCGCTTTGCCATTGGCCTGGTGCAGGACCGCCAGGAACGGGTCCTCCCATAGCCTTGCCTTGACCAGGTTGTGCTGCTCCGGTATCTCGTTGACGGCAGGGCGGGATCCTTCCAGCGGAACCTTGTTAAAGACGATGACGCCAACAGCAGCGAGAACCACCAGAATTGCAGAGAAAGGTAAGGCCCGGTCTTTACCGTTGTCTTCGCCCATGCGCTACCTCCCGCACCCTAGACGGTTTAGAAGCACTTGAAGCATCCCTGGCACGCCTGCCTGTCGGGGCAAGCTTGCGGCGTCGCCGTCGCCGGCCAATTCTTCGGATCGTACTGCCCAGCGGCATGGCGCTGGAGGGCGGCGAGAGAAAGTAGCGCCGGTTCAACAGCCCGGACCTCTGTCCCCAGTAATCTGAAAAACCCCTTTTTCGAATCATGTAGCTGCCCGCTCGAACTAGGCTGCACCGTCACTGCTTGCGGGTTGAACTGCAGCCCGCAGCCTTGCGCCCTGCAGATCATCCAGGCCAGCGCGCAGTCGGAGAGCCCTGTTTCACGATAGCCCCCGCCTATGTCGGAATGCACCCCAGGAAACCAAACCTGCTCGCTCTTGGTCTGTGGTGAGCTTTGCCACAAGCACGGCTTGAAGTCTTCCCGGCGCTCGTCGATCGCCACAGCGTGATAGGCGTTTTTGACGATGGAGCTAAGCGCCACATCGTGGAAATTCCACTTGTCGTCCAGCAGCCTCGATATGATGGAATCCGGGACCCCCAGGCTCCCCACCGTGTCCCATACCCCAAGAAAATGGATGCCGGGCTGGTCGCTGAAGGAGTCCTTGAAGTTTTCGGCATGGGAAGAAGCGGGGGTGGTTTGCTCGGAACGGTTCCGGTACAGCTCATAGGCCATGGGGATCTTGTCCAGGTGTTCCTTTTTGAGCAAGCCGCAGTTGCGGATGAGGCCGACGATGCTGCGGGCAGTATACGCCCCCCGGCTGAAGCCGAAGAGCCAAATCTCATCGCCGGGGATGTGGTTCGAGGCAAGGAAACGGTAGGCTTCCATGATGTTCTTGGAGAGCCCGACGCCAAAGGCGCCCCCTGCAATCTTGTCCTCTAGATTTCCACTCCCGACCCCCTGGTGATAAAAGGTCACCTGGTGATTTCCCTGGCTGTCCGTCGGCGCTATCAGTTCAGCGATCTTCGCCACGTTGGTGTCACACGCCTCGCCCTCGCCGTTGTCATCGGCACTGTTCCACGTCCCGTCACAGCAGATGATGATGCGTTTCATAGCGCACTCCTCCGTGAGATGTAATGGTAGCTTGGGTTGCGGTTCGAGCAGCGGATGGGGGGGAGCCGGAAGCTCCCCCCGCTGCTAAGCGGCAGGCATGCGATAGCCGAGGAGTCTTGATTTTGGATATTCCCTGATACACACTTTATCGCCCTGAT
>NZ_DATFBA010000185.1:0-4957 GCF_035254065.1 Geomonas sp.
GTGTCGCTGCAGCTTTACGAACCGGCACCCGATCTGAAACGCGGTAAAACCTGCTGCTCGCTGACCGACGTGATGGACGCCGGGCGGGTCGCAAAAAAACTCGGCATCCCATTCGAAGTGATTGATCTCAGGGAGCGCTTCAAGGAACTGGTGATGGACGATTTCATCGCCGAGTACGCGGCGGGAAGGACTCCCAACCCCTGCGCGCGCTGCAACGACCGCATCAAGTTCGGCATCCTGGCCGAAATAGCGGAGTCGATGGGCGCCGACATCCTCGCCACCGGCCACTACGCCCGCATCGAGCGCGACGCTGCCGGGATCTACCAGTTGATCAAAGGGCGCGACCCCGGCAAAGACCAGACCTACTTCCTGTTCTCCATGAAGCAGCAGCAGCTCGCCCGCACCATCTTCCCGGTGGGCGACCTGGAGAAGCGTGAAACCCGGCAGCTGGCGTCGAAGTTCAACCTGCCAGTGGCCCAGAAGCAGGAAAGCCAGGAGATCTGCTTCATCCCCGATAACGACTACGTTCGCTTCCTGGAGGAAAATGGCGTGGTCCGCACTGCGGGCGACATCGTAGATTCGACTGGAAGGAAGCTGGGCAGCCACGACGGCATCCATAACTACACGATCGGTCAGCGGCGAGGCTTGGGCATCGCCTGGAAGGAACCTCTCTACGTCACGGCCATCGACCGCGAACACGCGCAGGTGGTGGTCGGGCCGCGGGAAGAACTGACGCGGGACCGGCTGTTCGCCTCGGAGACCACCTGGACCAGCGTCCCTATTTCCGGGACCTTTCAGGGGACCTGCAGCATCCGTTACCGCCAGAAACCCTTCCCCTGCCAGGCCACGCTCCTGGAGGACGGTAAGTTGCAGGTTGAGTTCGAGCAGCCACAGCAGGCCGTCACACCGGGGCAGGCAGTGGTACTCTACGACGGCGACCGGGTGGTGGGTGGCGGCTGGATCGACTGACGCAAAAATGCGGCCTCGGCACCTCGCCGTGGCCGCACCCTTGACCGGCAGCTAACCATCCGGGATCTCAGTTGATGTCAGAGGTATCAGGTTGCAACTGGGTGGGGGTATTCCGATGGATCAGCTTCACCTTGAAGACGTCGGCCAGCATCCGGAGGGTGTCCACCACCAAGTTCACCTTTGACCCCGCCTTGCAGTTCCAGTCGACCGGCACCTCGGCAATTTCCAGGGAGAGCCGCCGGGCCAGTAACAGTACTTCCACATCGAACGCGAAGCCGTTCAGGCGCTGGCGCGAGAAGATCTCCTTCACCACTTCCGCTTTGAACATCTTGAAACCACACTGGGTATCGCCGATACCGCTCACGCCGAACAGGTGCACGATGGCGGCGAAGACCTTGCCGATCACCCTGCGGTGCAGACGCCTTTCCACTACCGTCGCACACTCCTCCCCCGATCTTCGCGAGCCGATCGCCACCGGGAAGCCCTCTTCCAGCTTCGCCCTGAGCCTTTCGATTTCCTTCAAGGGTGTGGCACCGTCGGCGTCCATGAACAGCACATGTTTCCCCGATGCGTGCAGCATGCCGGCTCTCACGGCTGATCCTTTGCCAAGGTGCGGGTTGCTGAGCGCGGTGAAGTTTCCGTCGTACTCCTCGAAGATCCTGCAGATCTCCATGGTTTCGTCGGTGCTGCCGTCATCGGCGACGATGATCTCATAGGAGGGGCAGCAGGACTGGCACCACCTGATGGTGGAAAGCACCGTGTTGGCCAGCCGGTTCCTTTCATTGTAGGCGGGGATCACGATGGAAAGATCAACCATTGCGTTGTGGCGAAGCGCGGGATCCTGGACCAACCCATCCAGATGGAACCTGAGAATCCTGAGTTCCAGCCGAAAAAAGGAATCGTCGTCGGAAGGCTCGGCATCGGCCGCTTCTTCACCAGGAGCGGCCACCAGCCAGTGCCAACGTGTGTGGGGCAGCACCAGGGAGGCCACCATAAGCAAGACGATGGATGCCAGTACCCCGAAAAGGTGATCAGCTGCGACGACAGCAGAAAGCTCCGACGGCATCGACAACATGGGCCCACCTCCCTGGCTTTGGTGGCAACCCAATCATTGTATCGACTAATATTAGCGTTTTCAAATTAACGATTGAATTGAGAACGTGCCACGGGTTCCTGGGGAGATCGTAGAAGCACTAACGGAGGCGCAAAATCCCGAAACAGCTTGACAATCTTTCCCATTAGAAGTATAGAGAGGTATTCCTCGTTAGCATGAGGCGTTTGCACAAACAAAGGCTACTGCCCAGAAATGTCGAAAGACGCCAATGGGTAGACCAGGTATTGTCGGCATAAGGCTTTACTTAAGGTAGCTGGTTTTCAATAACCTACGTTGTGCACTGCCGAAAATCTACGAGTGGGGAATTCACTTCGACCAGACAGGCCGTGGGGTTTCCCCATGGTCTTTTTTTATGTCCCGACCGGGACCAGCCACGGAGGTAGTCTAGCACTTTGGACAGTCCGAGTTGTAGCTTACATATCCATCCTCCTTCGATGAACTAACCACCAAGTCCCTCCTCCCCTCCCCGCTTGGTCGTGATTTAGCCTTCATCAAAGGACCATATAACGATCACCAAGCGCGGGAAATTTCGGCCAGACGGCCCACCTTTCCAGCCAGCTTTTCATTGCACCCCACTGCCGGGTATACCGGGACGGCGGACGCGCGTCCGTGCCGTCTGCGCTCGCCCGTGCACGTGCGGAGACAGGAAGCGAAGCCATGACGCCACAGCAACTTTATTTGAGCGCAGTTTTGAAGAAGCCGCTGATCAACGCCGCGGGCCAGAAGCTCGGCACGGTCTGCGATCTCGCCATCACCCCCGACGAGGAATTCCCCATCGTCAGCCAGGTCCTCATCCAGCGCAAGGGGCAGACCTATGCGGTCGGCTGGGACAAGGTGGTGCTCTTCAACCCGACTGTTATCTCGGTCTCTTCTTCCGTCGAGCAGTTGGAGCGCTACCAGGAAACCGGCCACGAAATCCACGTCAAGCGCGACATCCTCGACAAGCAGATCGTGGACGTGAACGGCGCCAAGGTCGTGCGCGTCAACGACCTCAAGCTCGGCCGCCACAAGGACGCCCTTTGCCTGATGTCGGTCGACGTCGGCTTCCGCGGTCTGCTGCGCCGGATGGGGTGCGAGAAGCTGTGGGGGATCGTGCAGAGGGAGATCCCGGAGCGGGAGATCAGTTGGGAATACGTGGGACACCTGGAGGCAAACGCGGCCAAGCTGACACTGACCATGGCCAGGGAGCAGATTTCCGAGATGCACCCGGCCGACCTCGCCCACATCATCTCGCGGGTGCCGATGAAGAACATCCAGACCGTGCTCAACTCGCTGGACGACGAGACGGCCGGCGAGGCGATCCACGAACTGGAGCCGGAACTGAGAAGCCGCGTCATCAGCGAACTTGACAGCGAGCGCGCCTCCGACATCCTCGAGGAGATGTCGCCGGACGAGGCGGCCGACGTGCTGGGGGATCTCTCCGCCGAGAAGGCAGAGGAGCTGCTGGGACTGATGGATGCCGAGGACGCCGAGGAGATCCAGGAACTTCTGGAACACGAGGACGATTCCATAGGCGGCATGATGAACAACAGCTTCATCGCCATCCCGGTCGACATCACGGTGGCCGAGGCGCTCTCCGAGGTAAGGATCCAGGCGCCGGAGGTGGACACCGTCTACTATGCCTACGTGCTGGACCCGGACGAGCGGCCGCTGGGGGTCGTCTCCCTCAAGGAGCTGCTGGTCCATGACGGCGCGCTCCCCGTTGAAGAGGTCATGACCGAGAACCTGAAATGCGTGCAGATCGACGACGACCCGAAGGACATCCTGGAAATCATCGCCAAGTACAACCTGATCGCGGTACCGGTCCTCGATGAGGATGAGAAGATGGTCGGAATTGTCACCGTGGACGACATCCTGGAGCGCTTCCTGCCGCTCGATCTCAAACTAAAGCGGCATCCGGGGTACTAAAAATGTAGCCGGATGAACCGATTGAAGCAGAGCTACAACACTTACCGTCCTGGAGACGTTCGATGAAGATCAACAAGAAAAACATCCTTCTCTTTTTCTCGGTGCTTGGGCCTGGGCTCATCACCGCCAACGTGGACAACGACGCCGGCGGCATCGCCACCTACTCGGTGGCCGGCGCCAGCCTCGGCTACTCGCTGTTATGGACCCTGATCCCGATCACCGTCGCTCTAATCGTGGTGCAGGAGATGTGCGCCCGCATGGGGGCTGTCTCAGGCAAGTCTTTGGCGGACCTGATCCGGGAAAGTTTCGGGGTCAAGGTGACCGCCTACCTGATGTTCTTCCTGTTGCTGGCCAACCTGGGAAACACTGTGGCAGAGTTCGCCGGCTGGGCCGCGGCCATGGAGATCTTCGGGGTGAGCAAGTACATCTCGGTCCCCATAGGCGGCCTGGTCGTCTGGTGGCTGGTCGTGAAGGGGAGCTACAAGTTCGTGGAGAAGGTCTTCCTCTTCGCCTGTACCATCTACCTCACCTACATCGTTTCGGCCTACCTGGCCCACCCCCCCTGGGGAGAGATCATGACCGCCACGGTTACCCCTTCCTTCGAGCTGAAACCGTCCTACCTGATGATGGTGATCGGCGTGGTAGGCACCACCATCGCACCTTGGATGCAGTTCTACATGCAGTCCGCGGTGGTGGAAAAAGGGGTGCGGGTGGAGACCTACAAGGCCTGCCGGTTGGACGTCATCTTCGGCTGCATCATGACCGACGTGGTCGCCTTCTTCATCATCGTCGCCTGCGGCGCCACCATGTTCGTGCACGGCGTCCACATCAACGACGCCAAGGATGCCGCCATGTCGCTGGCACCGCTGGCAGGCAAATACGCCTCAGGACTGTTCGCCATCGGGCTTGCCAACGCCTCGCTGTTCGCAGCCTCCATACTGCCGCTTTCCACCGCCTACTGCGTAT
>NZ_DATFBA010000186.1:0-4021 GCF_035254065.1 Geomonas sp.
CGATGTAGTTTTCGGACATGTATCTCCACCCGCAGTGGGGTGCGCGTTCGAATGACTTGACAATAGTAAGAGGGTGACCGATAAAATGCAACCGCCATTTGGTTGGCAGCGCCTCACCGTGCGGCCAGACGCATGCACGAAGATCGCACACCTTTGACCTAGGTCAACTTTTTTCCAACGATTTCAGGTACTCTGTAACGTATTCAAAGATAAACGAGGTTCCCATGCTGGTAGTCGTTTGCGTAAAACAAGTTCCCGATACCACCCAGGTGCAGATCGACCCCGTCACCAACACCCTGATCCGGGAGGGGGTCCCCTTCATCGTCAACCCGTACGACACCCACGCCGTGGAGGAGGGGCTCAGGTTCAAGGACCGCTTCGGGTTCAAGGTGGTCGCCATCTCCATGGGCCCCCCCAACGCTGAGGCGACCCTGAGAAAGGCGCTGGCCCTGGGGGTCGACCGCGCCATCCTCCTTTCCGACCGGGTCTTCGGCGGCGCCGACACCCTGGCGACCAGCAAGGTCCTCTCCGCCGCCATCGAGCGGCTGGCCAAGGACGAGGAGGTCGGGGTGGTCATCTGCGGCAAGCAGACCATCGACGGCGACACCGCCCAGGTCGGCCCCGGCATCGCCACCCGGCTCGACTTCGACCAGCTCACCCTGGTGGACCGGGTCGAGGAGGTCGATCTCGCCTCCCGCAGGATCAGGGTCAGGAGAAAGCTGGAGGGACGCCACGAGGAGGTGGACGCGCCGCTGCCGGTGCTCCTTACCGTGGTGCGCGAGCTGAACCGCCCCCGCTACCCGACCGTCCCCATGCGGCTCGCCTCGCAGGAGGCCAGCGTCGAGGTGTGGGACAATCAGGTGCTGGAGCTGGACGTGAACACCATCGGCCTCAAGGGCTCACCGACCTGGGTAAGCCGGATCTTCTCCCCCGAGCGTGCCAAGGGTGAGATCCTGGGGGACGGCGCCCACGATCCGGAAGGGGCGGCCGACCTGTTGATCGGCAAGATGCTGGAAAAAGACCTCCTCGCGTTATAAACAAAGATCGGGACAAGGGTGCGAAGCGAGCGGTAACCGATGGTTATGGTACGTGATTTTTTCACCCTAAACTTTGATCTTTATCCGTATACGAAAAGGAACCGCACATGAGTGAAGCTTCAAAACCGCCCAAGAGACCCCGCGGCAAGGCCGTCTTGCTGGAAGGGAAATGTATCGCCTGCGGTGCCCGCTGCCAGAGCGCCTGTCCGGTGGACGCCATCGAGATGGACGACCAGGGGGCGCCGATCATCAACCCCGCGAAATGCATCGGCTGCGTCAAGTGCGTGAAGGTCTGCCCCGCACAGGCGCTGGAGATGTCCTTCACCCCGGAGGAGCTGCGCATCCTGCAGGAGCTAGCCGCCGCCAGCAAGGGGGGCGAAGCCCACGAGGAGGACCCGGAGGAGGCCGCCCTCAAGAAGCGGCTGGCCGCCTACCGCGGCGTCTGGGTCTTCATCGAGCAGACCGAAGGGGTGGCCGCCAAGGTTTCCTGGGAACTGCTCGGCAAGGGGAAGGAGCTGGCCGAGGCCAGGAACTGCGAGCTCGCCGCGGTGGTGATGGGAGACGGCGTGGAGGCGCTCTGCCAGGAGGCCTTCGGCTACGGCGCCGACAAGGTCTACCTGATGGATGCCCCGGTGCTCCGCCACTACCGGACCGAGGCCTACCAGCGCGGGGTCTGCGCGCTGGTCGAGAAGTACCGCCCGGAGATCATCCTGATGGGCGCCACCGGCCTGGGACGCGACCTGGCCGGGGTGGTGGCCACCGTGGTGAAGACCGGCCTCACCGCCGACTGCACCGGCCTCTCCATCGACAAGGGGAACCTGATGCAGACCCGGCCGGCCTTTGGCGGCAACATCATGGCCACCATCGTCTGCGACAAATTCCGCCCCCAGATGGCTACCGTGCGGCCGCACGTGATGCCGATGCCTGACTTCAAGGCCGGGGCCACCGGCGAGATCGTGCGCGAGGCGGCCCCGGTCAGCGAGGAGGAGATCCCGGTCAAGGTGCTGAAGATCCTGATGGACCACGGCGGCAGCGACGTGGACATCGCCGGCGCCGAGTTCATCGTCTCCGGCGGACGCGGCATGATGGCGAAGGAGAACTTCTCCATGCTGCAGGAGCTGGCCGACGTGCTGGGAGGGGTGGTAGGCGCTTCCCGAAGCGCGGTGGACGCGGGCTGGATGCCTCCCGACCGCCAGGTGGGGCAGACCGGCAAAACGGTGCGCCCCAAGGTCTACATCGCCTGCGGCATCTCCGGCGCCATCCAGCACCTGGTCGGCATGCAGGACTCCGACGTGGTGATCGCCATCAACCGCGATCACGAGGCCCCCATCTTCGAGGTGGCCACCTACGGCATCGTGGGGGACATCTTCAAGATCGTCCCCGCCCTGACCAAGAAGCTCAAGGCCCTCAAGGAATCGAGGTCCGCGCGCTGAACCACCAATAAAAAACTCCTTCTCCCGGAAGGGAGGTCGGGTAGGGGGGGCACTGTCGGCGATGCCGGCATGGCTCCCCCTCCCTGACCCTCCCCCTTCGGGAGAGGGAACTAGCGCTTTTCGCGAACAACGACTCTCACTGTGGAAATATAAGAGGTAACCGTATGATCCCCCATTACCCTCTCTTCACGCCGCTTCTGCTGGCCTCGCTGGGCTTTTTCTGCTGGAGCGTCTATCAGCGTTTCTCCCTGCTCTCCCTGGGACAGTCGGAGCAGAGGCTGGACCAGCCGGGCCGGCGCCTGAAGGAGATGTTCCTCTACGCCTTCGCCCAGCTGCGGGTGGTGAAAAAGCCTTTCGGCCTGAACCACTTCGTGATCTTCTGGTCCTTCATGATCCTGGCCCTCGCCAACGGCGAGTTCATGGTGAGCGGGGTGGTGCCTTCCCTGAACCTGGGGCTGCTCCCCGAGGGGCTGCACCGGGTCCTTTTGTTCGCCTTCGACATCGTGTCGCTGCTCACCCTGGTGGCCATCGCGCTCGCCTTCGGCAGAAGGATCCTGGTGAAGCCGCCGCAGCTGGACAGCCTCTACGTCAAGGGAAGAAGCCCCGACGCCTTCCTGATCCTCTCCTTCATCGCCCTGTTGATGATCGCCTACTTCGGCATGCATGCGGCCGTGATCGCCCAAGGCGCAGAACCTGCCGCTTCGGCCATGCCGATCTCCGCCTTCTTGGCCGGCCTGCTCCCTGCCGATCCCTCGACCCTTGCCACCCTTGCGGGAGCTTCCTGGTGGTTGCACGCGGTGGTGCTGCTCGCCTTCCTCTGCTTCCTGCCGCACAGCAAGCACATGCACATCCTGACCGCCATCCCCAACTGCTACCTGGCGAGCCTGGAATGGCCGAACACCCAGCCGCGCGAGACCTTCGCCAAGGGTGAGGTCTACGGGGTGGGGAGCGTGGAGCGCTTCACCTGGAAGGACCTCCTGGACGGCTACAGCTGCACCGAGTGCGGCCGCTGCCAGGCCGCCTGCCCCGCCACCAACACCGGCAAGGCGCTGAACCCGCGCCAGATCATCCACGCCATCAAGACCAACCTGCTGGAGAACGGCCCCGCCCTGAAGGAGGGGAGGAAGGGTACCCTGCCGCTGATCGGCGACGAAGGGGAGGGGACCAACACGGAGGAGGCCATCTGGTCCTGCACCACCTGCGGCGCCTGCATGGAGGCCTGCCCGGTGCTGATCGAGCAGATGCCCAAGATCATCAAGATGAGACGGCACCTGGTGGAGAACGAGTCGCGCTTCCCCGAGGAGCTGTTGAACCTCTTCGAGAACATGGAGCAGCGCTCCAACCCGTGGGGTATCGCACCGGCCGACCGCGGCAAGTGGGTCTCCACCATGAAGGTGAACCCCTTCGTGGCGGGGGAGACCGAGTACCTGCTGTACGTAGGCTGCGCCGGCTCCTTCGACTCCCGCGCCAAGCAGGTCACCGTGTCGCTGGCCACCGTCCTGAACGCCGCCGGCGTCTCCTGGGGGATCCTGGGCAAGGACGAGAAGTGCT
>NZ_DATFBA010000187.1:0-8761 GCF_035254065.1 Geomonas sp.
CGCAACTCGGTATCAACCTCACTGCGCAGTCATCCGACAATATCGTGGCCTTCCTGGAAAGCCTCACCGGAAAGCAGCCGAAGCTCCAGTACCCGATACTGCCGCCAAGCACCACCAGCACGCCGCATCCGACCATTACAGTCAAGTAACGGACCTAGGTGCCGCCTTACGTCCCCTCCCCTTCAAGCCTGCCCGCCGTAGCCTTGGCGCATGAGGGGGGAGGGACAGGGTGAGGATGGGGTTCACAAGGGGCTGTAGACAGGATAAAAGCAATAGACTTGAAAGGGGAAGAGCAGGGCGCGCTCTTCCCCTTTTTCTTTTAGATGGCGGGTGAGGAGATGGTGTTCAGCGGGGAGTCGACCAGCAGGGTCTTGTCACAGCGCCTCATCTCCTTGATGATCCGTTCTCTCTGGCTGGCCGTGCTTCTGTCGTGCCCGGATTCCAGGTAGAGCAGTCTCTTTGGCTGCCGCCCCCGGAAGTACTTGGCCCCGCGCCCCGATGAGTGTTCCCGCATGCGCCTCTCTATATCGGTGGTTATCCCGGTATAGAGAGTGTCATCGGTACAGAGAATGATGTAGACGTGCCAGTTCAAGGTAGATAATCGTCCCGTGCTGTGAGTGTCGCAGGATGATATCTCGTCAGCAGTTTTCAGTCAACCTCGGGGAAAATCCGACGCGTGCATTGTGTGCTGGTGCCGGCTTCCCTCACCCGCCCTTCGGGCACCCTCTCCCGGAGGGAGGGGTAGCGGTCTTCCAACGCCCAGCGTCAACGCTTCAGGGCGATGCTGAAGCGGTAGTTGCCACCGGCGTCAGTCCGGGTGCTGATCATCATGTCGTTGAAGTAGGAGAGCTGTCCGTTGAAAGTGGGGTTACCTGCGGCGGTCAGCAAGCCTTGGCTGTCCATTGCCACCGTTAGCGGTGCCGGAAAGGCGGAATTGCCCGAACTGTCGAGATAGGTGCTCACTCCCAGGACTCCAGCGGCATCGATAGCAAGGTCGCCACGGGCCCATAGCGAGGTAGCGCCGGCGCCCACCAGGTCGTGGAACACGTAGGAGCCCGCGAGCCCGCTTGAGGTGTAGTTCGCGGCGGTCAGCAGTTGCGCCGGCGGATGGATCAACTGGACGATCCTCAGCACGAAGGCGCCGCTCGCATCGGTGGCGGTGCCCACCAGGGTCATCTTATCTGCCGACATCACCTGGTTCGTGAACAGGGCGCTCGGCTGCGGCACAACACCTGCGGTCGGGGTTTCCGAGACCAGGCCATCCAGAGTTATGGACAGGGACAACACCTTGTCTCCCGCACCGGGGAGGGGGGGAGTGCTCGGCGCCGTGATGGAGAGATAGGTCACCGCCTGATCCTGCCCGACTTGACAGCTTCCTGTCTGCCACTCCTGGCTGACCCCGCTGGAGATCTGGTGATAGTTGTAGAGAAGCGGCCCGGCACCCGCTTTCCCCGTCCCCTTTATGTCGTTGGGGGAATAGGCCACCCCCGGCACCCGCTTCTGCAAAACCAGCATGACCGGCGATCCAGCTACGGTGGTCGTCCCCACCACGAAGTCGCGAAACTGGTTGGCGGAGAGCACCGCGTGGAAATCGGGGTCCTGCGCCTGCACCACCTTGCCGTCGGGAAGGACACTCAGGGGGTTGAACAAACCTGGCGGTGCCGAGGTGAACCCCGTGCTGTCGACGTACGAGCCGACCGCGACGTTCCCCATGCCGTCTATCACGACAGCCCCTTTCATCCAGCGCGCCCCGGCACCTCTCTGCACGGCGTTGAAATACCAGGTCCCCTGCAGATCGGACTGCTGGAAGGCACCCGGTGCAGAGGGCGCCGCGGCCACAACCGCGGAGAGCGGGCTTTCACCGCTGGAGGTGCTGGCCGTCACCGCGAAGTAGTAGGTGACGTCGTTGGT
This sequence comes from Geomonas sp., assembly GCF_035254065.1. Taxonomy (GTDB): domain Bacteria; phylum Desulfobacterota; class Desulfuromonadia; order Geobacterales; family Geobacteraceae; genus Geomonas. Next base: position 1,912 of record NZ_DATFBA010000187.1, read on the forward strand.
CAGGCCGGTAACGATGAAGGAGGTGCCGGTAAGGCTGGCGATCCTGGTGCCGCTTTTCACGTTTTGCGGGGAGGTCGAGTAGTAGACGGTATAGGAGGTATAGGGGGTGGGGCTCTGGGCGCTGTTCCACGTCAGGAAGACCTGGCCGCTGATGCCTCCTGGTGTCGCCGTCAAGCCGGTGGGGGCGCTGGGGATACCGGGATTGTAGCGCCAGGGTGAATCGCCGCTGCAGCCGCCGAGAACGAGGGAGAAGAGTACGGCCACCAGACCTATGCATACCCGTAGATTTTTCATATTCAGCACACCAACCTCGAAATATTCGTGCAGGAGGAGCGAAATTTAGATACGGAACTCAACTCCGCCGTAGATGAAGCGTCCCGCCTGCGGAAAGCCGTAGCTCGTTTCGTAATTCTCATCGAGAAGGTTGTTCACTCCCGTGTAGAGGGTTACCCTCCCGTCCCAAAGCCGCTGGCTCAGCTTGACGTTCACCAGTGCATAATCGTTCAGTCTCGCCTTTTGGACAGGGGTTACGTTGTTCTTCGTGTAGAAGTACTGAGCCCCTACGAAGAGCAGGGAAGCATAGGGGGTGAAACCGCAGGCGAAGTCGTATTTCGACTCCAGAGCCAGCTTGTTTCCCGGCGTGTACTGCTGCTCGTCACGTCCCGCCCGCGACCGATCTTCCGAATGCAGATAGGAATAGGTCATCCGCAGTAACAGCCTGTCCACGTAGTGGGTCGCGGCGGCCAGCTCCAGCCCCGCAAACCTCACGTTGGAGAGGTTGGTGTTGTGGCCGGTTGCCTGGTTGTTTTGGATCAGGTCGTGCGTCGTCGTGTAGAAGCCGGTAAGCTCCAGCTCGCTCTTCATCGGCAGCTTCTGCGCCACGCCGCCCTGGTAGGTCAATGAGGTCTCGGTCTGCAGGTTGGGGTTACCCTGGCTCAAGTCGTAGAGGTCGCCCAGGGACGGGAAGCGCACGCTTCGCTTGAAGGAGGCCTTCAGCGCGGTCTCCTTGGTCAGATCGTAGGTCAGGCCGGCCAGCGCGCTGAAGTCGGTGTCGCTCCCCTGCGAGCGGGTCTGCCAGTAATGGCCGTAGCCCGCGGTCAGCGCCAGACCTGCCGGAAGGGTGACGTCGTATTCCAGCGAAGCGGAGTAGATGGAGAGCGACTGGTCGGCATTGAGCGTGCCGAACGTGTTGTCGGCTACCGCAGTGAAGCCGCTGTTGTTCCAGTCGTCGTGCTCGGCAGACAAGGAAAGGGTGATCTGGCCCGCTTTTCCCAGGTCGTAGCGCGGCTGCAGGGTGAGCCCCTTGATCGAGGTCGATACCTCCTCCTTGAAGGAGCCGGACTTGAGCACCGAATTGAAGTTGCCGTTGTCAAACTGGTTGTCGTGCTCGTCGCGCCGGTTCAAGAACCCCCATCCCCTGATGTTGAGCTGCTCGCTGGCTGCGTACTCCGCCGCCAACTGGAGGGAGACGTTCCAGAAACCGTCCACCCGGTCGAACTTGGGAGGCGAGGCGAAGGGATCGTTGGGATCGTTGATGGCGCTGGACGGTTTGCCGTAGCTGCCATCGGCATAGCTGACGGTGAGCCCGAGGGAGAGATCGGCGTTGGGAGTGAAACCAAGGGTGCCGAGGACGTTGTTCCTCTGCCGGTCGCTGTTCTTCCGGTAGCCGTCACCCTGCTCCGAGGTCGCCGTGAATCCGTCGGAAAGCGGAAAGCCGTTTACCTTTGTGGTGGAGCCGCTCAGGAAATAGTCGAAGCGGTCGCTGGCGCCCGAAGCGGTGGCACGGAGGAGGTAAGGCTCGCCGCTGCCGGTCTCGCCGGAGGCCATCACCTTCAGCCCCTTATTCCCCTTCTTGGTGATGATGTTGATGACACCGCCCAAGGCACCCTGGCCGTAGAGAACGGAACTGGTTCCCACCGAAAGCTTGATTTCGGCGATGTTCTCGGTGGGGATGTCCCGGGGGTCGAACTGCTGATCCAGCGCGGAGTTCATTGGGATGCCGTCCAGCAGCAGGAGCACGTGACGCGTCCTGAAACCGCGGACGTCAATGCGCGGGGTCCCGTCGGCGCCAACCCTCACGTTCACCCCGGGCAACAGCGATATCGCCTGGTCCAGAGTGCGCGCGTCGCGGTTCTCGATGTCGCGGGAGGTCACCGTGTACACCGTTTCGGCCGGCTGGGCACCTTCCCCGCGACCGGTCACTACCACCTCGCCGAGCGAGTAAAGGTCGGCACGGTCGCCGCCTTCCGCCGCCTGCAGAGGCATTGCCTGCGTTAAAAGAGAACAGACTGCCAGGCAACTCGCCGGCAGGAGCATTCTCGCGCTTTTCATGTATCACCTGTACCGCATCTGCGGGTCACCCAAAGGCAACCCGCAGAATTCTGTTCATATTCGTTGAAGCCCGTCCGAACCTGGACAGCCTGTTGTTTGCGCTGCTCCGCCTTCTGCACCTGTCCGACAGTTCCCTCTCCCCAAGGGGGAGGGTTAGGGAGGGGGAACTGTCGTCGCAATTGCCGATGGTGCCGCGCCCTGCTTCGTGGCAGCGCTCCCCCCTCCTAACCTCCCCCCTTCGGGAGGAGGGACTGTCTGACGTGGGAGCCTCGTCCGAAACCCCTCTCTTTCGCGGGGGAGTTGGCTGAGGCGACTTAAGTGGGGGCAAACCCGGAGATCGGGGGCGAACCCTGAGATCGCCCCCGCTCCGCCACCTACTGGATGAGCTGCCCTTTCGGCTTGGACTGGGTCCCGCTCTCCCCTGCGAAATTGACGGCGGTGACCAGGAACCAGTAGGTCTGGGCGCTGTTCAGCCCGGTGATGTCGGCAGTCGCGGTGGCGACGGAAGCCTTGGAACCGGCCAGAACGGTGGCCACAGCCGGCTGGGTGGCCGCCTGCACGTAGTAGACGTTGTACGAGGTGGCACCGCTCACGGCGGTCCAGGTGATGTGTGCGTCGCCTGCGGAAGGCGAGGAGGTGACCACACTTGTGGGGGTGCCCGGTGGCGAATTAGGCTGCGGAGTGACCGATTTCTCGCTGGAGACCGGGCTCTCGCCGGCGGCATTCACCGCAGTGACGACGAAATAGTAGGTGGTGGTGTTGGTCAGGCCGGTCACGACCTGGGGGCTCACCGCGCCGGCGATCTTGGTTCCGCTCAGCTCCTGTCCGGAGGTGGTGGAGTAGTAGATGTTGTAGGAGGTCGCGCCGGTCACGCTGTTCCACTGGACCGTGGCCTGGGTGTCACCGCCGGAGACGATGATGCCGGAGGGCTTCACCGGGGGGAGCAGGACCGGTGTGGCCGAGACTTCGCTGGAAGTGATGCTCTCACCGTTAGCGCTAAGGGCGGTAACGACGAAGTAGTAGGTGGTGCCGTCGGTCAGCCCGGTAACCAGCTGCGAGGTGGCGGAGGAGCTCACCTTGGTGGCCGCGGTGGTGACTCCGGCCGCGGTGCCGTAATAGATGTTGTAGGAAGAGGCGCCGGTCACCGAGTTCCAGCTGACGGTGACCTGGGAATCACCAGCGGTGGCCGTCAACCCGGTCGGCTGGACAGGCGGCGGCGTGGCGGTTTTGAAGACGCCCCAGATCGAGAGATGGGTCACGATGGGCGAGACGTTGCCGTTGGCGTCGACGATGTAGGTGCCGGCGAAGGTCCAGGTGTTGTTTGTGCTGTCGAAGCTGTACACCGTCACGGCGTCACCGGTCTTCGCTCCGCTGGCGGTCACGTTGATGGCGAGGGTGACCGGCTGGGAGAAGTGTTTCACGGTGCCGAGGGTGATATCGGCGAAGGCGGCCAGGGTATTGCCGGTCGGCAGCGTGGCGGCGGCGTGCGGCAGGTCGGAAGCCACCGCCGAGGCGCTGACGCTGGTGGAGATGGTGCCGGTGACCGGATTGCCGGAGGCGTCGGTGAGAGTGGTCCCGGCCGGGATGGTCAAGGTCACCCCGGTGGGGGCACTGACGGACTGGCTGGAAGCAATGGTGCCGGTAGCGGTGCTGAAGCTGCCGGTGGCGGTGAATTTGGTCGCCGGGGTCTGGTTGGTGAGGACGGTGGTGCTGCCGCCGCCTCCGCACGCGGTGAGCGAGAGGGCGTAAAGCGCCACGCAGATGGCCGAGAGCCACCCCTTGAGGTTCTTCTTGATCATGTTCATCCTCCTGATTTAATTGCAAAAACTGATGCCAGTCTTTGGTACTTGCTTGTGGCGACTTCGCTTTCTCACCTGTTCGCCAAGGTGAAGGTGATGTTGATGGTAAAAGATGCCTCGGGTCCCTCGATGCCCTCCGGTATAGGAGGAAACTTCCCGACCGAGGCGACCGCCTTGGTGGCCGCCTCGTCGAGGAAGGGGAAACCGCAGCGCGTCACCTCCTCCACCTGCTTGAGCGATCCGTCCCGTCCCAGCACGAAGCGCCGTTGGCAACTCCCCTCTTCGTGCCTTCGCCGGGACGCCACCGGATATTCCTTGCGGGCTTCGATCAACCGCTTCAACAGGGCCTGGTAACTCTCCCTCCTGGCTGCACCTCCCGACGCCGGACCGGTGCCGGAGTCCGATCTTCTCGAAGCCACAGCTCCGCCTTCCGGGCGTGCCACTCCGCCCCGCCCTGCTGCTGCTTGGCCGCGACCGTCGCCGCCAGCCGTGGCAGGAGGTGCCTGTTTTCCGCCCGGTGCCGCTACCACTCCACCCAAGGCCGGGGGAGATATGATTTCGGCACGATTGGATACTTTTTGGACGGCCGGGGGCGCATCCTGGTGCGGCTGACGCATCGGCTGGCTTACCACCGGAGGAGCCGCAGGCTTCACAGCCGGAGGGAGAGGCTGGCTGGCCGCTGGAACGGCTCGCACTCCCGGCCCTCCTCTTTGAGCTCCCGGTGCCGCCTTGACCACTTTCGGGCCTGGAGCCGCTAGAGAGGTAAGCTCTACCTGCTCCAGCACCAAAGGCAGATTGGCCGCTAGCTTCTCATTTCCGTGCTGCGCCGCACGGACCGCCACCAGGATGACCAGCAGGTGTAGCAGCAGAGATCCCGCCAGCAGGCGTGGCATCCCACTGGAGATCACGCTGCCTCACTCGCCGGGTCGTCGATCAGGCCGTTTCTCTTCAGGGTCCTCACGATGGAGGGGACCGCCAGCGAGCCCAGCCCGCCGAAGACGGCGTTCATGGTGATGGAGGTGATGGCCTTGGCGACCAGGAACTCATCTTCCAGGCCGATCATCACTTCCACACTCGAGGCGGTGGCCGCCCTCACCGCAGACGCCACCATGCCGACCGCCGCGCAAGCAAGCAGCCCGTTGATGAATTTCGGATAGACGACGCCGATCACCTCCACCACCAAGGCGGGAAGGAGATAGAGCACGAGCACCATGACGCCTACGTTCCCCATGCCGAGGAGGGCGCTGGCCAGGCAGGTTATCAGCCCCACCAGCGTGACGGAACCGATCTTGGGCACACAGCCGCGCGCCAGCAGGAAGAAGAACATGGTGAAGAACATCACGTGACCGGGAAGGTGGAGGTGCAGCCGGAGGCCGGCCCTGGTGAGGATGATGAAGGTGGCACAAAAGCCGAGCAGCACCGCCTCCCGCAGGGTGAAATGCCGCCACAGGAAGACTCTTTCATCAGAAGTTTTCATACTTCTCCTTGCTGGATATCTGGTCTAAGCATTGACTGTCCGGTCCAAGGCAAAGGGGCCGGTCGTTAATTACGAGAGTGCTTGCTGAGGTTTCCCCGTGAAACGCCTTGGCGTCGAAATAGGTCCGTTCCTTTTCCAGGCCGAAGCCCCGTGCCTCCGCTGACTTGGCTACCTCGTCCGCCGTCTTCAGCGCCCGGACCATGAGCGGCACCAGCAGGCAGTTATAGAGGTCCTTCCAGTTGCGCGGGTCCAGCATCTCCCTGGGGAGGAGCCGTGCCCCACGCAGCCTCTGTGCCGCGGCAATCTCCTCCATCTCCCGGAGGAAAAACGGCACGAAACGCAGACTGACGAAGAGCAGGAAGGAGAGGCGGTACGGGATGACCCGCGACAGCCCCTCCATGAGGTCGCGGCTTTTGGTGGTATGCAGGAATACCGCCCCCGGCAGGTAGAACAGGATGATCTGGACCGAGGTGCGCACTCCCGGCCACAAGCCGCTTTGGCCATGCAAAAGGGAGTAGGCGCTGATCACCACGGCCCCCTGCATGACCAGCAGCCGGCTGTCTCGCCAGAGGTCGTACAGGGTGAGCCTTGCCGCGAAGAAGTAGCCTAGGACAACGGTCAGCAGCAGCAGGAACTCCGCAGGGGTGCGCGCCCCCACCGCGCACGCGCTTAAAAGGGTGCCTATGGCGATCTTCCAGTGCGGCCGCAGGCGGTGCACCGGGGAGTCGTGGGTCAGGAACTGGCAGGCGTAATCGCTGCTCCTCAGTCGCTTGCGCAGGCCTTCACGCGGTGGCATCCGCAAGCCTCCCGTTCTCCAGGATCAGCGAGCGGTCGGCCCAGCCAGCATCAGGCAAGGCATCGTGGGTGGCGATCAGCAGCGTGGTGCCGAAGCGCTCCGGCAGCTCGGCGAACAGCGCCAGCAACTGCCTGCGCTGAGCCATGTCCAGCCCGGCAAAGGGCTCATCCAGGAGCAGCAGTCTCGGCCTGGGCGCCAGCACCGAGGCCAGGGCGACCCGGTGCTGCTCGCCGAAGCTCAGGGTCAGCGGAGCACGCTCAGCCAGATCCTCGACCCCGCAGAAGGAAAGAGCCTCCTCCACCAGTTCCTGGCATTGGGAATGCTGGTGACCCAACCGCTGCACCGTAAAAGCCACCTCTTCGCGAACGCTATCGGCAAAGAGCTGGCGGGCCGGGTTCTGAAACAACACCCCCACCTCGCCCGCCATCTTCCCCGGCCGCAAGTCCG
>NZ_DATFBA010000188.1:0-5586 GCF_035254065.1 Geomonas sp.
TAACCAACAAAGGAGACGAGGCTGTGAAATCTGTAAGCCCCTTCGAGGTAAGCTTCCAACAATACAACCATCTGAAGGAACAACTGAGGAGCACCGAAGACATCAAGGAAAAGAACAAACTCTTCAAAAGGCTGCGCAACCTACTGTCTGTCATGGAATTCCTGATCACCCAGTCCCGATGACCCTGCCCCTCGCTTTCAGCCCGGCCCCACCAAGCTTCCACAGTTTCAGCTGCCTTACCAAAGAAGGGGAAGACAGTGCCCCGGGCCGGCACATTATCGAAAAATGATTGCACAGTCGGACCTATCGGGGAAAATGAAAGAGAGGCTGCAGTAAGAGCCGAACGGTTCCGCAGGTACAAGAAGGCGTCACCATGAAATCCGGCAGTGAACAGAACTTTCAACTTACCAGCTCGGCCCCTCTCTGGATCGCCTCCCGCTCGCTCATCGCCCAGCACGGCGCGGACTTTTTTTCCCGCTGGAGCGAGGTCGCCCAGGCCTACCAGGAAGACGAGGTCCACGACCTGCGGGTCGCCTCCCGCAGACTTCGCGAGGGGCTCTTCCTGTTTTCCCCCTGTTTTCCCGAGAAGGAGAGGAAGCGGCTGGCCAAAAAGGTGAAAAAGGTTACCAGGATGCTGGGGGAGCTTCGCAACACCGACGAGGCGGTCCGCTTCTTTTCGCGTTTCACGACCAAGGAGAGCTCGCACTGTCGGCAGCAGGTGCAGGAACTTCTGGCAGGGCTGAGGCTCGAGCGGGAGCAGGTACATGAAAAGCTGGAACAGGAGTTCGCGCAGTTCGATCCCGAGCCCTTGAAGGCGGATTTTTACACCATCCGCGAGGACGGCAACCTCTTTTTCTCCGCCGGCAGCGATCCCTTCGTCGATGTGCTCTCCTTTGCAGGGGAAGCCATCAGCGAGCGGGCCGCCACCGTCGGCAAACTCCTCCCCGCCGCCCTGCAGGAAGCTGACGGAGCCGCCCAGCACCGGCTCAGGATCGCCGTGAAGAAGCTGCGCTACCGGCTGGAACTGCTCGCCCCCTTTCTCGGCGAATCCTACCCATATCTCCACAAAACCCTGAAGGAGTACCAGGACGCACTGGGAAAGCTGCACGACGTCGACGTCTTTGGGGATCTGGTGCGAATGGGGGTACCGGAAGGAGAAGGAAGGGAAGCTCTTTTGCAGGTGATGGCGGAACGGCGAGTGAAGCTTTTCCGGACCTTACTCGCCCTGCTGGAGAAAACGCCGCTCGATTCGATAGGCGACCGGGCCAGGGAAGCGCTAATCTCCCCTAACAAGCTTTAGCACTATGCCTCGTGTTGTGCCGAGGAACTTTTTCGGGAATTACCCCCTCGCCCCTTCAGGGGAGAGGGGGGGAGTTGACAAAGGTTACAGCCCGAACTGCCGCTGGACCTGGGCCGGTGCCTCGTCGAAGCGCTGGAACTCCATGGTGAAGCTCCCCCGCCCCTTGGTGGCGCTGCGCAGATCGGTCATGTAGCCGAACATCTCCGCCAGCGGCACGGTCGCCCGCACCAGCTCGATATCGGCACGCTTGTCGAGCCCCTCCACCCGCCCCCGCTTCTGCTGCAGCGTCCCCAGCACCTTGCCGATGCTCTCGCCGGGAACCTCCAACTGCAGGGACATGATCGGTTCCAGCAGCAACACGCCGGCCTCGCGCGCCGCCATGGTCATGCCGCGACGGGCAGCCGCCCTCAAGACCGCTTCCGGGGGGACCGGCGTCCCTGGCTCGACCGGTACCTCCAGCACTTTCACCTCGATGTCGGTGAGCGGGTAGCCGGTCTGGCAGCCCCCCTGCACACCCTCCTGCAGGCTTTGCTCCACGGCGTTGAGGAGCTCGCGGGTGATGGGGGCCACCGGTTTGGGGAGCTGCAGCTGTACCCCGCTTCCGCGCGGCAGCGGCGCTACCTGCAGCACCACCTCGGCGCTCTCCGCACGCCGCTCCGCTTCCCGCATGAACACCTCGCGGCGCAGCACCTGGCGGCGCACGGTCTCCCGGTACACCACCCGCGGCCGGCCGGTCTTGACCTGCACGTTGTACTCGCGGCGCAGGCGGTCGATGATGATCTCCAGGTGGAGCTCCCCCATGCCGGTCAGGATGGTCTGGCCGGTCTCCTTATCCTCATGCACCCGGAAGGTCGGATCTTCCCACTGGAAGTAACCGAGCGCCGTCACCAGCCGCTCCCGGTCCTCGGCCCCCTTGGCCTCCACCGCCAGCGAGACCACCGGCTCCGGAACGGAGAGCCCCTCCAGCACCAAGGGATGGCCGGGATCACAGAGGGTGTCGCCGGTGAGCGACACCTGGCAGCCGGTAGCGGCCACGATGTCACCGGCCACCGCCTCCTGGATCTCCTCGCGCTTGTGGGAGTGCATGTGGAACAGATGCCTGATGCGCTCGTGCGCGTGGCGGGCGGGATTGAGCAGCGAAGCGCCGGCGGAGAGCCTGCCGCTGTAGATACGCAGGTAGGTGAGCCGTCGTCCCTCCTCCGCCATCACCTTGAAGGCCAGCGCCCGCAGCGGCCCGTCCGGGTCGCACTGCACCAGCTCCTCCTTGCCGCTCGCCGGCACCACCCCGGAGAGCGGCGGCACGTCCAGCGGCGAAGGGAGGTAGTCGCAGACGGCATCGAGCACCGGCTGGACCCCCTTGTTGCGAAGCGCCGACCCGAGCAGCACCGGGAAGATCTTGCAGGCGAGCACTCCACGCCTGAGCGCGCGACGCAGCTGCTCGGCCGGAGCCACCCTCCCCTCCAGGAACTCTCCCATCACCTCGTCGTCGAAGTCCGCCGCCGCCTCCGTCAGCGCTAACCGCGCTTCCCGCACCTGCTCGGCAAACGCTGCCGGCACCGGGCCGCGCTGCACCGTCTTGCCCAGATCGCTCTCGCTGAAGGTGAGCGCCTCCTCGCTGAGCAGATCGATGACACCGCTGAAACTGGTCTCCTCGCCCATGGGAAGCTGGAGGAGCACCGGGCGCGCCTTGAGGCGCTCGCCGATCTGGGCGAGCGTGTGGCGATAATCGGCGCCCGCGCGGTCCATCTTGTTGACGAAGCAGACCCGCGGCACCCGGTAGCGGTCGGCCTGGCGCCAGACCAGCTCGCTCTGCGGCTGCACCCCTTCCACCGCGCTGAAGATGGCCACCGCGCCGTCCAACACCCGCACGCTGCGCTCCACTTCCACCGTGAAATCGATGTGCCCCGGGGTATCGATCAGATTGAGACGGTACTCCTTCCAGCGGCAGGTAGTGGTGGAGGCGGTGATGGTGATGCCCCGCTCCTGCTCCTGCGGCATCCAGTCCATGACCGCCATGCCGTCATGGACCTCGCCCATCTTGTAGGTCTCGCCGCTGTAAAAGAGGATGCGTTCCGAGACGGTGGTCTTACCCGCGTCGATGTGAGAGATGATGCCGATATTGCGGATGGTGCTACTGTCAGAGGACAAGGCGATTTCTCCCGGTTTCAGTCATAGTCCTGCTTTAGGCGGATAGTTTACCTTAAAAGGAGTGAGTTCCAATGTCAGGCGAGAAAGGATTATATGGCCTTAATGGCAAACAAGTCAACAGAAGCAGCAAATTGAGTCTCGGAGGTCCCAGGTGACAGGAAGAAAAGCTGAGATAGACCAGTGTCGCCGGTTCCGAATGATCAGTTGTAACAATTTCAAGGTAATGATTTGATTAATATAACTAATTCAGCTATGATGCGGCGTCCGTAATAGGAAATGTCATGTCCGACCTCAAAACAGATAACCTTCCACACATGAAAGAGTGTGACGACGTTGCTGCTGCTTGTGGCACCGCGCTGGCCGAAATGGCCAAGGCGCTCAAGGCGTTCTCCTTCTACCCGGCCAGCCACCCGCTGCGCGACAAGATCATCCAGGGCGCCTTTCAGTGCGTAGAGCGCTTCTTAAAGGACGGCGGGATAAGCCTGGTGGTGCAGCGCAACGGCTTTCGCATTGCCGGCCTGGAGACAGCGCTTCCCACTAGCCCGCTCATCAGCGGGTTGGCCCAGGAACTCTTTGCCCGTGAGCTCCAGCGGCTGTCGCTGTCGAGCGAGCTCACCTACCAGGAGTTCGCCGCCTTCATCGCGATGCTGGCGCTGGAGCCGGACAAGATCGGTGCGGCCGGAGGTCTGGGTCGCATGGTGAAGAGCCAGGGGATAACCTCGCTGGTGGTGAACGAGATCGACATCAGCGCCGTCTTCACCAAGCGTAACGCCGCAGCAGCCGAAGGTGCCGCGGAAGCGGCGGCCCAAAGCGGAGCCGAGCCGGAGCCCGAGGACCAGTGGTGCCTCCCCTCCAGCCTCAAGGAGGAACGGGAGCGGGAGCTGAGCCTCGCCGAGGTAATGGCCCGCCTCTCCGTGGAGGCCGACGACGCAGGCTATCGCGAGCTGGCCCGCAAGCTGGTGGCCTTGGCACAGCCGCTCAAGCAGCAGCACAACTTCGACGAGCTCTTCCCTGTTTTCGTTGCCATGGCGGAGCAAAACCGCGACACCGCCAGGAGCGCCGTGCAGCGTGACTGCGCCCTCGTGGTCCTGCAGCAGCTGGTGCTCGGCGAGGCGACCGAGCATCTCCTCGATCACCTGGAGAACGAGGAGTTCGCACAGAAGGAACGGATCGCCCTGATCCTGAGCCGACTCGGTACCGATGTCGTCGATCCGGTCATCAAGCGGCTGCTGGTCGCCCGCACCCGCTCCGCCACCATGTCGCTTGCCGCCGCCCTGTCGCGTATCGGGGCACCGGCAGTTCCCGCGCTCTGCAAGCTGCTCCACGACGACCGCTGGCAGACCGTCTTCACTGCCGCCGCGGTTTTGGGAGAGATCGGCCAGCGCGATGCGGTGAAGGGGCTCGCGGTGACGGTCTTCCACCATAATGAGCGGGTACGCGGCGAATCGATCCGCGCCCTGGCCAAGATAGGCGGCATGGAGGCAACCGGGGTCCTGCTGGAGCTATTGCGAAACGGTGACGAGAGCGTGGGGCTGCAGGTCATCACCTGGCTGGGGAACACCAGGAACCACAGCGCCGTCGACCCGCTGCTCCAGTTGGTCAAGAAGCGGGACCTGCTGCACAAAACCGCCCCCCTGAAGAAGGCGGCCCTGGCAGCTCTCGGCCGCATCGGCGACAGCAGTGCCATCGAGCCCTTGGTTAAGCTGGTGAACAAGAGGCACTGGTTCCTCGCCGGCCGCTGGGAGGAGTTGCAGGTCGCCGCCGTGGAGGCGATCGGCACCCTGGGCGGCAAGATGGCGCGAAACTACCTGGAAGAGATCAGCAGGCGTGGCGGGCGAATCGGCAAGGCCTCTTCGGCCGCACTGGCGAGCATGGTAGAGAGGAAGGCAACGACAGATGGCTGATTTCACTGTTGATGCGGCGCAGAAGGTGGCCACCTTGCTGATGACCTCGATCCGGGGGGTCCTGCTCTACCCGCAGGCCCACCCCGCCGTGCGGCAGCCGCTGCATGAGCTGAGCGCGCTCCTTGGCAACCTGCTCAACGAGCACCGGGCACTCCACCTGGGGGTGGTGGACGGCACCTTCTTCCTGGGCAACCGACTGCTGGTCGCCCCCACCCCGGCAGTGGCGGAACTGGC
>NZ_DATFBA010000189.1:0-4422 GCF_035254065.1 Geomonas sp.
AGGGTTACGGTGATCACCGTAACCCTTGAATTTTTTGTGCCGAAGAGGGATTCGGTGCCACGAATCGTAACCTACTAAACGCACCAACATCACAATCACCAACGCCCTCTGCTGACAGTGTTCATCTCCTGAACGTTCCGGTATAGTGAAGACAGCTCCACACAACAACGTACAGGCTGCAGGTTTTTCTCTTCAGGCCCTTCTGCTGCTTCAGGTTCTCTACAAAGGGAGTGAAGGCTGCGGCAACAACTGAAGGAGTCATTATGGGAAACAGCGCACTGGCGGCAGGATTTTGGGGCTTTGTTGGAGGGTGCTCCCTTATGATCGGCGCTGTCATCGGCCTTTTCGTCCCGGCATCGAAGAAGGTCATCGCCATGGTGATGGCTCTCTGCGCAGGCGTCCTCGTCTCCTCTGTGGCATTTGAATTGATGGATGAGGCTTTCCGTAAGGGGGGCTTTGATGCGGCATCGATAGGTCTTTTACTCGGTGCCGTCATCTTCTACATAGGGGACCAAATCATTGAGAGCAGGGGAGGGAAACATCGTAAAAGGTCACAAGGGCAGCAATCGGGAGGGTCGTCAACAGCGATTTTACTAGGGGCGCTCATGGACGGTATACCGGAATCTGTCGCCATCGGCGTGAGCCTATTGCAGGGGGGAAAGGTCGGATTAGTCATGGTTGTCGCTGTATTCCTCAGTAACATTCCGGAATCTCTCTCTTCCGCTTCGGGTATGCAGAAAGCGGGACACTCAAGGAAGTTCATCCTTGCGGTTTGGGCCGCTGTAGTGGCGATCTCGGCAGCGAGCTCGCTGGTCGGTTATCTGGTACTGGCTGGCGTATCCGGAAATATAATCGGAGGAATCCAGGCCTTTGCTGCCGGCGCTATCCTGACCATGCTGGCCAGCACCATGATGCCGGAGGCATTTCAAGAAGGTGGCGCGATTGTTGGGCTCATTACGACAGGGGGCTTCCTTCTTTCCTTCGTGCTGAGCAAACTGCAGGGGTAGCCGGTGCCGGTGTCCGCGATCTTTTGCCACCCCTCAGCGTACAGCGTATAGTCACCTGCAGAAATAGTAAAAACGTATCGGCGCAAGCTATCGGCGAGGGGATGGTTACCTTCCTTTCGCTGTAATCTCCCGCTTCCGGTAGCCGATGCCGAGCTTGTCGAGACGCCAGCGCAAAGTGGTCGCCTTGATTCCCAAAAGCTCAGCAGCTCCGCCGGGACCATGGATCTTCCCGTTGGTCACTCTCAGCACTTCCCGCAGATGAAGAGCCATCGCCTCGTCCAGGTTGTAAGGATAGCCCGCCCTCTCGACCCCGGCAGGAGCGCATCGCTGCGGCGGCTCCGACTGCGCCGAGGTGGAAAGTATGGAGTCGAAGGTCAGTGGCCCGCGGGGGCGCAGGATGAGCTCGCGCTCCACCAGGTTTTCCAGTTCGCGGACGTTGCCGGGCCAGTCGTAATCCATGAGCCGCAGTAACACCCCTGGGGCGATGGACGGGGGAGAGGGGATGCCGAGCTCAACGCTCTTGACCGCCAGAAAATGCCTTGCCAGGGCCGGGACGTCCTCCTTGCGCTGGCGGACCGGCGGCACCATCAAGGGAAAACCACTCAGCCGGTACCAGAGGTCCTCCCGGAAAGTACCTTCGGCCACCATGCTCTGCAGGTTACGGTGGGTAGCCGCGATGACGCGGATGTTGACCGGGATCATCCGCTTGCCCCCCACCCGCTCCACCTCGTGGTTTTGCAGCACCCGCAGCAGGCGCACCTGCGCCGAGGGCGGCAACTCTCCCACCTCGTCAAGAAAGATGGTCCCTCCGTCGGCCCGCTCGAAGCGCCCGCGGCTCTCGGCGACCGCTCCGGTGAAGGCACCACGCTCGTGGCCGAACAGCTCGCTGTCGATCAGGTTCTCGGGCAGGGCCCCGCAGTTGACCTTGATGAAGGGGCCATTGCTGCGCGGCGAATAGAAGTGGATGGAGTTAGCGATCATCTCCTTGCCGGTGCCGGTCTCACCGAGGATGAGCAGGGTGTTGTTGAGGGGCGCGACCTGCCGCACCATCTCCATGACGTTGCGCAGTCCCGTGTTGGCCCCGATAATCTCCTCGGCGGCACCACCCTTGTGCAACTCACGGTTCAGGAACCGCTTGTCGTCCAGCAGAACCGCCTGGTAGCGAAGCACCTCCTCATGGGCGAGGGCATTGGCAAGCGCGATGGCGAAGGGCTTGGCGATGTTTCCCAACAGCTCGGCCTGTTTGTCCGTGTATCTTCCTTCCCCTCCCGCGCGAAACGCCAGCCCACCCAGTAACTCCCCATTCAACCGCAGCGGAACCAGCAGATCCGATCTCCCCTCGAAGCTCATCACCGGCGCCAGAGCGCGAAAGATGGCGTCATGTTCAGCGTCGATGATAAGCGGCGCAGAAAAATCGCGGGCGGCGATCTTCTCTTGCAGACCTTGAGGTAGCGGGAGGATTTCGTTAGGAGGGATGTTGCCTTCTTCCAGCGCGAGGCCGACCCGGCGGATGGCGCCCAGCCTCTGGTCGATGATGAGAAGCGAGAGCACGTCAAGCGGGACGTGTTCTCTCAGGTATTGAAAGGCGCTGCGCAGCGACTCATTGATGTCCAGACTGCTGCAGATCCTGAACGTTACCTCTTTGATGAATGCATCCTTGGCGACCTTCATGTTCCTCCCCCCCCGTTTCCGGTCCCGCCAATCTCTCTTCCTGAGCTTGGCACTCTTACCTATCGCAATATACCGTAATATACCTGCTGATTACAACAATTCGTAAATAATAGTGCAGTATACGGTATTTTAACTGTATCTCCAATGCGTAAGTGTCTGTAACAAAAACGTTTAATTCGTTGGCATGATGGTCGCTATTCCAAGGTCTGAAGCTCATCCTCACCCAACTGCCGAGCCGGGAACGATGCCGTACAGGAGAGGATTATGCAAACAAGGTCGGCTTTATCAATGATGGTGATGGTCGTGGCTGTTTCGGGTACCGCCTTTGGTCAGACGCCCCAGGAGCAAGTGGTCTGCCGAATCTCGAGCCAATGCACGCAGTTGCAGGCAGGGGAAAGCGGCGGCAATGACAGCACGCAGATGTTCCCTCTTGCCCAAGAGCAGGTCAAAAGGCGCTTGGCCAGTGTGGTCGAGTCTCGTGAGACACGTTCGATCGAGCAAGGGGCTGTTGGCGCCACCTCCTTAGTGGACAGCCAGCACGCGGTGAGAAGCCGTCTGCACTGAAACTGAGAACCGTGACTCCGGACCCGGGAACCAAACGCCCCCGGCCACTTCCACAGTTATGGCTATAGGTCCCTCAAGGAGGATAAATAATGGCGAATCTGCTCTACATCACTTGCAATGTCGCACCCTACCAAAGATCGCGCACCCTTTCCCTCGGCCAGGAGTTCCTGGACGGATACCTCCGGTTCAATCCCGACGATGAAGTGCAGGTGCTCGACCTGTACCGCGACACCATCCAGAGGTTCGATCTCGACGTGCTGAACGCCCGGGAAAGGATGGAGCGGGGCGAAGAGTGGGTTCTGCTTTCGGAAGACGAGCGCCGCAAGATGAGCCGGGTTTGCCGCCTGGCCGACCAGCTCGGCAGGTGCGACAAGTACGTTTTCGTCACCCACAGCCTCAACTTGTGGTTCCCGGCCGAATTCAAGATCTACATAGACGCCATCTGCGCCTCGGACCGCACCTACCGTCTCACCCCGAGTGGTGTGCAAGGGATGCTTTCGGACCGGCGCAGGAAGTCCCTTCATCTGCACGCCGGTCCTTCGGGCGCCTTCGCAGGTGAGGAGGACCACAGCGTTCCCTACCTTCGCTCCGTGCTCTCCTTCCTCGGGGTAAGCGAGCAGGAGACGGTGCTTCTTGCCGGGGACGATCCGGAAAAGGGGGACCAGTGGGAATACCAGGCGGCCCGACGCACCCTCTTTAAATTGGCGTCCCGGTTCTGAGGGGAACGGCATGGGTTTAATCGTCGCAGGTACGTTCGTGGTCTGGCTGGCGGTCGCCCTGATCGCCTTTGGAGTCAGGAAGAGGTGACGGCCGGCGGCGAGGCTGATCGAGTTGCAAAAGGCACTATTGGCACCCGCTCCAGCGCGGGAGCCTCACCAATTTCCCAGAAAAGGAGTAGCAACGATGGAAGGTAACGTCACACCAGTATTGAAAGCGGTATGCCTGTCTCTGTTGGGAGTTTCCCTTACGGCATGCAGCAGCGAGCCCCAGAAGAAGGAGACCTTCGCCGACGCCGTCCCCGTTGCGGTGGGAAAGGTTCAGCAGATCCAGGAGCGGGAGACCATCTCGGCAAGCGGCATCGTTTCCACCCCCAACGCCCCCTCCAACGTCTCCTTCCTGGTTTCCGGCAAGGTCGTCTACGTGGGGCCGCGCGAGGGGCAGTTCGTCAACAAAGGTGACG
>NZ_DATFBA010000190.1:0-5393 GCF_035254065.1 Geomonas sp.
GAGCCTACAAAAGATATCTTCCGCAGCCTTGTTTGGCATGATAATTTTCTATGCCAGTAACCTACTGATATGACACAAAAACGCCCTCGATCGGTGTCTCCGAATGAGGGCGTTTTTGTGTCTTGTCAACAGATTAGGTTAGAAGCTAGCTCCGTGGAGCAAGGGCTTTTTTCGTTGAGGCGTGGCTACTACTTCATGTTTTTCATATCTTTCATGTCGTTAGCCATGGTGTCTTTGGCTGCCTTGGCATCCGCGCCGGTCTTTTTAGCCGCATCTTTGGCCCCGGCGGCGGTCTTCTTGGCCTTTTTGTGAGTCTCGCTGGCCGCGGCCTTCTGCTTTTCGGTCTTGGCCTTCGCTTCCGCGCTCTTGCTGTTTGCCTTGTTCTTCACATCGGCCTGCTTGTCGGCAGCCTTCTTCTTGGCGTCGGCTTCCTTCTGGGCAGCCTTGTTCTTCATGTCGGCCTCTTTCTGGGACGCCTTGTCCACCGACTGGTTCGTTTTGTCGAGAGCCTCGTTGGCGCTCTTCAGCGGGTCATAGGCCAGGGCAGAGGTAGCGAGCGCTGCGGAAAACAAAGCCGTCGTCACGAGAACCATCACTTTTTTCATCATCGATCTCCTTTGGTCATATGATTACTACAGGATGTAGCTGCCAGTTGCCGGTCACGGCAATAGGACATGAGCCTCAAATCATACCATGACTTTTCTGATTTTGTGATCGAGATAGTTCAGGTCTTGTCCCTTGATGAAATAGTCGTCGGCCAAACCGGACTCGGAAAGCCCTTTCATCTCTTCTTCACGGGTGTCGGCCGATACCACGATGATGCGAGAGCTCCGGTGGCCTTTCAGCAACTCCAGGATCCCTTTGCCGCTGAGTCCCGGCATATTCAGGTCCAACAGGACGACGTCGGGCTTGTTCTTGTTGATGTTGGTGGTGACCCCGAAAGGAGAGTTTAGGCTTTCGACCTGGTAGCCACGGGAAGTGAGAAATTGTGAATAGAGCTCAGTGATAAATTTGGAATCGTCGATCACCAGCACTTTTTTCATGGTTCCCCCCCTTATCACGGCTGAAAATCGTTGGACTCGATGCGAAGCGGTACTTTAGCACAGTAAAGCTCTTTAGGGAACGTAAATGAACACTCCTTTTTTTGCTGCAGCCGGATGCCAAAGTGTGACGGAGTGATAATCAGCCAGGGGTAGCCCGAGTTGCGGTGGGGGTAGGGCGGTCTTGTGGCCGCCGAACGGATATCCTAAAATGGAGGCTGAGTGTAGCGGCGGGTGGAGCGTTAACGGATGGAGTGACTGCCATGAGGTTGAGATGTGACGCGCTCGTGAAGACGGTCATGCTGGCATTGGCCCTGCCACTATTCCTTTACGGCAGGTGTCCGGCAGATGAGATGCCGTACGACCGTGGGGCGGAGGTCGCGAAGGACCGGGGCAGCGAGATCGTTTCCTCTCTGCTGAAAGCATATGGAGGCGCCGAGGTGGTCAAAAAGGTCGTCTCGGTGGTCGCCAAGGGAAATATCACCCAGTTACTGAGCGGCAAGTCAGGCCACTATGCCCGCTACTTCCAGCGCCCCGGCAGGCTGCGCATCGAAGTGATGCCCGAAGAGGGGGGAGAGGTCAGGGTGCTCAACGGGGAGCGCGGCTGGCAGGCGACGGAGAAGGGATTCGTGGCCGTGCCGGAGCTTGAGCTTCAATCGATGCTGTACCAGTACAGCTATCTCAATCTGCCGATGGGGCTGGCCAGCGGCAACTACCATGCGAGGTACGGTGGCGGGCAACCGTACAAGGGGAGGGAGACCCTTCTGCTGTTCGTCCAGCCCAAGCACGGTCCCCGGCTCGGCATCCTGGTCGATGCCAAGAGCGGCCTCATCATCAGGGTTGACGCGAGCTTCCCCATGGGCGGGAGCGGGATCGGCGAGCTTTCCACCGAGTACGGCGACTACCGTCCGGTGGATGGCGTGCAGTTTCCGCACAAGCTGACCAGCTATGCCGGCGGGATCATGATTTCCGAGATCCTGCTGGACGATATCCAGGTGAACCGCAAGATTCCTCCCGAACTCTTCACCCCTCAGGAAATCGAGCTTCGAAAGCTCCCATCTTCTCCTTGACCCTGCTAAAGCAACCTTTTTTAGTGATACCAATTGAAATGATTTAACTAGGCATGGTATGGTAGGGCCTCTTGATGTCTTTTGTGGTTGCAGCGGTTTTTTAAGCTCGGTCGGCCCAATGATCAATGCAGTGATACCCTCCAAGATTGTCCTCTCCCAGAAGAGTTATCTGTTCCGGCTGATCCTCTGTTGCGTCCTGTTCAATCTGCTGCTTGCCTTGCTTGCCGGCATGGTCCTCTACCAGCAGCGGACTAAAGCCGAGGCCGATGCCGCCATCGCCACCCGCAACATCTGCGAAATCCTGGATCAGAACATCGCCGGGATGATCAGGGAGGGTGACCACGCGCTCCTTTCCATCAAGGACGAATATGAAGAGGAACTCTCCGATGGCGGCATCATTGCCAAGCGGCTGAACCTGCATGTCAGCAACGAGCTCTACCATTACCACACCTTCGAGGCGATCCGGGTCACCGATGCCGACGGACGTGTCACCTATGGGGCCGGGGCAAAGCTGGAAGCGCCTTTGGTAGTGAGCGACCGGGAATACTTCAAGACCCTGCGCAACGACAGCAAGGCTGAACTGGTCATCAGCAAGCCACTGATTGGCAAGGTCTTCAAGAAACCGATGATCGTGCTGGCCCGCCGCCTGAACCGGCCGGACGGCTCCTTTGCCGGTATCGTGCAAGGGATCATCCACATCGAATCGCTGACCAAGAGGTTTTCCGCCATCAACCTCGGCAAGAACAGCGTGATCTCGCTGCGCGACGTGCGGATGCAGCTGGTCGCCCGCATCCCGGCAACCAATGCAGCCGGAGCAGTCGTCAAGGTCGGCCCGATCTCCAAGGAACTGCAACGGCTGCTGGCGCAAGGTCATACCCAGGTATCCTACTTCACGCCGGCCGGCGCCGACAAAGTCCCCCGCGTCAACACCTTCAAAAAAGCCTACCCTTTCAGCATCACCGTCGGCATGGCCCGCGACGACTACGCTGCCGGCTGGAGAAAGAACGCGCTGTCGCTTGCGCTGCTGCTGCTGGCTTCCATCGTCAGCACTACGGTCGCGATGCGGCTCGTGTTCCGCGCCAGGGCGCGCGAGCTGGCCGCCATCGAAAGGAGCAACCTCGAGCGGGTCGAGGCCGAGCAGATCCTGCACTCGGCCAAAGAAGCCGCCGAGGCAGCCAGCCTGGCGAAGAGCGAGTTCCTGGCCAACATGAGCCATGAGATCCGCACGCCGATGAACGCCATCAACGGCCTGACCTACCTGCTGCTGCAGACGGAGATCACCGAGCGCCAAAAAGAGTACCTGGCGAGGATCCAGCGCGCTTCCGAGGCGCTGCTCGGCATCATCAACGATACCCTCGACTTCTCCAAGATCGAGGCGGGCAAGCTTGAGCTGGAGGCGATCCCCTTCGACCTGGGCACCCTCTTCGAGCAGCTTTCCGGCATGTTGAGAGTGGAAGCCGAAGAGAAGGGGCTGGAGCTGCGCTTCTCGCTCCCCGCCGGCATCCCGCGACGGGTGGTGGGCGATCCGCTCCGCCTGGGGCAGGTGCTCGCCAACCTGGCGGGTAACGCCGTAAAGTTCACCGCACAGGGTAGTGTCGTGGTCGCCGTTGAAGCCGGGCCGGCAGAGCCTGGGCTGCTGCCACTCTCCTTCTCAGTGAGTGACACCGGCATCGGCATGGACTGCCAGCAGATCGACCGGGTGTTGGAACCCTTCTCCCAAGGCGACAGCTCCATCACCCGCAAGCACGGCGGCACCGGGTTGGGGCTGTCCATCGTGACGCGGCTGCTTGAGATGATGGGCGGCCGCCTGGACATCGCCAGCGAGCCGGGGAAGGGGAGCCGGTTCTCCTTTGCACTGCGGCTGCCGGTGGCCGCCGGGAAAATTGAGGAGGCCCCACAGCGCGGCTACGAGCTCGACCACCGCCACCTGTACCCGGGTGGCGGTCAGGCGGCAGGTCGCCGGAGTGCTCCCCGGCAGCGGGCGGGACAGCCATCCCTGGAGAACGCCCTGCAGCAGATCCGGGGGGCGCGGGTCCTGGTGGTAGAGGATAACGCGGTCAACTGGATGGTGGCGAGCGAAGTGCTGGAAGGGGTGGGGCTGTCGGTGGAGATGGCGGTGAACGGGCGCATGGGGGTGGAGGTGATCGCCGCCGGCGGCAGCTTCGATGCCGTCCTGATGGACATCCAGATGCCGGAGATGAACGGTTACGACGCCACCCGTGAGATCCGGAAGCACCGCTCCGCAGAGGAGCTTCCCATCATCGCCATGACCGCTCACGCCATGGTGGGCGAGCGGGAGAAGTGTGTCGCCGCCGGCATGAACGATCACCTCGCCAAGCCGTTCGACGTCGACGACCTGCTGAGCGTGCTGGTGAAGTGGATAAAGCCGGGGGACCGGTCCCCTGTGCATGATTTCAAGGCAAGCCCCCCCGAGGCGTCCGGGACGGTGCTTCCCCTGCCGCCTTCGCTGCCGGGCATACACCTTGAGGAGGCGCTGAAGCGCGTGCTTGGCAAGGCGGATGTGCTGCGGACGATACTTTTCAACTTCGAAGAGAAAAACCGGACCGTGGCCGACGACATCCGTCGGGCCATGGACGGTGGCGATCCCGAGGGGGCAGAGAAGCTGGCACACGGTCTCAATGGCCTCTCCGGCATGATCGGCGCCAAGTCCTTGCATGAGACCGCCTGCCAGCTGGAAGTCGCCATCCGGGAAAGGCGGGAAGGCGACGCCTTCCCGCTGCTAATGGCCATGCAGGGGCAGCTGTCCGAGGTCTTGGGCGGGATTCGATTGCTGAGGGGGGAGGAAGAGCTGGAAACTGTCCCGCCAGGGCATTGCAGCTGACCTCATCGCCCAAGGCACCCTTCTCCGCGCGCTTCGCACGCGTCGGCAACGTATCTTCCTTCCTCGCAGCAAAGGTCTTCCACAGGTGCACCGCTCGACCCAACCCCATCAACCCTTCTTCTGTCAGCTTCGTCTCGTTCGTCTCCGTTGACTGTACCGTCGACCATGTGGTCGGCGGCCTGGACCACATGGTCAGTGGTCTGAACCTGTTGCTCTGTTCTCCTGGTAATGCTTGCCCCGGGTCGCGGAGATGTTTCATGGCTCAAAGGAAGTGCTGTATCTCCGTTTCGGAACCCTTTCGAGCAGACCATGGATGGTTGCCAGGGCCTGGACAAGTTGGGTCGCAAAACTGACCCAGGTAGCCGGCGACGCGGACCAGTTGGTCAGCGTCGTGGCCCGGTTGGTCAGTGTCCTGCACCAATTGGTCGGTGTCCTGCACCA
>NZ_DATFBA010000191.1:0-3331 GCF_035254065.1 Geomonas sp.
ATCTGTAGTTGCCATGAGTCCTCCTGGGGGTATCTCCTCTTTTCAAGCTGGGTGATACCCCCAATATACCCCCAAAACCACTGGGACCTTGATAGAACTCATAGCACATCGTTAGACACCTGACAACAAAAAACCCCTGATTTCTCAGGGGTTCACTGTACTTACCGGTCCTTGCTGAATGATGCTGGACCTTCAAATGGTGGAGGTGGCGGGAATCGAACCCGCGTCCGAGAATCGTACACAGAAGGCGTCTACATGCTTATACCTGTTTTTGATTTAACCACTCAAGACTCCACAGGCCGGGATTGGTGAGCGGCGGTTCCGCTTTGTTTCGCCCTTGCACCGCGGACGCTTGCAAGGACTATCCCACTAGAATGACGATCTGTCCTCACCCGTGGGAGTGGCTCGGCAGATCGTTAGCAGGTTATTAAGCTGCTAAAGCGTATTCGTAGTTGTCGGCGCTTAAATGCGTCCCGGTTTGTTTTACGAGCCAACCGGACCTCGGCATGCAACCTTCGCTTCTTACCCCCGTCGAAACCTTTACACCCCCTTAAACGATTTAACTGCTGTTCTAGGTTCTATGTTCTAGGTTCTAGGTTAAACATGAAACCTTAGAACATGGTCCTGCTCCTAATATTCTTTGCTGCGGCCGCGCTCTTTCATCGCCTGGGCTACGTCGCGCTGCATGTCTTTCTGCTTCATGGTCTCGCGCTTGTCGTAGTTCTTCTTGCCTTTGGCCAGTCCGAGCTCGGTCTTTACTTTGCCGTCCTTGAAGTAGACTCTGAGCGGAATCAGGGTGTAGCCCTGCTCTCTGATCTTGCTGAAGAGTTTGACGATCTCTTTCTTGTGCAACAACAGCTTCCGCATCCGGTCGGGGTCGTGGTTCTCACGATTCCCGAAGTCATACGGGTTGATGTGGAAGTTGTGCAGGTAGGCTTCCCCGTTCTTCACCATGGCGAAGGAGTCGTTCAGGTTGGCCTTGCCGCTTCTAAGGGACTTGACCTCCGTCCCCTGCAGCACCATGCCGGCCTCGTACCGCTCTTCGATGAAGTAGTCATGGAAGGCTTTCTTGTTGTTGCAGATCAGCTTCTCGGCCATTTGCCTATACTAGCAGATCGGACTTTAAAAAGCTACTGGGTGACGCGGATAAAGGCAGGGTCAACTGCTTTGACCGCGGATGACGCGGATTGAACGGATTTGCGCGGGAAAATTGCCAAAACTTCCGGTGACGTAAAACTGAAGGTGCTGGCTAGGGGCGAGGGTAGCGCTCGCCGGCCACGATGACCTGCTCCAGCTTGCCGTGCTCGAGCAGGACGGTGCCGGGGTCTTCGCCAGCCGCGCCGGAGGAGAACACCAGGAGATCGGCCCGCTTCCCCTTCTCAAGGCTTCCGGCGAACTTATCGATCTGCAGGGCTTTGGCGCCCCCTAAGGTGGCCATGGCAAGAAGCTCTTCTGCGCTGAATTCGTCGGGGGCAAGTTGTCTCAGAAACCGGATCTCGTCCAGCACGGAGAGCGAATCGTTGCTGGCCAGGGAATCGGTCCCAATGGCGAGCGGGATGCCGCTCTTCTTCAGCAGGTGGTGCGGTGCGCACCCCACGAAGAGGCGGTCGTTGCTGCGCGGGCAGAGGACGACGGTAACTCCTCTCTTTTTCAAGACGGCGACGTCGTCCGGGGTCACGTGCACGGCGTGGATGGCGAGGGTTGACTGGTCGAGGACGCCGAGGTCGTCGAGATAGCGGGTAGAGGTGGTCCGCATCGGGTGGGGAAGGTATTCCTCCCAACGGGCCGTCGGGAAGAGCACCTTTGCGAAGGGCCCGCTGGAGTCGTGCATGAAGGTGGCTTCCTCGGCCGGTTCGGAGAGGTGCACCGCCTTCGGGATGTCCAGCCGCCCGGTGAGATCCTGGACGCCTTTGAAGAGCCGGGCGGAAACCGTGTAGGGGGTGTGCGGCGAAATCCCGCGCAAGAGCCCGTCATCCATGGTGCTTAGCATCTGTTCGATCTTCTCCAACAGGGAATCACAGTGGAGAGGGTCGTGCCCAATGGCCTCCAGGAAGAGCCGCGCGGCAAGGGGGGCGCTCCGGTAGAGGGGGGCCAGGCTGAAATCGGTGAGGATCTCGCCTACGGCGGTGGTGCCCGATTCCAGGCAGAGCCGCAGCCCTTCCCGCACCGAAAGCTCCAGTTCTTCCGGGCGCAGCGAGCGCCGGATCTTCACCACCTGCTGGATCCATTCGACATAGGTCTTGGGAAGGTAGTCCAGCTCCTTGTGGACCTTCCAGGCGGGGAAGTGGGTGAGCTCCAGATGGGTGTGGGCGTTGACGAAGCCGGGGATGATGGTGCTACCCGGAAGCTCGACCACGGGCCGCTGCCCCACGTCGAGGACTTCCTTCAGAGGGCCTACCGCGGTGATGACGCCGTTGTCGACAGCCACGGCGCCGCCCGGGATGGGGGGGGAGGAAATGGGCAGCACGTATGAGGCGGCGTAGATCATGGACGGTTCCCCCTCTCTGGAAATACACGCACAGTATAACATGACTGCCGCCTGGATTGCGGGGCAATCGCGAGGCGGCAGGCGTAGGTGATGCGAGAAATTTATAGTGGGCGGCGGCGAGACAAAAGGCAAATCCCCCCTGTCCCCCCTTTAACAAGGGGGGGACCTGAGGCGGGCATCTCACCTTGGTACGGGCTGACCCTTTTAGCGGCTGACCCTTTAGCGGCTGATCTTCTTACCAGCTGACGCTTTTCAGGTTGCCTTGGCCGGCTACTTCCTTGCGGGTCTTCTGCATGCGGTTTTTCTCGTCGACGAAGACCAGTTTGGGCTCGTGGGCGAGCGCCTCGGCGTTGGACATGTTCACGAAGCTCGCGATGATCACCAGGTCGCGCGGGGCGACCATCCGGGCGGCGGCGCCGTTGATGCAGATGACGCCGGAGCCGGGCTCCCCTTCGATGGCGTAGGTCTCGAAACGGCTGCCGTTGTCGACGTCCCACACGCAGACGGCCTCGTACGGGATGATGTCGGCGGCGTCCATCAGCTCCTTGTCGATGGTGATGCTCCCCTCGTAGTGGAGATCGGCACCGGTTACCGTCGCCCTGTGAATCTTGCTCTTCAGCATTTTTCTGTCCATTGGTCTATTCCTCCCCAAGAATGCAGTTGTCTATGAGTCGTACAGCGCCAAATCGCACGGCAAGTGCGAGCAGCGTGGTGGCATCGGCTTTTTCCAGCTCTTCCAGCGTGTCGGGGTCCCGAAACTCGAGGTAGTCCACCTGCGCAGTCGGCTCACGCTCGATCACCGAGAGGGCGCTCTCCCGGAGGGAGGCCACCGAGTGGTTACCG
>NZ_DATFBA010000192.1:0-3658 GCF_035254065.1 Geomonas sp.
AGATCGCCGGCAAGACCGCCCTCGAGATACTCAAGGAGACCGCACCCGAGGCCGGGGCCATCATAGCCATGGGCTCCTGCGCCTCCTGGGGCGGGATCGCTGCCGCCGGCTCCAACCCGACCGGCGCCAAGGGGATCCCGGAGATCCTGGGCGAGCGCAAGGTGATCACCATCCCGGGCTGCCCACCAAACCCGTACAACCTCCTCTCCACCGTCCTCTTCTACCTCACCTTCAACAAGCTCCCGGAGCTCGACGGGCAGGGACGGCCGAAATTCGCCTACAGCCGGCTCATCCACGAGAACTGCGAGCGCAGGCCGCACTTCGATGCCGGCCGTTTCGCACAGCAGTTCGGCGACGAGATCCACCGCAGCGGCGGCTGCCTCTACAAGCTCGGCTGCAAAGGGCCGGAGACTTACGCCAATTGCCCCAGCGTCCTGTTCGGCGAGACCGGTGCAGGCACCTGGCCGGTCGGCATCGGCCACCCCTGCTTCGGCTGCACCGAAAAGGGTGTCGGCTTCAACGAACCGCTGCACCAGATGGCCCAGTTGAAGGACCTCACCCCGCCGGTCTTCTTCTCCGAGGCCTTCCCCAACAAGGAAGGGATCTCCCCGGGCATCAGCTCGCTGGCCACCGGGTCGGCCGGCCTGGTGGTGGGAGCCGCCGGCGTCGCCCTCTTGACCGGACTCGGCAAGGATAAATTCAAGGACAAGGACGGCGGCAAAAACGACCGCGACTCGCACGACAAGGAGGTGTAGCCATGGCCATCTCCAGACGACGGTTCCTGAAAGGGGCTGCCGGCGGCGGAGCCCTGCTTATCGCTTCCCGCCTGCCGGACGCCGGGGCCACCATGTCCAGGGAACTCCCCCCACACGCGGTCGGCATCCTCTACGATGCGACGCTCTGTGTCGGCTGCAAGACCTGCATGGTGAGTTGCAAGAAGGAAAATAGCGTGCCGGGCGGCGCCCTCTACAAGAAGGGACGGAGCACGCCTCCCTTCGAGAGTTCGGTGCCGGGCGACAACATGTGGGATGCGCCGCGCGAGCTTACCGGTAAGACCCTCAACATCGTCAAGGTCTACAAGAACGGTACCGCCCAGGTGAAGGATCGCGAGAAGGACGGCTACGCCTTCTTCAAGCAGCAGTGCCTGCACTGCATCTCCCCCGCCTGCGCCTCGGTCTGCCCGGCCGGCGCCTTCAGAAAGGACGCCGACACCGGTGCGGTGATCTACCTCGCCGACCGCTGCATCGGCTGCCGCTACTGCCAGCTCGCCTGCCCGTTCGGGGTCCCGCGCTACGAGTGGGACGCCGCCTGGCCGGAGGTGAGGAAGTGCCAGCTCTGCGAGCACCGGATCAAGGAGGGGAAATACTCGGCCTGCGCCGAGATCTGCCCGACCGGCGCCACCATCTTCGGCAAGGTGACCGACCTGCGGGCGGAAGGGAAAAGGCGTCTCGCGCTTAAACCTGGCGAGCCCTACCTCTACCCCTTGAACCGGGTCGACTCCAAGGAGAAGACCCTCCGCCCCGCCTCCCGCTACGTAAAACAGCTCTACGGCCTGGAAGAGGCCGGCGGCACCCAGAACATGCTCCTTTCCGGGATCTCCTTCGACCTGCTCGGCTTCAGGAAGAACATCGCCCGCTTCGACCTTCCTTCGCTCACCTGGGCCTACATTGCCAAGATACCGTGGGTGTTCCTCGGTGTCTTCTTGGGAGGGACCGCCATCTACAAGGTGACCCACCGCAATGACAGGGAGGAGAAGCCATGATCGACACCACCAAGTATCTTGGCCCCCGCGCCGGCGGGCTGGTCAACAAGCTTCTGGACGACTCCCACAGTGAATACCTGGGGATCAGGCTGATCACCCCCTTCACGGTGCTGCTGGCGGGTCTGGTCGGCATCGCGGCGGTGGTGGCCTGCTACCGGCTCTGGTTCGGCATCGGCGCCGCCAGCAACCTGAACGACCTCTGGCCCTGGGGGCTCTGGATCTCCTTCGACGTCCTGGGCGGGGTCGCCATGGCCGCCGGCGGCTTCCTGATCGCCGCGGCCGTCTACATCCTCAACTGGAAGAAGTACAAATGCATCGCCCGCGCCTCCATCCTGAACGCCTTTTTCGGCTATCTCCTGGCCGCCATGTCCATCTGCCTGGACATCGGCCGCTCCTTCGTCATCTGGCACCCGCTGGTGATGTGGCAGGTGAACTCCATCATGTTCATCGTCGCCATCCACGTGGTGCTCTACACCTCCACGCTGGGCACCGAGTCGAGCCCGATGCTGTTCGAGAAGCTCGGCTGGAAGGGGGCGCTCGACAAGGTGAACCGCTGCATGGTGGGGATCGTGCTGTTCGGCGTGCTGTTATCGCTTCTGCACCAGTCCTCGCTGGGCGCGGTCTACCTGATCGCCCCGGGCAAGCTCTCCCCCATCTGGTACGGCCACTACATCCCCTACATGTTCCTGGTTTCCGCCATCATGATGGGGATCTCCATGGTCAGTTTCGAGACCATCCTCACCGGCAAGGTCTTCAACCACCAGGTGCCGATGGAGGTGATCGATGGGCTGTCGCGCGGCATCGTGATCACCGGGGTTCTCTACTTCATCATGAAAACCGTCCACATCGCCACCGGCCCCGGCTTCGGAGCGGTCTTCAACGGCAGCTTCCTGGGGAACCTCTGGCTCATCGAGATGGCGGTGGGGGTGGTGCTGCCGGTCGGCCTGCTGGCCTGCAAATCGGTGAGGAAGGATCCCCAGCGGGTCTTCGCCGCCGACATCATGGTCATCCTGGGGGTGCTCTTGAACCGGTTGAACGTCGGCGTCTTCGGGGTCGCCGAGTACGCCACCCGCTCCGGCGGGGACTACTTCCCCTCCACCATGGAGTTCCTGTTGACCATCGGGATGATCGCCTTCGCCATCCTCGGCTTCAAGCTGTGCGCCAAGTACCTGAACCTGTTCCCCACACACCACTGAACCGCCTGACGGCGTAAGGAGGAGCATCATGTCCAAGCGAATTACCATCGACCCGGTGACCAGGATTGAAGGACATCTGCGGATCGACTGCGAGATAGACGACGGCCGGGTGACCAAGGCCTGGTCCTCCGGCCAGATGTGGCGCGGCATCGAGACCATCCTGAAGGGGAAGGACCCCAGGGAGGCCTGGATCTACACCCAGCGGATCTGCGGGGTCTGCACCACCGTGCACGCAATCGCCTCGGTGCGGGCGGTGGAGAGCGCACTCAAGATGGAGATACCCTTGAACGCCCAGTACATCAGGAACCTGATGATCTCGGCGCACGCCATCCAGGACCACATCGTGCACTTCTACAATCTCTCGGCACTCGACTGGGTGGACATCACCTCCGCGCTGAAAGCGGACCCGGTTAAGACCGCCTCGGTCGCCCAAGGACTCTCCGACTGGCCGATGAACGGCAAGAAGGTGTTCAGCGACGCGCAGGACAAGGTGAAGGGGCTGGTGAACTCGGGGCAGCTCGGCATTTTCGCCAACGGCTACTGGGGGCACCCCGCCATGAAGCTCTCCCCCGAGGTGAACCTGATCGCGACCACCCACTACCTGCAGGCGCTCGAACTGCAGCGGCGTGCCAACATGATCGTCTCCATCCTGGGAGGGAAGACGCCGCACATCCAGAACCTGGCGGTGGGAGGCGTAGCC
>NZ_DATFBA010000193.1:0-12873 GCF_035254065.1 Geomonas sp.
GTGCCGACCAGGATGGTGACGGTGGCAAGCAGCAGCAGGATAACCGGATTTTTCTCGAACATGGACTCTCCTTTCTCACGCGGGCTGCGCAGCGGTGCCGGCCTTGGCGCGCGAAATGGTCTTGAAGATGTTGTACAGGAAGACGAGCAGGCTGACGAGGTAGACGACGCCGCCGAAGGCCCTGATGTGCCAGTAGGGGTAGAGTTCCACCATGGTCTCCATGAAGCTGTAGTGCAGGCTGCCGTCGGGGTTGGTGGCGCTCAGCATCGCTCCCTGCTGCACTCCGGCCACCCACATGCTGAAGGAGAAGATCAGCTGCCCGAGCACCGCCAGCCAGAAGTGGAGGTCGGCCAGTTTCTCGCTGTAGATCTCGGTATGGTAGAGCTTGGGCACGCTGTAGTAGATGGCGGCGAATAGCACCAGCGATACCCAGCCGAGGGTCCCCATGTGCACGTGCCCCGGAACCCAGTCGGTGTAATGGATGAAGGCGGAGAAGGTCCTGATCGCCTGCGCCGGCCCCTGCAGGGTCTGCATGCCGTAGAAGGTGATCCCGAAGATCAGGAACTTGGCGAGGTAGTTGTCCCGCATCTGGTGCCACTGGTCCTTCATGGAGAAGTAGCCGTTGAAGACCGCCGCCCAGGAAGGGGCGATCAGCATAACCGAGAAGCCCATGGCGAGCGTCTGCACCCAGTCCGGTACCGGCGTCCAGAGCAGGTGATGCGCCCCGGTCCAAAGGTACATGAAGATCAAGCTCCAGAAGGCGATCATCCCCATCCGGTGGCTGTAGATGGGGACCCCGGTGGTCTTGGGGAGGAAGTAGTAGAAGATGGCCAGGGGGGGCGTGGTAAGCACCATGGCGACCGCGTTGTGGCCGTACCACCACTGGACGTTGGCGTCGTTGGCGCCTGCATAGGCCGAGTATGATTTGGTGAGGGAAACCGGGATGCCGGCGTTATTGACCAGGTAGAGGATGGCCACCCCCACCAGCGTGGCGAGGACATACCAGAGCGTGATGTACATCTGCTCCTCTTTGCGCTTCACCACGGTCATGATCAGGTTGACGGCGAAGATGACCCAGACCACCGCGACCAGGATCGCCACTGGCCATTCCAGCTCCGCATACTCCTTGCTGCGGTTCATGCCAAGCAGCAGGGTGACGGCGGCCAGCGCGATGGCGAGGTTGAAGAGCCAGAGCTGCACGCGGGCAAGTCCCGAGCTCCAGAGCCTGGTCTTGGTGAGCCGTTCGGTCATGTAGATGAAGAAGGCCATGAAGCTGCCGATCCCCCACCCGAAGATGCCCGCATTGGTGTGGATCGGTCGCAGACGGCCGTAACTTAGGTAGGGAGGGATGTTCAGCTGGGGAAAGGCGAGCTGGAACGAGATCAGCACGCCAAGCAGGATGGCGACCGTACCCCAGATCATGCTCCAGATGATGAACCCCTTGACGACGTCGTTCGCGTATCCTTCCTGCTGATTCATACCGGTCCTCCGTTGAGCTAACACACTGAGTGAGCGAAAAAATATACTTAATCAGATGTAATGGTACTGTGCCCCGACAGACTCAGCATGAACTGCTTTACTGATACTCTGTCACCAGATCCTGGAGCTCCCCTACTGGAATCACTGAAGAAATTTCAAAAACAACAGAGTGTAGTTTATGATGTATTTGCTAATTATCAAGTGATTGCCATAAGAAACGTTAAATGGGGGGGCGAGGGCACTATGACAAATTGCGCGACGGCGGGAACAGTACGTGACGCGGTGAGAGAGACATTCACCCGCCTGGACGGCAGATTCGATCTCCCCGACAGGGTGCTGGAGCGACGGCCGGACTACCAGGGGGCCTGGAGCATCGGCGAGCACCTTGAGCATCTCTCCCTGGCCGGTCACTTCCTGCTGCTGACCATCGAGAAGGGGTGCCGCACCGCGCTCAGACGTGCCGGCGCCAGGGAGGTGGAGATCCCTGCCGGCGAGAGCGACCTCGAACTGCTGGTGCCGGTCGCGGTCCCGGGGGCATTCGCGTGGCCGCCCCCCGCCCACATGATACCCACCGGGAAGGTCTCACTGGCCGAGGTGCGCAAGGAACTGCAGGCCCAGAAAGAGCGGTGCCTGGCACTCTTGACGGCCATGCCGCGAGGGGAGGGGAAGCTCTGCTCCATCCGCATGTCGGTCAACCAGCTGGGCTGGCTGGACATGTACCAGTGGATCTACTTCCTGGTCCAACACGCGCGCTATCACCTGCTGCTCATCGACCGCATCGTCACAGAGCCTTCTTCGTCCCATTGACGTCGAAATCTTCCCCGTTACAGTTACACGGATAGGCGAGAGTTCACTTCCAGGAGGGACGCCATGGGCCTGAAGGAGATCATCTTCTGCTTTCTTGGAGGGAGCGCCGTACTCTTCAGCATCATTGCCATCGGTTACTGGGTGGTCAACAGCTTCATGAAGCAGCAGGCGGACAAATGCCTGCAGGAGTTTCGTGAACGGCTGGCCGTGGAGGCCGAAACGGTGCTCAAGAGATTTAGAGAGGGAATGGCCGAGCAGATCGTCGACCAGGAGAACAAGTCCGATTGCATGGCGAAGCTGTATGCGACGCTGATCGATCTGCTGCGGGTAGGGAAGGAGTTCAGCGCCAGTTTAAGCAAAGGTGAGATGCAGCAGGCAGAGAGGATGCTGGTAGGTATCCGCAATACCTGTGACTCTTTCGTTGAGACCTATCAGAAGCAGCGGCTCCATCTGTCAGAGGAGATCTGTGGTGTGATCGACGGTTTCGTGGAGGAGCAAAAAGGGGTGGTGCTGCACCTGGAGAGTAACTGGCGGTCGGCCCGCACATCACAGGATGGCAAGGGACTCGATGCCGTGATCAGGCAGAGCTGGCTCAGTTTCGAAGACCGGATCGGGGTGCTGATGGAGTCGATGAGGAGTGAATTCCGTAAGCGACAGCCCTCCTCCGCCAACGCCATCATGAAATGGCTGTCCCAAACCCCCGCCGCCAAGGATGTGCCGCCGGGGGCGACACCGGGGTAGGGCGCTGCGGCGCCTGCACCCTTCCGGGCACCAGGCGCGGGTGCCCTTACCGCTCCTGCCGAAGTAACCTTCCCCTTACAACTCCTCCGGCTTGCACAGGTTCTCTTCCTTCTTGGCAACCCTGGCGCACTTGCGACAGACAAAGCGCGGTTCGGACACGATCTTCTTCAGTTCCTTGATGCGATCCTTTATGTCGTCTTTGTCCCATTTGCACAGAGGCTTGTTTTCCTTGCCCATCGCGGCGCTCCTTGCTGCTCTGCTGATGTTAGAGAAGTTACAGATGTGACTATAGCACCTTCCGCTATCTCTTATCTATATTCTATCAACAGTTGTTACTTGCCGATAAAGCCGCTGCTGACAGACTTCTTGAGGTGCTTGGACCAAAAAGACAGTTTTTGTCGTTAGTGATTGCAAATCCAAAAATCGCAGCTATAGTAGAGCAGCCTTTTTACCAATCCACGGACAACGATGTCAAAAAAAAGGGAGGAATCTTTATGGGTATGTTCTGTCGTCAATGTGAGCAGGCGGCCAAGAATACTGGCTGTGAGGTGGTGGGTGTCTGCGGCAAGAACCCTGAGGTGGCGGCACTGCAGGATCTGATGCTTTACGGCCTGAAGGGCCTTGCCATTTATGCCGACAAGGCGCGGGCGTTGGGCGCGAAGGATGACGTGATCGACAAGTTTGTGATCGAGGGGCTTTTCACCACGGTCACCAACGTGGATTTCGATCCGGTGCAGATCGCGGGCAAGCTCAGGAAGTGCTTCGACGAGAAGGAAAAGGCTAAGGTGCTCTACGAGACCGCCTACCGCGAGAAGCATGGCGGCACCGCTCCCGCCATTGCCGACGGCCCGGCAGCCTGGATCATCGCCGACAGCCTGGAGGGGCTGGTCGCGCAGGGGCAGGCCCACGGCGTCAAGACGCAGCACAGCGACCCCGACGTCCTGTGCGCCATCGAACTGGTGAACTACGGCCTGAAAGGGATGGCCGCCTACGCCAACCACGCCTACCACCTCGGCAAGAAGGACGACGAGGTCTTCGCCTTCTACCACAAGGCGCTGGCCGCCACTGCCGACCCCAGCCTGGGGCTCAACGACTTCGTGGGCCTCGCCATGGAATGCGGCAAGATGAACATCCAGGTGATGGGCCTGCTCTACCAGGGGCACGAAGACCACTACGGTGCGCCGGTCCCGACCAAGGTGCAGCTGGGGACTCGCAAGAACAAAGGGATCCTGGTCTCCGGCCATGACCTGCGCATGATCGAGGAGCTTCTCAAGCAGACGGAAGGAAAAGGGATCGATGTCTACACCCACGGCGAGATGCTGCCGGCCCACGGCTATCCGGGCCTGAAGAAGTACTCGCACCTCTACGCCAACTTCGGTGGCGCCTGGCAGGACCAGTACAAAGAGTTCCAGAACTTCCCTGGCGCCATCATCTTCAACACCAACTGCATCCAGCGCCCTGCCGATCAGTACAACGACCGGCTCTTCACCTGGGGCGAGGTGGGTTGGCCCGGCATCAAGCACCTGACCGGCTGGCACTTCGACGACGTCATCAACAAGGCGCTGGAAAGCCCGGACATGCCTGACGCTCCCGGCAAGGAGATCCTGGTCGGCTTCAGCCACAACGCGGTACTGGGCGTGGCGGACAAGGTGATCGAGGCTGTCAAGACCGGCGCGGTAAAGCACTTCTTCCTGATCGGCGGCTGCGACGGCGCCAAGCCGGGAAGGAACTACTACACCGAGTTTGCCGAAAAGGTGCCCAAGGACTGCGTGATCCTGACCCTGGCCTGCGGCAAATACCGCTTCAACAAGGAGGAGTTCGGCGACATCGGCGGCATTCCGCGCCTTTTGGACGTCGGGCAGTGCAACGACGCCTACTCGGCCGTGCAGATCGCGCTGGCGCTTGCCAACGCCTTCAACTGCGGCGTCAACGATCTGCCGCTCTCCTTCATCCTCTCCTGGTACGAGCAGAAGGCGCACGTCATCCTGCTCTCACTGCTGTACCTGGGGATCAAGAACATCAAGCTCGGCCCCTCGCTGCCGGCCTACATCACCCCGAACGTGCTCAAGTTCCTGGTGGATAACTTCAACATCGCCCCGATCGGCGACGTGGCGGGCGACCTCAAGGCGAGCCTCGGGCAGTAAGGAAGACAGGTAGCACGAAGACAAGGGGCGCCGGCGCTAAAGCCGGCGCCTTTTTTTATTATCTTCAGATCAGAGATGACCTGCGGCCCTCAGGTCCCCCCCTTGATAAAGGGGGGACAGGGGGGATTGTTTCTCGTTGTCACCAGCATTGCCATCACCGGCGGCAACTCCCCCTCCCTGACCCTCCCACCTTCGGAAGCGGTGACTGCTGGAACCGGAAAATTTGCACTTTTTCCGCCTTCGTTTATCCTCTACAAGGCAAAACGCCAAACGACAGTTTATTTATGTGTAGACAAAATCCACGTTGTGGAGAAACGCGCCAATAAATGTCGTAGACGAAACTGTCTGACCTCTCCGCTTTGTCCATTTCCTCCACACTTTTCCACTTCACGTCAACCGCTGCTCTCTGCCGGCACCCCGTAATTAGGCCATAGACCATCGTTTTAAAAATTGGCACCGGCCTTGCTATAGAGAGATCATCAACGCCAAGGCGAATTCCAGCCGCGGCAAAACCAGCACCAAAAAAGGAGAAGAGAAGATGGAAACTACCAACATCGCAGTGGAAGTGGCAACTGAAGAACCGTGCATCCTCGAAGAGATCAACGTTGAGGAACTGGCCATAGACGGCATCTGCGGAGTGTACTGAGATGGCGGCGGCAGGTATAGCGCTCCATCCGGCCTGCCGCGTTCGGCGTGAAGGGTTCGGCCTCCTGTTTTACGATTCACGGGGGCCGCGCCTACTCTTCGCCGAGACCGGGGGGCTTGTCCCGGAAGATTACTTCGAGACGGTGCGGGGAAGGGACGAGCTGCCCGCCGGGGTCTCGGAAAGAAGCAAACCTGCGTTGCAGAAGCTGATCGTGAAACTTCTAGAAAAAGGATTCCTCCGTGAGCAATAAATACGTAGAGATGGGGATGCGCTCCCCGGTAAACCTGACCTGGGAAGTTTCTCTGGCCTGCAATCTCCGCTGCACCACCTGCCTTTCTTCCTCCGGAGAGCCGGCCCACGGGGAACTCAACACCGCCGAGGCGCTCAACCTGGTGGAACAGGTCCATAAGGCAAAGGTATTCCAGATCAATTTCGGCGGCGGCGAGCCGTTCATGCGCCCCGACTTCGAGCAGATCCTCGACGCCTGCCACGAGCGCGGCATCATGACCTGCATCTCTACCAACGGCACCCTGATCGACGCGGCAAGGGTGCAGCGTCTCTCCAAGACCCGCCTGGTGGCGATCCAGGTGAGCATGGACGGCGCCACCGAAGAGACCTGCGACGCCATCCGCGGCAAGGGGGTCTACCGGCGGGCCATCGAGGCTCTCAAGCTTCTGGCCGCCAGCAAGATCCCCACCAGCATCAACACCGTGCTCACCAAGCAGAACGCGGACGAGATCCCGGCCATGCACACCATGGCGCACGAACTGGGCGTCTCGCTCAGGGTAAGCCGCTTCCGCCCCTCCGGCCGCGGCGCCGACAACTGGGAAGACCTCCGCCCGACCCCCGCGCAGCTGATCGCCTTTTCCGACTGGCTCGCCAACAGCGGCGACGTGAGGACCGGCGACAGCTTCTTCTCGCTCACCTCGCAGGAGCGCCAGGGACTGGGGCTCAACCTGTGCGGCGCGGCCAAGCTCACCTGCTGCGTCGGCCCCACCGGCAACATGTACCCCTGCGCCTTTCTGCAGACCGAACGCTTCAAGGCGGGCTCCTTGAGGGAGCAGACCTTCCAGCAGATCTGGGACAGCTCCGAGATCTACGACTCATTCAGGAGCCTGAGGATCCACTCCTGTGAGGAGTGCCAGCGCTTCGACCAGTGCCACGGCGGCTGCCCGGCGGTGGCCTGGCACCTGAAGAACGATTTGAACGGTGGAGACCCCGAGTGCCTCGAGCGCTGCGTGACCTCCATCGCGGACGCCAACAAGGCTGCGGCCTGAACCCCATCCTCACCCTGACCCTCCCCCCGCCTTCGTCCAGGACTACGGCGGGCAAGCTTTGAAGGGGAGGGGACGTGGGGGGGGGCTTCGATGACGGTGGGCGGTGCCCACCCTGTGCAATGCCTCCACATCCCTCACGGGAACCGGGGGAGATGGTTTAACGCGAAAAGCCACGCGCAAACGCGAATTTTTGTCGAGGAGCCTACTACCATGATGTTTCCGAACCTGTTTTCACCCCTTAAGATCGGCACCACGGAGGTGAAAAACCGCATCTCGTTCCAGCCTCACCTCACCAACCTGGCAATCGGCAACCTCCCGTCGGAGCGCCAGATGTACTACTGGGGTGAGCGGGCCAAGGGGGGCGCCGGCCTCATCATCACCGAAGAGCTGACGGTTCACCCGACCGACATGGCGTACGAGAAGCTGATCGACGTCTACCATTCCGAGGTCATCCCCGGTTTCAAGAAGATCACCGACTACGTGCACCAGTACGACGCCAAGATCTTCGCCCAGCTGAACCACAACGGCCAGCAGGGTGACGGTTCGCTCTCCCGGCTGCCGGTGTGGGCTCCCTCGCCGGTACCCGACGTCCTCTTCCGGGAGACCCCCAAGGAGATGGAGCCGGAGGACATCGAAGAGGTGGCCCGCTACTACGCACTGAGCGCCATCCACTCCCGCGAGGGGGGCTTCGACGGCCTGGAGATGCAGTTCGGCCACTCGAGCCTCGCCCGCCAGTTCCTCTCCCCTCTGACCAACTTCAGGACCGACGAGTACGGCGGGAGCCTGGAGAACCGGATGCGCGCGCCGCTGAAATTCATCAGCGCGGTCAGGAAGGCGGTGGGCAACGACTTCACCCTCGGCATCAGGATGTGCGCCGACGAGATGATCCCCGGCGGCCTCGACCTCGCCCAGGTGCAGGAGATCTGCGCCCTCTTCGAGGCGAGCGGCCTGATCGACTTCATGGACCTCTCCATCGCCACCTTCTACAATCTCTACCTGGTGGAAGGCTCCATGCACACCCCGCTCGGCTACACCATCCCGCTGGCCGCCGGCATCCGCGAGAAGATCAAGCTTCCGGTCTTCTGCACCGGCAGGATCAACGACCCGGTCATGGCCGAGAAGGTGCTGGCCAGCGGCCAGGCGGACATGATCGGCATGTGCCGCGGCCTGATCTGCGACCCCTACCTCCCCAAGAAGGCCTTCGAGGGGAGGATGGACGACATCCGCTACTGCATCGCCTGCAACCAGGGGTGCATCGGCCGCATCGGCATGAACAAGACCATCGGCTGCGTGCAGAACCCGGCGGTCGGGCGGGAGAAGGCCTGGGGCGAAGGGACCCTGGAGAAGGCCGCCGTCCGGAAGAAGGTGATGGTGGTGGGCGGTGGACCGGCCGGCATGTGGGCCTCCAAGATGGCCGGCCGCCGTGGCCACGACGTCACCCTGGTCGACAAGAACGAGAACCTCGGCGGTCAGGTGCTGATCGGCATGAAAGGGGTAGGGCGCGACGAGTTCGGCGTGATCGCCAGGAACGAGAAGAGCCAAGTGGACAAGGCGGGCGTCAAGGTGAAACTCGGCGTCGAGGTGACCGCCGAGAAGGTGCTCGCCGAGAAGCCGGACGTGGTGGTGATCGCCACCGGCAGCCAGCCCAAGAGCCATCCGGTCGGCGGCGCCGACGGCCCGGCCATCTTCAACGTCTGGCAGGTGCTGAACAACGAGGCGGAGCTGGGAGACAACGTCTGCCTGATCGACTATGACGGCCACCACCGTGCCACCGCGACCGCGGAGCTTTTGGCCAACCAGGGGAAAAAGGTGCACATGATCACCTCCAGCCTCTTCATCGGCGCGGAGCTCGGCCCCACCCAGGACCTCTACCTGACCCGCCAGCGTCTGCTGCAGAAGGGGGTCACCTTCACCCCGGACATCGCGGTGATCGAGGTGGCCGGCGAAAAGGGCGCCAAGACGGTCAAGGGCTTTAACGTCTACTCCAACATCTGGGATGAGTGGGGCCCCTACGACTCCCTGGTGCTCGCCATGGGGCAGAAGGCCGACGACGCCCTCTACCTGGAGCTGAAGGGCAAGGTCCCCGAACTCTACCGGATCGGCGACTCCGTCGCACCCCGCAAGGTCGACATGGCCATCTGGGAAGGGCACCGGGTGGGGAGGGAGATCTGATGGAAGCCAACCGCAAGATCCTCGTCTTCGTCGATCTGCCGGCTGGCGAGCTCGACGAGACCGGCAAGGGGCTCCTCTCCTACGGGGCGCGCCTGGCCAAGATCCTCGGCTTTAGCTGGGGGGCGGTGATTCCCGTTCCCCCGGTCGCCGAGGCGCAGGAAGAGTTCGGCCGCTACGGCACCCCGTCGGTGACGCTGCTGGATGGGGGCGCAGAGCTGCTGGATCTCCCGGCCCATTTGGGTAGCGCGCTGGCCGCCCTGGTTTCCGAAACCGGCGCAACCCTGCTGCTCTTGCCGCACAACGATCTGGGCGCCACCCTGGCTCCGGTCGCCGCCGCCAAGCTGGGCTCCGCGCTGATGACCGAGACCAACAGCGTGAAAAACCTCGGCAGCGCGGTGGAGCTCTCCCGCCAGGTGCTGGGGGTCCGGCTGGCCGAGACCAGGAGCTGGGACGCAGAGCAGCCGCTGGTGATGACTGTTCCGACCCGTCTCTTAAGCCAGGTGCTGCTCCCCAGCGTCAAGCCTGCCGTACCCGAGCTGTTCGTCTATGAGCTGAACAGCGCCCCGGAAGGGGCCACCGCCAAGGTCACCGTGCGCATCCCCCCCGACCCGCAGACCGTGGACCTGGTGGACGCCGAGGTGATCTTCTCGGCCGGCAAGGGGTGCGATCCGGCGACCTTCGGCCAACTGAAGGAGCTCTGCTCGCTTCTGAACGTCTCCTGCGGCGTCACCCGCCCGGTGTACGACCTGGGTTACACCGGGTTCGAGAGGATGGTGGGACAGACCGGCCGCACCGTCACCCCGAGGCTCTACGTGGCGCTGGGGATCTCCGGTTCCATGCACCACGTGGGGGGGATCAAGGACTCCCGCCGCATCGTGTCGGTCAACCTGGACCCCAAGGCCCCCATCTTCCCCAACTCCGATGAAGGTTTCGTGGCTGACGTGAAAGAGATCCTGCCGCGGCTTATCGACCGGGCCAAAACCGCCGTGGGAGGTGCAGCATGACCAGACAGTATGATGCCATCGTGGTGGGAGCAGGCCCCGCCGGCTCCTCCGCAGCGCTCACCATGGCGCGGGCGGGGTTGAAGGTTGCCCTCATCGAGCGCGGCACCTTCCCCGGCGAGAAGAACATGTTCGGCGGCGTGCTGCACCGGCTCCCCGCCCTGGAAAAGGTCTTCCCGGACTTCTGGGACCGGGCTCCCCTGGAGCGTCACATCGTCAAGAAGGGCGTCACCTTCATGACGGACGAGTCCAGCTTCAGCACCGTGATCGAGGCGGGAAGCTTCGACAAGACCCCCTACAACGGCTACACCATCTTCCGCCCCCGCTTCGACCGCTGGCTGGCGGAGGAGGCTGCCAAGGCGGGTGCCACCCTCATCTGCAGTTCCACCGTGGATGAGGTCATCAAGGAGAACGGCAAGGTAGTCGGCGTATCCATCGTCGGACGCAAGGGAGCCATCAAGGCCCCGGTGGTGGTGGCCGCCGACGGCGTGCTCTCCTTCACCGCGCTGAAGGCCGGCTTACGGAAGCCCACCTTCAACCCCGGGCAGATGGCGGTCGGCGTCAAGGCGCTGCTCGATCTCCCCAGCGACGTGATCAACGACCGCTTCGGGCTGGTGCGCGAGCAGGGCTTTGCCAACGAGTTCGTGGGCTGCACCGAAGGGGTGCGCGGCGGCGCCTTCCTCTATACCAACTACGACTCCCTCTCGGTCGGCCTGGTCTTCCACCTCGCCAGCCTCAAGGCGAGCGGCAAGACCCCCTACGACCTCTTGAACTCCTTCCTGGAGCAGCCGCAGGTCGCCAAGATGGTGCGGGGCGGCAGGCTCCTGGAGTACTCGGCCCACGTGATCCCCGAGGGGGGCTACGACATGATCCCCGAACTGGTGGGCGACGGCATCCTGGTCACCGGCGACGCGGCGGCCCTCTGCAATGCCACCGGCGTCAACCTGGAAGGGATCAACCTCGCCTCCCACTCCGGCGTGGTAGCCGGCCAGGCGGTGATCGAGGCCCACAAGAACGGCGATTTCAGCGGCAAGGGGCTCTCCCTCTACAAGAAAATGCTGGATGAGAGCTACGTGATGAAGGACCTGAAGACCTACCGCCGGGCCCCGCACATGCTGCACAACGACCGGATCTACAAGGAGTACCCGGAGCTTATGTGCTCCATGATGGAGTACCTGTACAAGATCAACGGCACCCCCAAGGAGAACATCTCCAAGCTGTTCCTGAAGGCTGCCCGCGAGAAGGTGGGGCTCAAGAACCTTGCCGCCGACGGCTTCAGCGCATGGAGAGCATTATGAACATAGATGAGATCTTCGACTTCACCAGCTTCAACATCGACCGCGAACCGCACATCGTGCTGGACCCCAATGTCTGCGTCGGCTGCGATAGCCGTGGCTGCACCAACTGCTGCCCCGCCCGCTGCTACACCTACAACGAGGAAGAGCAGAAGATGACCTTCGTGCACGACGGCTGCCTTGAGTGCGGCACCTGCTACGTGGTCTGCGAGCTGAAGGCCTTCACCCGCTGGGGCTACCCCAAGGGGGGCTACGGCGTGGCCTATCGGATGACCTAACCAAACATCAAAAGCCTGGCCGCAGAGGACACAGAGGGTGCTCAGAGGACACAGAGATTTCAAAGTTAACTATAGCTTCTCTCGCTTTCCTCTGAGACCTCTGTGGAACCTCGGTGTCCTCTGTGGTCAGGCTTTTCCAGTAGTTACCATTTGGAGTTGAACCCATGCCAATCGAAAACCTCAACATACTCGTACTTCTCAGGCAGGTAGCCGATCCCCGCCCCCCCGCCAAGCCGATCACCCGCGGCGCGGCCATCAGCGACCGGGGGCTGAGGCGGGTCGCCAACCCGGCTGACCTCTCCGCCCTGGAAGAGGCACTTGCCCTCAAGGATACCTTCGGGGCCGCCGTCACCGTGCTGGCCATCGGGCCGAGCGATCTCGACGATTCTCTGCGGCTCGCCTCCTCGATGGGGGCGGACCGTTTGATCCGCTGCTGGGACCATGGCATGGACGGCGGCGACGCCGTGGCCGAGGGACGCGTGCTGGCACGCATCACCTCCATCCTGAAGCCGACCCTCTTTTTCACCGGCAATCGGCTGACCGACCGCGGCGACGACCCGGCGCCCGCCCTGGCCTCGGCCCTGAACGGCACAGCCTGCATCGGCGCCGCCGTCTCCCTGCTCCCCAACCAGGGTGGGGTGGAGGTGCTCAGAAAGAGCGACCGCGGTGCCAAGCAGACGGTCGAGGCCGCTTTTCCCTGCACCGTGCTATTCGAGGAAGTGCGTAGCCCCAGGTACCCCTCCGTGGAGGCGGTGATCGCCGCCTTGGACACCGAGATCGAGGTCTGGGGGCACGCCTCGCTGGGGCTGCCCTTCTGGGAGATCGGCTCTTCCGGTGCCAGCCTCCCCGCCGCCCGCGTGGGGACGCCGCGCCCCGACCCGGTCCGGGTTGTTACTCCGGACGCAGAGTTGCCGGCATTCGAGCGCATCATCTCGC
Organism: Geomonas sp.; assembly: GCF_035254065.1. GTDB lineage: Bacteria > Desulfobacterota > Desulfuromonadia > Geobacterales > Geobacteraceae > Geomonas. Next base: position 12,777 of record NZ_DATFBA010000193.1, read on the forward strand.
TGTTGTCCGGCGGCATCAAGGCCCGCGACGGCAAGGTGCAGTCGCTCTCGGCTGACGCCACCGCGGCGGCGCTTTGGGACCTGTTCAGGACGGAAGG
>NZ_DATFBA010000194.1:0-8373 GCF_035254065.1 Geomonas sp.
CGGTGCCGTTTGGTGGGCCGGCCCGCGGGGATTTCGCACTGGCGGTGCTGCCCGGCCTCGGCCAGGCGGCCACCCTCGCTCCGGGCAGTCCGACCAGTCCGACCAGTCCGACCAGTCAGACCAGTCAGACCAGTCAGACCAGTCAGACAGCTCAGACAGCTCCGACAGCTCCGACAGCTCCGACAGCTCCGACACCTCAGCCGTTCCTGCGCGACTGGCTGCTGGTCGGCGTTGGTAACCTGGCGGTGGGCACCAGGGAGGTGAGCGGCAACCTGAACACCATCCAAAAGGAGGCCCGCTTCGAGGAGGGCTTCTCCCACGACCAGCGGCTGGCGTTCTTCACCCGCGGCACGCTCCTCGACAACTACCTGCTGACCGCCGCCTACGACTCCAACAAGCAGCGCCGCGACGGCGTCTTCCAAGCTATCAACCCGGAAAAGTATTACCCGGTCTACGGCGACGCCACGGACATGGGCTACCAGGCGCAGTCCCGCAGCAAGCTCTACTTGAAACTGGAGTCGGGCCGCTCCTACCTCTTGGCCGGCGACTACCGCACCGACCTCTCGGAAAATGAGTTCTCCCGCTATGACCGGGCCCTGAACGGTGTCAAGGTGGAGCTGAACACTGTACACCTGGACCTGAAAGGGTTCGAAAGCCAGACCGAGGAGTCGGTGGTGAGGGACCAGATTCCCGGCAACGGCACCTCCGGCTACTACTTCCTCTCCAGGAAACCGATCTTCGAAAACAGCGAACGCATCCGCATCGAAGTTCGCGACCGCTACCACTCGGAGCGGCTCATCTCCGTCTCGGAGAAATTCCGCTACGCCGATTACACGATCGACTACAACGCAGGCACCATCCTCTTCAAGGAGCCGGTCCCCTCGCTTGACCAGAACCTGAACCCAGTCTCCATCGTGGTCAATTACCAAAGCCAGACCTCCTTTTCCGAGCAGTACGTCTACGGCGGCCGGGCCCTCCTCAAATCCGCAACCGGCTCCTATCTCGGCGGCACCGCCGTGGTCGAGCAGGAGGACTTCAAAAATACCACCCTCTACGGCTTCGACGCGGGCCTGAAGTTCGGCGACCGCTTCAGCCTCAAAGGGGAGGGGGCGGTCAGCGATACCCTGGAACGGGGAAGGGGGACCGCCTACAAAAGCGAGCTCACCGCCCGCCTTTTCGATTCACTGGCACTGGGAGGCTACTACCGCAAAGTCGATACCAACTTCTTCAACAGCTCCATGACCGGCAACGAGATCGGCACCCGGAAGTATGGCGGGCGCCTTGACTACCGGGGAATCCCCGAGACGCTCCTCTTCGCGGAGAGTTTCGTACAGAAGGACGACATTAGCCGGACCAAGCAGTACGGCAACCAGGCGGGCGTGCTCAGGAAGTTCTCCCTCTGGGAAACGGAGGGTGGCTTCAAAAGCATCGAGGAGGAGAAGCCCGGTGTGGAAGGTCGGTCCAACCTACTCTACGCCGGAGTGAAGGGGCCCATCCTCCCCCGGCTCGACGGAAGCCTCCGGCGGGACCAGCTCCTCGCCCCATCCAACGTGGCGGAGTACCAATCCCGCACCTTCCTCAAGCTCGATTATCGGCTCAACGACACCACCAAGCTCTTCGCCACCGAGGAGTACCAGGAGGGGCATCCCAACATCCGGCAGGCCACCCGCTTCGGGGTAGAAAGCACAATCAACGAGAAGATGCGGCTCACGACTGGTTATCAGGTTTCCAGGGGGACGGCTGGCACCACCGAGCAGAGCAGCACGGAGGTCACCAGCAAGCTTCTCGACCGAGACGACATCGCGATCGAGTCGCGGACCGGGTACCAGATCGAGAACTCCCTTTCGCAGGAGCGCGGGCAGGCCATCCTCGGATTGAACAGCCGCTATCGGCTGGCCGAAGGAATCCTCCTCAACTCCTCCTTTGAGCGGGTGCAGACTGTTCAGGGGATCAGCGGGACCCGCACCGCTTTCACCCTGGCTGGTGAGTACCTGCGCCAGAAGGACCTCAAGCTCACCGGCCGCTATGAGATCCGCACCGGTCCCGGCGAGACGACCTCCCTCTACAACGCCGGCTTCGCCTACAAGGCGACCGGAGCCCTCACCCTGCTTGGCAAGGGGACCTTCTCCGACAAGAACGCCGATGCGGGCCACGACCACCTCTTCGATGGCTACCTGGGGAGCTCGTTTCGTCCGCTGGCCGGCAACCCCCTGCAGCTCCTGAGCCTGCTGCGCTACAAGATCGACGATTGCCCGAGTACCGGCACCGGCGACAACCGGTGGCTGACCCTCTCCAACGAGGGAACCTACCGCCTGGTGAAGGACTGGACGGTGCAGGGGAAATACGCCGGGAAGTTCAGCTGGTCCAGCGCCAGTGGCCACGACTACGACAGCTACACCGATCTCATCCTCGCCGGCCTCTCCTATGATCTGGCGGAGCGCTGGGAACTCTCGGTGTACCTGAAGCTCATGAACCAGTACGACACCGGCCAGCACAGCCTCGGGAGCGTGGCCAGTGCCGGGTATCGCGTCTATCGCAACGTGGTGCTTTCCGCCGGTTACAACTACGCCCGCCTGGACGATAAGGACCTGACCGGCGAGACCTTCCAGGGGCATGGCCCCTTCTTCGGCGTGAAGGTCAAGTTCGACGAGGACATGTTCGAAAGCGAGGAGCGAAAGGTGGCGGCGTTCCCGCCTCCCAAGCCGGTGCAGGTTGCCGCTCCTCCCACGGCAGAACCTGCGGTCCGGCAGCCGAAGGCGCAGCAACCTCCGCCGGTTCCGGTACTGCTGGCATCGGCGGAGCGGCTGGACGAGCCTCTGCGCCTTTCCGGGAGCGCGGAACTCCTTACCCTGCTGGTGAACGGCGAGCCGGCGCGGCTCCCCTCCACTGCGGTGACCGTGAGCCGGGAACGGCTGGAGGGATCTGTCGATCTCAAAAAGGGGAGGCCGTCTGCTCCGCTTCGCTTTACCGCCAGCGTTCAGCAGGCCGAACTGGTCAGATCCTGGGCTCTCGATATTCGGGACGCCGACGGGAGAGTGCTTCGCTCGCTCACCGGGCAGGGAGCGCCGCCGAGGCAGCTTTCCTGGTCGGGCGATAGCGGCGCAAGCGAGTTGCGGGAAGGTGAGATCTACCAATACCAGCTCAGCGTCACCTACCAGGACGGCTCGACTTTCACGACGGGCAGGGACCTGTTCGGGGTGAACCGCAGCGAGGCTGTCCTCGTCACCCTGGCCGGCGGAGCCTTCGTCTTCGACACCTGGAGCCTGACGGCGGAGGCCAAGCGGCTGCTGAAGGGGGCGGCGCGCGTGCTGAAGGCGCACCCGAATGAGAAGGTCATTATCGAGGGGCATACCGACGGTGTAGGGACGGTTAAATACAACATGGAACTCTCCAGGAAGCGCTGCAAGGAGGCTGCCCTCTACCTGGTGCGGGAGGAGGGAATCCCGGCATCGCGGCTGATCCGGCGCTGGTACGGCAAAGCCAGGCCGATAGCCGACAACCAAACCGACCAAGGGCGGCGGTTGAACAGGCGGGTCGAGTTGAAGGGGAATTTTGAGGAGAGGGTTCCTGTCGCGCCCAAGGACAGGTTCCGGACGGCTCCCTTCGTAGTGATCAATGGCAAGCAGGTCGCCGTTGACGGGCTCGGCCGCTTCCAGACCGCCATCGCGGCGGAAACCGCCCAGCTCAAGGTGGAGATGGGGGACTCACAGGGGCGATCACTGGCCACGACCCTGCCGGTGCCTGCCCTGCGGCTGGCCGGGCCGCTGGGAGAGAGGAAGGTCGCTTACGGCGCCTCTGACGGCTGGCTCTCCGTCAGCGGATCGGGAACGGCCACCTGCACCCTGGCCGGCGAGGTCGATGCGGGAACCACTGTCGAGCTGCAGGGGCACTTGGTATCGCTGGATAAGGAAGGGCGCTTCCTGGTTCCCCTTCCGCTTGGCGCAAAAGAAAGGGTGCTGGGGTTGGTGCTCCGCAACGGGGCCGGCTGCTCCAAGCTCCTGAACCTGCGACTGGTGACGTCATCGCCGGCTGCGCAGCCGGTGACCGAGGGAGAGCGTCCATGACACGTGGAGCTGGGAGCAGAAGATGGCGGGTGGCGGCCCTGGAGACCTGCGGATCGCTGCTGCTCGTGCTCATCCTTTTTTCGCTGTTCATGGTCTCGCTGCACGCCATGTTCCCGGAGGGGACTCCCCTTAAGGAGTTGGTGGGGGAAGAGGAGAAACTGGGGCCGGCTCGCTATGCGGGGGGCCGGCAGGCGGAGGCGACGCTCTCCTCGCTCAAGCGCGATGTCCGCTTCCGGCGCGGCAACTCGGTGGCCTGGGGCGGGGCGAGCAAGGGGATGTCCCTTTTCAGCCAGGACGCCGTGCAGACACTCGATCATTCCGGCGCCACGATATCCTTCGGCCCCAGCGATCACCTGCAGCTGGGCAGCAATTCGCTGATAGTGGTGACTCGGCTCAATGCCGAAGATGAGGCGGGGCCGCGCAGCTATCGGGTGCAGGTGGACGGCGAAGTGCGCGGCAACCTTTCGGCGGGTAGAAAGCTGGGGCTGGAACTGAGGGCGGCCGGGCACCTGGCACGCATCTCGTCCGGTGCCGCCCGCTTCCATGTCGCTCCCATGGGGAAGGACAGTGCCGGCTTCGCCGTGTACCAGGGTGAGGCGCAATTGGAAGGGAAGGGGAGGATGATCCGGGTGCCGGCGAATTATGGTGTGCTGCTCAGGAAGGGAGTGGTGGTGGACGGACCTGCTCCCCTGCCTGCAGCACCGACCGTTGGGGAAGGAAGGGCGCTCTACCGTTACCGCTTGCTGCCTCCCGTCGTCCGGTTCCGTTGGGCCGGGCCGGACGGGGATTTTCATTTTCAGCTCGCCCGCGACCCGCACTTCGCAAAATGCCTGATCGATGAAAAGCTCTCCAGCCGGGGCACTCCACCGGGGGGTGAGAGGGGCGGACTCACCCACGAGTTCGCTACCGGCAAGCTCTCCCAGGGAAACTACTACTGGCGCGTCAGCAGGATCGAAGAGGGGAGGGAGGGGGCCTTCAGCAAGGCGGGTGAGTGCGAGTTGGTCCAGGTGCTTGCAGCCCCCAAGCTGTCGGTGAATTTCCCGTCCGGGCAGCAGGCCGTGGGCCTCTTCGTCCTGTCAGGGACAGCGCCTGCGGGGTCGAAGGTCTTTGTCGAGGGAGTCGAGGTGGAAATCGATGGCGACGGAGGTTTCAGCCAAACGCTTTCCTTGAAGCCCGGCGTGAACCTGATCAGGGTGGAGGCGGTGGACGGCGCGGGGAATGTCAGCTACGCGTCGCGGATCGTTTATGGCGGGAGCCAGGGCAAGATCATTTTGCAATAGAAACGGGAAGGTCCCGAGGAGGCCGGGAATGGACAACAAACTGAAGTTCCCGCTCAGGTTCAAGATACTGGTCGCCCAATTGCTGGTGGTCACGGTGGTGTTGAGCCTGATCACCTTCACCATGGCCAGGCTCTTTCATGAGGATAAGACCGCCTACATCCACGATCTGACCTCCACCGTGGTCCAGCATACGGCGGCAGAGGCCAACGCGCTGATGGTGGGCTACCGGGAGCGGCTGAGGCTGTTCTCCAAGGTGATGGCCGAGGAGCCGAACGAAGGGAGGCGGCAAGTCCTGCAGGGGCTCTTCGAGGAGTTCGGCGAGTTCGTCATGGTGACCCGCCTCAGTGAGAGCGGGGAGGAGACCGTGTACGACGCAGCCGGCCTAAAAGCCAGCGGCGTCGCCAAGGAGGACTTGCTACGCTTCCGGCAGATGCACCCGCTCCCCTCAGTGCTTACCGAGCAGGAGCCGTATGTGGAAAATTCCACCGTGTCGCCGAGGCTCCCTACCATCACCCTCACCGTCTTCCAACCGGCCAAAGAGGGGAAGGAGGCGGTCACCACCTCGGGCGTCATCCGTCTGGACCGGCTCTTGAGCCTGGCCCGCCGCTCCAGGGTCTTCGAGACCTTTGTGCTGGATGGCGACGGGCGTTTCCTGGCCCACTCGGATCGTACCCGAATCGCGACCGCCGCCGATCCGAGCTGGTGGGGGAAGGTGAGGCACCTGCGGACGGCAGGGATGACGTTGGAATACCAGAGCCGGGGTAAGGGGATGGTGGGAGGCTTTGCCAAAGTCCCCTGCGGAAGCCTCACTGCCGGTGTCCAGATTCCCAAAAGTGCCGCCTACCTTACCTCGCGGGAGCTGATCACCGACCTGCTGGTGATATCCCTCACCCTTCTGGGTGCGGCGGCCATCCTGAGCCTGTTCTGGTCGCACCGGATCACCCGTCCCATCGAGAAGCTCTCCGAAGCCACCCGCATGGTCGGGCAGGGGCGCTTCGAGATCGAGGTGGAGGCTGATTCGCGGGACGAGATCGGGGCGCTGTCGGGATCCTTCAACCGGATGGCGGTCGAGTTGAAGGACAGGGAGAAGGCATTGAAGGAGCTGTACGTTCAGCTGGTGCAGTCGGAGAAGATGGCGGCGTTCGGCTCCCTGGGCGCCGGCATCGCGCATGAGGTGAAAAATCCGCTGGCCGGCATCCTGGGCATCACTCAGCTCTCTTTGAGGGGGGCAGGCGAAGGGAACCCGCTGGAGAAGAACCTGAGGATCATCGAGAAAGAGACCAAGCGCTGCAAGACCATCATCGAGAACCTGCTGAAGTTCGCCCGCCAGGAGCAGGTGGAATTCAGCTCGGTGGAGATCGCCCAGGTGGTGGAGGACGCCATCGCCATCGTTGATCATCAGCTGGGGATCAATGGGGTCACCGTGGTAAAGGAGCTGGAGGAGGGATTGCCGACGGTGAACGCAAACGCCAACCAACTGCAGCAGGTGTTGATGAACCTGATGATCAATGCGCAGCAGGCAATGGGAGGCAATTCCGGCAAAGTCACTCTGGCCGCCAGCAGGACCGGGACAGCTGGAGTGGAACTCCGGGTAACCGACACCGGACCCGGCATCCCGGAGGAGATCAGGCAGAAGATTTTCGAGCCATTTTTCACCACGAAACCGGCGGGGCAGGGGACCGGGCTGGGGCTTTCGGTCACCTACGGCATCATCAAGGATCACGGGGGCGACATCCGGGTGGAAGGCGGTGAGGGGCTGGGGGCGATTTTCGTAATCACGCTGCCCGCCGCTACCGGCACTTGAACAACTAGTCTGTTATCTCCTGTGAGAGTCCCCCCTACATCCCCTCCCCTTCAAGGGGAGGGACAGGGTGAGGATGGGTTTGGCGGGGCGTTCGGCTAACAAGGAGGTATCGAATGGACGACGCGATGAATTTACTGGTGGTCGACGACGAGGAAACCCTGAGAAGTGTCCTGTCGCAGGTGTTGGAGGCGGACGGGTTCAAAGTCTCCGAGGCCGCCAGCGGCGAGGAGGCCCTGGAGACGTTTCGCGCAGTCTCGCATCCCCTGGTGATCACCGACATCAGGATGGGGGGGATGAGCGGGATCGAGCTTTTGACCGAGATAAAGCGCCACAACCCGGATAGCCAGGTGGTGATCATGACCAGCCATGCCTCCCTCGACAGCGCGGTCACCGCGCTGCGGGCAGGTGCCTACGACTACCTGATCAAGCCGTTCGAGAGCCTGGACCTGATCTCCGCGGTTGCCGGCCGGGCGGCGGAGAAGGCGAGGCTGGTGGCGCAGAACCGCCAACTTGTGGAACAGCTGCAGAAAGCCAATGAAGAACTGCAGCAGGCCAACGTAGTCCTGAAGGAGATGGCCCTCAAGGACGGCCTCACCTCGCTTTTCAACCACCGCCATTTCCAGGAGACGCTGGCCGTGGAGATCGCCAGGTCCCGCAGGTATGAGAAGCAGTGCTCCATCATCTTCATGGATGTGGACAACTTCAAGACCTTCAACGACACCCACGGTCACCCGGAAGGGGACAAGCTGCTGAAGACACTGTCGGCAATCCTGGTGGGGAGCGTGCGCTGCACCGATGTGGCGGCGCGCTATGGTGGCGAGGAGTTCGTGCTGCTTTTACCGGAGACCCCGAAGGAAGGGGCGCTGAAGATAGCGGAGGAGTTGAGGGCGAAGGTGGAGGCGGAGCCGTTCCCGGGGCGGGAGAAACAGCCGCTCGGCAAGGTGACCATCAGCGTGGGGGTCGCCTGCTATCCGGAGGATGGCGCCGATGCACCGTCTCTCTTGGCCTATGCGGACCAGTTGCTGTACCAGGCAAAGCGCGGCGGACGGAACAGAGTGCTCGGGAGGCCGTGAGACCAATTACACCTCCTCCCGAAGGGGGGAGGATGGGAGGGTGGAGCACTGCTGCATTATGGGTGCTGTCGTCTATGGGACGGCGGAGTTCCCCCTCCCTAACCCTCCCCCTCCGGGAGAGGGGATGTCGGACACACCGCCGCCTTCGACGT
>NZ_DATFBA010000195.1:0-4987 GCF_035254065.1 Geomonas sp.
GCTTGCCGCCATCATCAAGGAACGGACCGGTATAGCGATCGATTCTGATACGCTCTTCGACGTCCAGGTAAAGCGGATTCACGAGTACAAGAGGCAGCACCTGAACGTTCTCCACATCATCACCCTGTATAACCGGATCAAAAAGGACCCGAGAAAGGACATCGTCCCGCGCGCGTTCATCTTCGGCGGCAAGGCCGCGCCGGGCTACTTCATGGCGAAGCTGATCATCAAGCTGATCAACTCGGTGGGGGAGGTGGTGAACAACGACCCGCAGGTTGCCGGCCGCCTGAAGGTGGTCTTCTTCCCGGATTTCAACGTCACCAACGGCCAACTGGTCTACCCGGCCGCCGACCTGTCCGAGCAGATCTCCATGGCCGGCAAGGAGGCCTCCGGTACCGGCAACATGAAGTTCTCCCTGAACGGCGCCCTCACCATCGGCACCCTGGACGGCGCCAACGTGGAGATCCGGGAAGAGGTCGGGGAGGAGAACTTCTTCCTGTTCGGCCTGAACGCCTCCCAGGTCTGCGAGATGAAGTCCCAAGGCTACCAGCCGTACGGTTTCTACCAGGGGAACCAGCAGCTCAAGGAGGCGATCGACGCCATCGCGGCCGGGGTGTTCTCCCCTGGCGAGCCGGGCCTCTTCCAGCCGCTGGTGGACCACCTGCTGGGGCACGACACCTACCTGCTGTTGGCGGATTACCAGTCCTACCTGGAGTGCCAGGACCGGGTGAGCGCCCTGTTCCGGGACCAGGAGAAATGGACGCAGATGTCGATTCTTAACGTCGCCCGTATGGGGAAGTTCTCCTCGGACCGCTCCATCCGGGAGTACTGCGAGAAGATATGGCGGGCGTCCGCGCTGCCTGCGTTCGAGCCATGACAAAGCTCCCTCTCCCTCCGGGAGAGGGTTGGGGTGAGGGAACTTTCTACGAAGATGCGAGGCTTCCCTCACCCCTGCCCTCCCCCGTGGGGGGAGGGAGAGCTTGAGGAGGACGGGAGAAGTGGATGGCCCACGTTCCAAACCGGGGACGAAAGGAGGCGTCATGACCAGAAGGTCGAGGATCTGGGTACAGGCCGGTGTGCTCTTGCTGCTGTTCGCGATCTTGCCGATCACCCGCAGCCAGGCGGCGGCGGAGTCGGCGGAGTTCAAGGGGAGCTGGATCGCCAACGGCACCCGGACCAGCTTCTCCTTCCTGAAGGGACGGCAGGTGTTCACCTTCCAGATCGGCGGCCACGTGAGCCTGCAGACGGCGCTGCGCGGCAAGAAGGACTACTGGTCCGATTGCATCGGGCTGGCCGATGCGGCGACCGGCATCAGTGGGCGCTGCGTCTGGAAGGACCTGGCCGGCCCCGAACTCTACGTCGTACTGCAGAGCGACCGGCTGGAGCAGGGCAGCCCGGTCAAGGGCACCATCGTCGGCGGCACCGGCCCCCTGGCCGGGATCAGCGGTGACTTCTCCTTCAACTGGTCCTCGGTGATCGTGCAGACCGATGCCCAGGGGATAGAAGAGCTGACCGGCCAGACCCTGAACCTGGCCGGACGCTACCGGGCACCCTGAGGAGGGGCAGGCTTTGGGCCCCATCCTCACCCTGTCCCTCCCCTTGAAGGGGAGGGGACGCACGGGGGACTCTCTCTGGATAGACAGTTAACAGCCATGCTCGGCTCCCCCTCCCCTTCAAGGGGAGGGCAGGGGTAAGGATGGGGTGGAGAACGCCATGTGGATCGTCGAATTGCTGGTCGTTTTGCTGTTCATCTGGCTGGGCGCGCGTCTGGGGAGCATCGGCATCGGCTTTGCCGGTGGGCTGGGCGTGCTGGTATTGGCAGTCGGCTTCGGCCTGAAACCGGGTGCCATTCCGGTTGATGTCATTCTCATCATCATGGGGGTCATCTCCGCCATCGCAGCCATGCAGGTGGCGGGGGGGCTCGACTATCTGGTGCACATCGCTACCAAGGTACTGAAAAGCAAACCGAAATACATCACCTTCCTCGCCCCGGTGGTCACCTACAGCATGACCCTTTTCGCCGGCACCGGGCATACCGCCTTCTCCACCCTGCCGGTGATCGCCGAGGTGGCCAAGCGCGAGGGGATCAGGCCGTCGCGCCCGCTCTCCATCGCGACCGTCGCCTCGCAGATCGCCATCACCGCGTCCCCCATCTCCGCAGCCGTGGTCTTCTTCTCCAGTGAGCTGGAAAAGTTCGGGGTCGACTACGTCAAACTGCTGATGGTAGCCATCCCCAGCAGCTTCCTCGCCTGCCTGCTGGGGGCCGTGGTGGCGAACTTCATGGGCAAAGATCTCGAGGACGACCCCATCTACCAGGAGCGCCTGGCCAAGGGACAGGTGAGGATGGAAACCTCCTCCGAAGCGGTGCAGGAACTGTCGGCGGGAGCCAAGCGCTCCGTGCTGATCTTCGGGATCTGCCTGCTCTGCGTGGTCTGCTACGCCATGGCCATCAGCTCGACCTTCGCCCTCATCAAGACCCCCATCCTCAAGCGTGACGACGCCATCATCACCTTCATGATGGGGGCCGCCACCCTGATCTGCCTCTTCTGCAAGGTGGACGCGAAGAACATCCTCAACGCGGCGACCTTCAAGTCGGGGATGAGCGCCTGCATCTGCGTACTGGGGGTAGCCTGGCTGGGGACCACCTTCGTTTCCGCGCACATCAAGGAGATCGAGATGTTCGCCGACAACCTGCTCAAGGCCTATCCCTGGATGCTGGCCGTGGTGCTCTTCTTCGCCGCCATGCTCCTCTACTCCCAGGCGGCCACCACCAAGGCGCTCATGCCGGCGGCGCTGGCCCTGGGGGTGAGCCCGGTGGCGGCCGTCGCCGCCTTCGCCTCGGTGAGCGCCCTCTTCGTGCTGCCGACCTACCCGACCCTGATCGCCGCCGTCGAATTCGACGACACCGGCTCGACCAGGGTGGGCAAATACGTCTTCGACCACCCGTTCCTGATCCCCGGCACCTGTACCATCGCCTTCGCAGTCGCCTTCGGGTTCCTGTTCGGCGAGCTGATTCTGTGACCGTCCGCGGGCGAGACGGTCCCGCCCGCTTCTGACTGCAGCTTCACAAGGTAAGGAGGAAGAAGAAATGTCAGTACTTGATCATCTGATCACGCAAGCAGCCAACGCCACCGGAATTCCCGCCGCCGATCTCAAGATGATCGCCGCGGAAGGGGAGCGCAAGACCTTTGCCGCCGGGGAGTACCTGTTCCACGAATCGACCCCTCGCCTTTGGTGCGGCTTCGTCGAGGAAGGGGAGATCGAGATCGTGAGGGGGCTGCACGGCTCCCCGGTCCATCTCTCCACCCTCGCCCAGGGTGCCATGATCTCGGAAGGCGCCCTTTTGGACGAGACCCCTCACGCCACCAGCGCCTTCACCCGCACCGGGGCGACTATCCTGCAGATCCCCCGCAAGGTCTGGACCGATCTGCAGAAAAGCCGGCCCGACGTCTTCTACCGCATCGTCGCCCGCTGCGCACAGCGGCAGAGCGAGCGGCTGAACCTTGCCGCCCAGATCATGGCCGGCCAGGCCGGTCCGGAGGCGCTTGTCACGGCGGTCCGCCGCGAGCATGACCTGCTGGGCGACCGTGATGTGCCGCTGGCCGCCTACTACGGCGTGCAGAGCCTGCGCGGGCTGGAGAACTTCCCCATCTCGGGGATGCCGCTTTCCAACTTCGCCCACTTCGTCGATGCGCTGGCCATGGTCAAGAAGGCCGCCGCCCAGGCCAACGCGGAACTCGGCGTGCTGGCCAAGAACAAGATGGAGGCGATCTGCCAGGCCTGCGACGAGATCCTGGCCGGCAAGCTGCACAGCCACTTCGTGGTGGACATGATCCAGGGGGGCGCCGGTACCTCCACCAACATGAACGCCAACGAGGTGATCGCCAACCGGGCACTGGAGCTGATGGGTCACGAAAAGGGCGAGTACAAGTACCTGCATCCCAACGACGACGTCAACTGCTCCCAGTCCACCAACGACGCCTACCCGACCGCCATCAAGCTCGCCGTCTACCAGTCGCTGCAGGACACCCTGGGTGCCCTGGGCGAGTTGCAGACCTCGTTGAAGGCGAAGGAGCAGGAATTCTCGCAGATCCTCAAGATGGGGCGCACGGAAAACCAGGATGCCGTGCCGATGACCCTGGGGCAGGAGTTCGGCGCTTATGCGGTCATGATCGGCTCCGCCATGAAGAGCATGCGTGCCGCGGCCGAGGAACTGACCGAGATCAATATGGGAGCCACCGCCATCGGCACCGGCATCAACAGCCCTCCCGGCTATGCGGAGCTGGTCACCCGGAAGCTGTCGGCGGTCTCCGGGCTCAACCTGACCAAGGCGGAAAACCTGGTGGAAGCGACCCAGGACTCGGGCGTCTTCTCGCAGATGTCCGGCAACATGAAACGGGCGGCGGTGCAGCTCTCCAAGATCTGCAACGACCTGCGCTGGATGTCGTCCGGCCCGCGTTGCGGCCTCTACGAGATCAGGCTGCCGGCCATGCAGCCCGGTTCCTCCATCATGCCTGGCAAGGTGAACCCGGTCATCCCGGAGATGGTGAGCCAGGTCTGCTTCACCATCATCGGCTACGACGTCACCGTCACCATGGCCTCGGAGGCGAGCGAGCTGGAGCTGAACATGGCCGAGCCGATCATCGCCTACTGCCTGCTGCACGGGCTGATGATCCTGAAGAACGCCGCCATCACCCTGGCCAGCCGTTGCATCGACGGCATCCAGCCCAACGTGGAGAGGTGCCGGGAGTACGTGCAGAACAGCATCGGCCTGGTCACCGCGCTCAACCCGGTGCTGGGGTACGAGAAGTCGGTGGCGATCGCCAAGGAGGCGCTGGAGACCAACGGCAGCGTCTATGACCTGGTGCTCCAGAAGGGGTGGCTGACCAAGGCGGCCCTGGACGACATCCTGCAACCGGAGAACATGACCAAGCCGCGCAAGCTGTAGCGAACCCCATCCTCACCCTGACCCTCCCCTTGAAGGGGA
>NZ_DATFBA010000196.1:0-29826 GCF_035254065.1 Geomonas sp.
GGGCAACTTCCGCGAGGACCTCTACCACCGGCTCACCGAGCTCTCCGTGGTGGTGCCCTCCCTGAACGAGCGGCGCGAGGACATCCCCGACCTCGCCACCCACTTCCTCGGCAAGCTCTACCGGACCTACCGCGGGCGCGAAGAGGAAGGGCGCGACGACTCCCCGAGCCTCTCCAAGGACGCCAAGGAGGCGCTGGTCAGCCACAACTACAAGGGAAACATCCGCGAGCTGCGCAGTATCCTGTTGCGGGCGATGTTTTTCAGAAGCGGCAAGGTGATCAACGGCGACGACATCCGGCGCGCGATCCGCGACGGCATGCGCGGCCAGCCCGCGCCCGTCTCCGAGCGGCTCGCCGAAGAGGTGGCCGGCGGCATCATGAGGGAGATCGCGGCAGGAAAGGACTTCTGGGAAGCAGTCTACGAGCCGTACTCGCAGAGCCGGATCTCCAGGGATGTGGTCTGCATGGTGGTCGACCAAAGCCGCGCCGCCGCCGGCAAGAGCATGCCCGAGATAGCCAGGCATCTCAAAGCCGTGAACGGCAACGTCCAGGAGGACGAGGAAGAGAGGAAAAGGTTTTTCAGGTTCAAGAACTTCCTCTATAAGACTGTGAAGATATAAAAATCGGGGTGTCGATCTCCCAGATCGTGAAGGAGGCGACAGTTCCCGCTGAAGGATATACATTATTCCTGAGAGCTGGCATATGAGCAGGGACTTCATACACACCCGCTAAACTTGTAATTCAGGTTTAGCGGGTTTTTGCTTGTCTATTTGCCGATCAGTCCTTCCTTTTTTCAGAGGAAATATCAATTGATATGCGCTAACTGAGCGTGTTAATCTGCACCGGCTTGGAGAGTGGCCTACAGGGAGAAAGGCCTTCAGAAAAGCGTTATTCACATCTTCACATTTGGCCGGGTGGTGATCCTCAGAACGAAGATATGAAGAACCGTCCCCGCAGCCCACTTCCCCTCAGCTATGCAGCCTGCGAAAGTGGATGAACTTGCCGTACCTTTAAGGCGAGCGCCTTTTCGGCCGTCTTTAGATCATAGGTCGTTTGCAGATTCATCCAGTAGGTGGGGGTCTGATTAAAGGCTTTGCCGAAAAGTAGCGCCAACTCTGCAGTGACGGGCCGTGTTCCTTTGATGACATGCGAAACCCGCATGGGAGAAACACCGATCACTTTTGCGAAAGCGTTCTGGGAGATGTGAAGTTCGTCAAGTAACTCCTTCAAGAATACGCCAGGATGTATGGACGGCAGGCCATTTGTAATCGACATGGGAACTCCTTAGTGGTAATCCGTTATTTCGACTGCTGTTGCATCACCATTTACGAACGAAAAACAAATGCGCCACTGGTCGTTGATTCTGATACTCCACTGGCCTGCCCTGTTGCCTGAAAGGGCTTCAAGCCGGTTTGACGGTGGCATTCGCAAGTCAGTGACCTCGCGTGCGTTGTCCAATTGTGTCAAGCGCATGATCGCACGTGGCATGATATCCGGAGGGAGTTTTTTTGACTTTCCCGTCGCAAAGAGCCTCTCAGTTTCCTTATTGGCAAAGGATGCGATCATGGAGCAAACTGTAAACAAATAGTTTACACCTGTCAAGGGGCATAGATTCCTATCTTCTCCAGGAAGGCAAGGGGTCAGTGCAGCTCCCTGTGAGTAGTCGGCATGCAAGGGATGGACGAGGCTGCTATGATGAAGTGGCATGCGGAATTTGAAATACGGGCTCCGGAGGCCCACCATCAGTTCCTGCTTTCACTTGGGATATCCGAGGAAGAGGCGCTATTGATCCGGAGATGTTCGGATGGAGCACGGGAAGTGGAGGCAGATTGGTGAGAGGTGGCTGGTGCTGACACCTGATACTGAAGAAAACAGGATTCTCTCTGAGAATGTCCGCCCTTCGGACTGGATCAACCCGGTGCCGTCGGGCCGTTACAACCTCGTGGTGATCGGAGGCGGCACCGCGGGGCTGGTCTGCGCCGCCGGCGCGGCGGGGCTGGGTGCCAAGGTCGCTCTTGTCGAGAAGCATTTGTTGGGCGGAGACTGCCTCAACGTCGGCTGCGTCCCATCGAAGGGTTTGATCCGTGCGTCACGTGCCGTCTTCGATGCCACTTCCAGTGCGCAGTTCGGTGTACGGGGCGGGAACGAAGTCGGCGCCGACTTCCCGATGGCGATGGAGCGGATGCGACGGCTGCGGGCCGCCCTCAGCCCGCACGATTCCGCCCGACGCTTCCGCGATGAGCTCGGTGTCGATGTCTACCTGGGAGAGGCGAAATTCATCGGGCCTGACTCGGTCGAGGTCGAGGGACGCAAGCTCTCTTTCACCAAGGCAGCACTCTGCACAGGTGCGCGCGCGGCCGCGCCGTCGATCCCGGGGCTTGCCGAGGCCGGCTACCTCACCAACGAAACCGTCTTCTCGCTGACGGAATTGCCCCGTCGACTGGCGGTGGTCGGCTCGGGGCCCATCGGTTGCGAGCTTGCCCAGGCCTTTGCGCGCTTCGGCAGCAAGGTCACCGTGCTGGAGCGGGGAAGCCAGATCCTCGGGCGGGAAGACCGGGATGCAGCTGCCATCCTGCAGAAGGCTTTCCTTGCCGAGGGAATCACCATCGAGTTCGGGGTGAAGATCGAGCGGGTGGAGAGCCGCGGTGCCGACAAGGTGCTGCTGTTGGATCGGGACGGAAGCAGGCTGGAGCTTGCGGTGGACGCCGTGCTGGTCGGCATCGGACGCGCTCCCAACGTGGAAGGAGTGGGGCTGGAGTCGGCGGGCATCGATTATGACCAGGACGGTGTCAAGGTGAGCGATACCCTGCAGACCACCAATCCCCGGGTGTACGCGGCAGGCGACATCTGCTCGCGCTACAAGTTCACCCATGTGGCTGATGCGCAGGCGCGGGTCCTGATCGCCAATGCTCTCTTCATGGGGCGGCAGAAGAACAGCGCGCTCACCATCCCCTGGTGCACCTATACCGACCCGGAGATTGCGCATGTGGGGCTGTACGAGGCTGAGGCGACCGCCAAGGGGATGGAGGTCTTTACCCTGACGGTGCCGCTCTCGGATGTGGACCGCGCGGTACTGGACGGTGAAACGGACGGTTTCGCACGTGTCCACCTGAAGAAGGGGACCGATCGCATCCTTGGTGCAACCATCGTGGCCCGTCACGCCGGAGAGATGATCAACGAGCTGTCGCTGGCCATCTCCTCCGGGCTCGGCATCTCCGCCATCGGCAAGACCATCCACCCATATCCCACCCAAGGTGAGGCAATCAAGAAGCTGGCCGACGCTTACAACAGGACACGGCTGACACCGCGGGTCAAGAGGCTGCTGGAGTGGTGGCTCAGGTTGCAGAGACGGTAGGAAAATCCATTTACCCCATCCTCACCCTGTCCCTCCTCGTGAAGGGGAGGGTACGCTTGACGAGGCTGATTGATGAACCTGAAAAAACTGCTGCTGTTCCTGGTCGCCGTGCTGGCGATCGGGATCTTCTTCTACTTCGACCTCGGCCGTTACCTGACCCTTGATTCCCTCAAGGCGAACCGTGCCACTCTTGCCGCCTACTACGTAGCTCATCCGGGGGGGACGGTCGCGCTCTTCATGGCGATCTACATCGCCCAGACGGCGCTCTCCCTTCCGGGAGCCGCCATCCTCTCGCTGGCCGCCGGCGCCGTCTTCGGATCCCTCCTCGGCACCGTCTATGCCGTCATCGCAGCCACCATCGGCGCCACCCTTGCCTTTCTGGTCGCGCGCTACCTGCTGCGGGACCTCGTCCTCGACCGCTTCGGGCCGAAGCTGGAGGGGCTCAACCGGGAGCTTGAGTCCCGCGGCTTCAACTACCTCCTCTTTCTCAGGCTGGTGCCGCTCTTTCCGTTTTTCCTGATCAACCTGGCGGCGGGACTCACCCGCCTTCCCCTGGGCACCTTCGTGATCGGTACCCTGGTCGGCATCATCCCGGGCGGCTTCGTCTACGTGAACGCCGGAGCGAGCCTCGCTTCCATCAACTCGTTGCGGGACGTGGCATCAGCGCGGGTGCTCGGCTCCTTTGCGTTGCTGGGGCTGTTTGCGCTGGTGCCGGTGATCTACGGGAAGATCAAGAAAAGGTGAGACGGGGAGGGGACCTGAGGCCCGGCTGCGTCGTTTGGAGGCCTCTCATTGGAGATCCGGAGCGGCGGCGCGAATGAGACCGCCCCTTTGACAACGTAAGAGTGTCGTCTACACTTTTCTCATTGGATGACATCACATTAAAGCCAGAGCGATCACCATGCCCCAACAGATAATCGCTACTTTCGAGGTGTGCCGGCTGAGCGTTCTTGATGAGAACGGCCAAGTCGATGAGTCGCTGATGCCGCCGCTTTCCGACCAGGAGATTTGGCGGATGTACGAGGCGATGGTGCTCGCCCGCACCTTCGACGAGCGGGCGGTCGCCCTGCAGAGAGAAGGGCGTATCGGCACCTACCCGCCGGTGATGGGACAGGAGGCGGTGCAGATCGGCACCGCCCTCGCCATGTCCCCCACTGACTGGCTGTTTCCCTCCTTCCGGGAGATGGGGGTCCACCTCACCCTCGGTTTCCCGATCCCCCAGCTTTTCCAGTACTGGACCGGTGACGAGCGGGCCCAAAAGGTGCCACCCGAGTTCAATATCTTCCCCTTCTGCGTCGCGGTCGGCAGCCAGATCCCCCACGCCGTCGGTGCCGCCATGGGTGCACGCTACCGGAAAGACCCCATCGCCGTGGTCACCTTTTTCGGGGACGGTGCCACCTCCAAGGGAGACTTCCACGAAGGGATGAACATGGCGGGCGTGTTCAAGCTCCCCGTCGTCTTCATCTGCCAGAACAACCAGTGGGCCATCTCGGTTCCCCTCAAGACCCAGACCGCCTCCGCTTCCCTGGCCCAGAAGGCGGTTGCCTACGGCTTCGAAGGAGTCCAGGTGGACGGCAACGATGTCTTCGCGGTGTACCGCGCCGCCAAACAGGCGCTGGAAAAGGCGCGCAGCGGCGGCGGGCCCACCTTCATCGAGTGCCTTACCTACCGGATGGCTGATCACACCACGGCCGACGACGCCGGGCGCTACCGCTCGCCGGAAGAGGTGGCCAAGTGGCGGGCGAAGGACCCCATCCTCAGGCTGGAGCGCTTCCTCGAGGGGCGGCGGCTCTGGGACGCCCCGAAGGGGAAGGAGGTCAAGGAGCGGGCCACCGGCGTGATCGACGCGGCTGTCCAGCAGATGGAGGCCATCCCGCTGCCGGCGGCGGCCGAGCTGTTCGACGGCGCCCTGGCGAGCTTGACTCCGCGGCAGGAAGCGGAAAGGAAGGGACGTTGACATGGCGCAACTGAACATGGTGCAGGCGATCAACCAGGCGCTGGCCCAGGAGATGGAGCGCGACGACCGTATCGTGCTGCTGGGGGAGGACGTGGGTCGGGACGGCGGCGTGTTCCGGGTGACCGAGGGGCTCCAGGATCGCTTCGGCTCCGAGCGGGTGATCGATACGCCGCTCGCCGAATCGGTGATCATGGGTACCGCGGTCGGCATGGCGGCCTACGGCCTGCGCCCGGTACCGGAAATACAGTTCATGGGCTTCACCTACTCCGCCTTCGAGCAGCTGTTCGCCCACGCCGCGCGCCTTCGCTCCCGCTCCCGCGGGCGTTTCAGCTGTCCGCTGGTGGTCCGTACCCCCTATGGCGGAGGGATCAAGGCCCCCGAACTGCACGAGGAAAGCACGGAAGCCCTCTTCTGCCAGAATCCCGGGCTCAAGGTGGTGATCCCCTCCGGACCCTACAACGCGAAGGGGCTCCTGCTCGCCTCGCTACGCGATCCGGACCCGGTCCTCTTCCTGGAGCCGACCAGGCTCTACCGGATGCTGAAGGAGGAGGTGCCGGAAGGGGACTACGTCGTGGAGCTGGGACGGGCGCGGGTGGCGAAACCGGGCGGCGCGGTGACCGTGATCGCCTGGGGGAGCATGCTGGAGCGGGTGCTCAAGTCGGTGGACAAGTACGACGCCGAGGTGATCGACCTGATGACGGTGAACCCGATCGATTTCGAGACGGTGCTGTCCTCGGTCAAGAAGACCGGGCGGGTGGTGGTGGTACACGAGGCGGTGAAGAGCTGCGGGCTGGGCGCCGAGATCGCTGCGACCATCGCCGAAGAGGCCATCCTGCACCTGCGGGGGCCGATCCTGAGGGTGACGGCGCCCGACGTGCCGGTCCCGCTGGCGAGGCTTATGGATCATTACCTCCCCTCGTCCAAGCAGATCCAAGCCGCGCTGGAAGAGGTGCTGAAATACTGAACTGCTCCCTGTCCACGCGTCCTGACGCTTTTCCAACGGTTCTATCCCAATCAAGTTTGCAGCCGATGCAATACCTAACGAGGTCATGCTATGTCATTTGATTTTAAACTCCCGGATCTGGGCGAAGGGATCGCCGAGGTAGAGCTGCGCAAGTGGCTGGTGAAGGAGGGGGACCTGATCTCCCAGCACCAGGGTGTGCTGGAGGTGGAGACCGACAAGGCCGTGGTCGAGGTTCCCTCACCCCGCTCGGGCGTGGTGGGGCGCATCCATCGGCAGGAAGGGGAGACCGTCCAGGTCGGCGAGACGTTGCTGACCATCGACGAGGCACAGGAGACGCCGGCGGGGCATCCCCGGGCGGAGGCGCCGCCGGAGCCTGCCGGGCAGAGGGCGGAGGGCGAGTCGGCTCCGGCAGAAGAGGCGCCGCAACGCAGGCCATCGGTGGGGATCGTCGGCTCTCTGCCCGAGGCGGAGGAGACGCACGAGGCGGCACAGCAAGAGGCAGCGGCGCAGCCAGCCCGGCGCGAGGCCGCGCAGCAGCATTACCCCTTCCAGGGGCTGGCCACCCCGATGGTAAGGAAGCTTGCGCGGGAGAGGGGGCTCGACCTCAGCACCATCCAGGGGAGCGGCCCGCGCGGCTGCATCAGACCGGAGGACCTGGAGAGCCAGGCGGTTCCTGCGCGCATGAGGATCTGTTCGGAGGTGCAGGCCCAGGTCAGGGCCCGCATGGCGCTGACCGGCAATGAGGAGCAGATCCCGCTGCGCGGCTTGCGACGCACCATCGCCCGCAACGTGCTGGTCTCCCAGTGCACGACCGCCTTCGTTACCAGCATGGAAGAGGTCGACATCACTGAAATCTGGGAGATGAGGATGCGGGAGCAGGGCGAGGTGGAGTCCCGTGGCACCCACCTGACCTTCCTGCCGTTTTTCATGAAGGCCGCTCAGCACGCCCTCAAGGAGCATCCGCTGCTGAACGCCGCCATTGACGACGCCGCAGAGATGATCCTTTTGAAAAAGGAGTACAACTTCGGGATCGCCGTGGATACCCCGGAGGGGCTGATGGTGCCGGTGATCCGCAACGTCGACAAGAAGAACTTCATCGAGCTGGCCGAGGAGATCCAGGAACTGGGGCGCAAGGCGCGCGAGAGGACCATCTCGCTGGAGGACCTCCGCGGCAGCTCCTTCACCATCACCAACTACGGCCATTTCGGCGGCACCTTCGCCACCCCCATCATCAACTGGCCGGACGTCGCCATCCTCGGCTTCGGCCGCATCGTGGAACGCCCCTGGGTGCACCGCGGCCAGATCGCCATCAGGAAGATCCTGCCGCTTTCCCTCACCTTCGACCATCGTGCAACCGATGGCGCCTACGCCGCCCGCTTCCTGGGCAAGGTCCTGCACTACCTGGAGGACCCGGGGCGTCTTCTTCTGGAAGGGCAGTAAAGGATGACCGAACGCTATCTCTCCTGCCCCAGTTGCGGACGCCTCTTCGATCCCGCACATCGGACCTGTCCATGGTGCGGTGCCAGACGCCCCGGCCTGTTCGCCAAACTCACCGCCTGGGCGCGTCGGAACCCTGACGGTGATGTTGTGGTGCGGGCAATCATCGTCGCCAACGTTGCGGTTTACATCATCTCGCTGCTGGTCAGCCGGCATCGCGGCTTCATGATGAGCCCGCTCCGGTTCCTTTCCCCGGACGACCGCAGCCTGTTGCTTCTAGGAGCAACAGGCACCATGCCGGTCTTCGAGATGGGGCGCTACTGGACACTCATTTCGGCGAGCTACCTGCACGGCGGGCTACTGCACATCTTCTTCAACATGATGGCCCTGCGACAGATCGGACCATGGGTGAGCGCGGAGTACGGGACCAGCCGGATGTTCGTCATCTACACCCTCACCGGCGTGATCGGCTATCTCGCCTCCTGCTTCGCCGGGGTTCCCCTCACCATCGGCGCCTCCGCCTCGGTCTGCGGCCTGATCGGAGCTCTCTTCTATTTCGGCAAGAGTCGCGGCGGCAGGTACGGCACCGCCGTTTCCAAGGAGGTGAGCGGCTGGCTGATCAGCCTGGCCGTCTTCGGTCTCATCATGCCGGGGATCAACAACTGGGGGCACGGCGGCGGGGCGGTGGGAGGGGTGCTGCTCGGCAAGCTCCTCGGCTACCGTGAGCGCAGCCCAGACAATAACCTGCATCGTTTCCTGGCGGTCGTTTGTGTCATTGCGACGATAATAGCCCTGATCCCCGCGGTACTGGCGATTTTGGGAATTATCTAAAAAAACAGGGGCTAAGGGCTAGGGACGAGGGGCTAGTTAGCATCCCCGTCTCCAGTCCCTAGCCCCATTGGGTCCTGCAGTCATCCCGAGCAAAGTCCTTCTCGGTCCCCGTCCCTACTCCGTACTCCCTGCTCACTACTCACTAGCGCCTAGTCCCTAGCTCCTGGCTCCTGAGCTTCACGCCCCGGCGCTGTGGATCTCCTGCCTTTCCAATTCGGCCAGTCGCGCCCGCAGGGCCTTCTCCTTGTTCCAGCGCGCCGTCACGTCCCGGATGATGGCCGCAGTCCCGGCTATCTCACCATCGGCGTCTCTGATGATGATCATGGAAAACTCCGTCGAGATCCTGTCCCCGTCCTTGCGCAGAGCAGGGGCATTGAGCATTTCCTTGGCGTAGCGGGTGGTTCCCCTTTCCATCACCTTGTAGTAGCCGTCCCAGTGCCGGGCCCGCAGGTTCTCCGGTATGAAGATATCGAGAGACTGCCCCAGCGCCTCCTCGGCGGTAAATCCGAACATCTCCTCGGCGCCGGCATTCCAGAGCCGGATCTTTCCCTCCCGGTCAGAATAGACGATGGCGTCGTTGGAATTCTGCACCAGTTGCTGGCAAAGCTCCTGATGTGACATGTTGATCATCCTGCACCTCCCGAGGGCTGTTTTTACTAAACGATACCACGACTCTGATAGTCGGTACTTGACCGTAGTCAAGGATTCTCCGGTTCTTCGCTTCTACTGTCTCTAGTCCAACCGCATGACAACCTCCGCAGTATTTTAGTATAAGTGATCGCTAATTCAATGTGATTGGCAAGTTTTAACTGCTGCCGGCTGCTAAAGTAGCTGCAACTCCTGCCGATAAACCACCGCATCAGCAGCTTTTGTCTAAGTCGGAGGCAGGATGTTCAAACACAAAGTGATGCACAAGATTCTCGCCATCATCGGGATCACTCTCTTCGTCGGCCTTAGCGTGGTGGGGGTGCTGGCCATCTGGCTTCAGTACCAGGCAAGCATGGATCTGCAGCAGAAGAACAGCCGCATCATGTCCAAGGTCCTGGTAAACGAGATCTGCGAGTTCATGGTGAAGGGAGATTCCAAGGCGGTCGTGAATCTGGCCAAGGTCGCCAAGGAGCAGTTCGGCTTCAACCTGAAGATCTACAACAACGACGGCAAGGACGATTCGTCCGCTGCGGCCAATCCGGAGGTGTTGAAAGCCTTCGCCTCCGGCAGGCGGCTGGAGACCAGGCAGACGGAGGGCGGCCTCCATATCCTGCGGACGGTGGTGCCGCTGGCGAACGAGGAGCGCTGCAAGCAGTGCCACGATGCCGGCGAAAAGTACCGGGGCGCCTTGCTGATGACCTCGTCTATGGAGGACGGCTATCAGAGCGCGGTGCGCATGATAACCCTGCTGCTGGTAGCCGGCATTTGCTTCTTCGCCACCATGCTTTTGAGTATGTACCTGTTCTTCAGGCGAACCCTGGTGCGTGACATCAAGGACTTCTCGGAAAAGCTCAGGGACATCGCGCAAGGGGAGGGCGATCTCACCAAGGAGATCCCCGTCCGCTCCGAGGACGAACTGGGCGCCTTGGCAGGTCACATCAACCAGCTGATCGGCAAACTCAGAGAAACGGTGACGGTCCTTTACCAACTGGCGGAAAGCATCTCCGTTTCGTTGTGCGAGGTCTCCACCCTCACCAAGAAAACGGTGGTTTCGGCTTCCGAGCAGAAGGAGCGCTCGCAAACGGTGGCGGTAGCTTCCGAGGAGATGGCGGCCACTCTGAATGTAGTGGCCGGCAATACCGTGCAGGCGGCCGAGTTTTCCGCGCAGGTCGACCAGGCTGCCAACGAAGGTATGGCCGTGGTGGACGGCGTCTGCGCGAGTATCGTGACGGTCAGGGCAAACGTGGCCAACACCCTCAACACGGTCGGCAAACTGGAGGCCTCCTCCACCCAGATCGGTAACATCATCAACCTCATCGAAGACATCGCGGACCAGACCAAGCTTTTGGCCCTGAACGCCGCCATCGAAGCTGCCCGTGCGGGCGAGCACGGCCGCGGTTTCGCGGTGGTGGCCGACGAAGTGAAGATGCTGTCCGAAAAGACGGCCACCTCCACCAAGGAAATCGCCAAGATCATCATCAACATCCAGGGGGAGAGCCGGGAGGCGGTCCACCTGATCAACGAGGAACAGGACCGGGTCGAAGAGGGGGTCGCCAAATCGGCCGCCGCCAGGGAGTGCCTGGAACGGATCCTGGGGCTGGCAGGGGAGACGGCGCAGCTGATCGGCCAGATCGCCTCGGCTACCGAAGAGCAAAGCGCCACCACCAACGAGATTTCGGAGAAGGTGCAGGCCGTTTCCGAATCGGCCAGCTCGGTGCACGGCGACATGGTGGAAAGCGACCAGGCCTTTACGGCGCTGACCGGCGTTGCCGAAAAGATCTTCTCGACCGTGGGGAGATTCAGCGTCGGCACCCGCCACGACCAGATCAAGGCGCTGGCCTCCGAGATGAGGGATCGCCTGGTCTCGGTGATCGAGCGCGGCATTGCCGAGAACCGGATCACCCTCGCCGATGTCTTCGACCGCAACTACCGCCCGCTGGCCAACACCTCGCCGCAGAAATACAGCACCTCCTTCGACCGGTTCTTCGACCAGTTTGTGTCACCGGTGCAGGAGGAGATCCTGGCGCGGCAGAGTTCCCTTTTCTTCGTGATCTGCGTGGACGACAACGGCTATGTGGCCAGCCACAACCTCCGCTACAGCAAGCAGCTGACGGGCGATGCCGACTTCGACAGGAACAACAACCGGACCAAGCGGATGTTCAACGACAAGACGGGTTTGAAGGCTGCTCAGAACGTTGAGCCGTTCCTGCTGCAGACCTACATGCGGGACACCGGGGAGATCATGAACGACCTCTCCACCCCGGTCTACATCGGAAACCGTCATTGGGGCGCGGTGCGGATCGGCTACCAGGCGAGCAAAGAATCAGGCAGAAAATAGCCACCGCTGCGAAGCGGCTGTCGGCAGGCAGGGACCCCCCGTACGACAGCGGGGAATAGCACCTCAGGATGGTCGCGGGGAAGGGAAAAAGAAAACCGCGTTCGAAACGGCTGTGGCCAAAGCGACGCGGTCTTTCTTTGAGGTCGGATGGCCGCGTTATGCAAGGAAATTTTCTGCGACCAAGAAATATCCTATCCCTGAGAAGGGTTAGACGGTTTTTTTGACGAAAGCGTAAACGTTTCTTTCTTCAAATAGCGTTTTTAACTTGACGCGAGACTCCGTTCAGATTAGATTGCATACTGTATACAAGACCCGGTATTCCCCGGGTTTTTCCGGTGGAGTGGCTGACCCCTCCCTCGACCGGCTGTTTCCGAACCCACAATTTCCTGACCAGCTCCTGAAGGTGCGGAGCTTTTTCCCCTGGCCCCGAAGTCGGCCAGGGGAATCGCGGTCTTACCTTTGTGTGACCCGCTGTTTTGCTTCAAAACAGCGGGGTGAGTGGCTGTCACAGAAAAAGTCTCAGTATTGTCAACCCAAAGTTGTCTTCGTCTGTAGACAATAAAACCCAACAGGAGGAAGAATATGTCGGAATACGGTACACTCCAAGACCGCGTACGTTGCAAGTCCCTTCTTAACAAGGTGATGTCGCCGGAACAGACCATCCAGTTCTTCAAACCCGGTATGAACCTCGGCTGGTCCGGGTTCACCCCCGCCGGTTACCCGAAAGTGGTGCCCATCGCACTGGCTGACCACGTCGAGAAAAACAACCTGCAGGGCAAGATGAAGTTCAATCTCTTCATCGGCGCCTCCGTCGGTGCTGAGACCGAAAACCGCTGGGCGCAGCTCGACATGATCGACCGTCGCTGGCCGTACCAGACCGGCAAGGACATCGCAGCCGGCATCAACGAAGGCCGCATCCGCATGGGCGACAAGCACCTCTCCCTGTTCGCCCAGGACCTCGGCTACGGCTTCTACACCAAGGACTCCGAGACCGGCAAGCTTGACCTCGCCATCATCGAAGTCTCCGCCATCACCGAAGACGGCGGCCTGGTCCCGACTTCTTCCTGCGGCGTCATCAACGAAATCCTGATGATCTGCGACAAGGTCATCGTCGAAGTGAACATCGGCCAGCCCTCCTTCGAAGGCATCCACGACTGCGTCACCTCGCTGACCCCGCCGAACCGCCAGGTGTTCAACATCACCAAGGCCAACTCCAGGATCGGCACCACCTACATCCCCTGCGATCCCTCCAAGATCGTGGCCGTGGTCGAGTCCAAGCTGCGCGACAAGGGCCGTGCCTTCGCCGAGCAGGACGACACCTCCGAGGCGATCGCCAACAACATCATCGACTTCTTCCAGTTCGAGGTGAAAGCCGGCCGTCTGCCGAAGAACCTGCTGCCGCTGCAGTCCGGCGTCGGCTCCATCGCCAACGCCGTCATCGGCGGCCTGGCCAAGGGCCCCTTCCAGAACCTGACCGTCTACACCGAGGTCCTGCAGGACACCATGCTCGACCTGTTCGACTCCGGCAAGCTCGATGCGGCTTCCTCCTGCTCGCTCTCCCTGTCCGAGAACGAGGGCTTCCCGAAGTTCTTCGCCAACATGGACAAGTACTTCGACAAGATCACCCTGCGTCCGCTGGCCATCTCGAACGCTCCCGAGCCGATCCGTCGTCTGGGTTGCATCGCGATGAACACCCCGGTCGAGATCGACATCTACGCTCACGCCAACTCCACCCTGGTCGGCGGTACCCGTATGATCAACGGTCTGGGCGGCTCCGGCGACTTCCTCAGGAACGGCTTCCTGAAGATCATGCACACCCCGTCCTCCCGTCCGAGCAAGACCGACCCGACCGGTATCTCCTGCGTCGTGCCGCACTGCTCGCACATCGACCACACCGAGCACGACCTCGACTGCGTGGTTACCGAGCAGGGTCTGGCCGACCTGAGGGGCATGGCACCGAAGGATCGCGCCCGCCGCATCATCGAGAAGTGCGCCCACCCGGACTACAAAGCACAGCTCACCGAGTACCTCGACATGGCCACCGCCGACTGCCTCAGGAGGAAAGTGGGCCACGAGCCGCAGCTGTGGGATCGCGCCTTCAAGATGCACCTCAACCTTGAGCGCAACGGCACCATGAAGCTGAAGAACTGGGATGTGAAGATCGACCTCTGCGAATAGCAGCAGGTTAAAAGTGTCGCAACAAAAGAGGCCCCGCCGGCAACGGCGGGGCCTCTTTCTTTGTGCGCGGGGTAGCGAGTGAGATCCCCTCTCGTCCGAAAATTCCGTCCGAGGTACAAGGTACGCTTCCTGTCCGAAAGTCCCCTCTCCCGAACGGGGAGGGCTAGGGAGGGGGAGCGCAGGCGGCGATGGCGATCCATCGCAGTTACGTAGGTAGTTGCACTTACGAGTTTACTCCCTGCCGGGTTCACCCCGGACAACGAGGCCGCAGTGCCGACATCGCGCGGAAAAGGAGAGAGAGCCGTTCCGCATGTAGAAGTTATTCGCACAGGCCGGGCACTTGGCCGTGGCGACCAGGCAGACCGCGATGATAAGCAGGATCGCCCAACTCAGGAACAGGATACCCGCCACCTGCATCGACTCAGTGAAGTGCAGGGCCGTGGCGATAGCCGGCATATAAACGACGACCAAGCCCCAAAAGAACCACCGCCGCCTGCGGACGCCGGTCCACCTCGCCGCATCCATCACTGCGTTTTCGGACGATTTGCTATTCATTTCTCCTCCTAGGCCCCGGCATCTCAATCCGTGAGCTGTTAACGCGCTTTGTGAAGATCGCGATAACCCCAAAACCGGGTCAGGTCCTCTGATGCTCCTGTGTTCCCCGGTGTCGATGCTGCTGCAGTTCGAGGAAAAGCATCAACCAGTGGGCTGCCGATGTGTCTGAACGGGAGAAGACCCAGTCAAAATACTAGCATGCTTCTAAACGAGTTTGGCAGCGTCTCCTCGACAGTCTCTACTTGCACGTCAGTCCTTATAATCTGCAGGGTTGCATGATGGTTCGAGGTCATAGCCAAGATAGTAGTATTCATGCCACAGCCTCTTCGATTTCAAAGCGTCTCCAGCCCACACGGTCAGATGCAGTCCTTCATAACTGGTGCAAGACCGGAAAGATTCTGAGGTCCCATCACCGTTGAGATCAGCTCGAACTTCGCCTTTGACTATCTTAAAGTCTCCAGCGAAGCCCACTACCGCAATGGCAGAGCCAAAATGTTCTTTCCCAGCGGGGAATTCATAGAACGAAGCGTTCGGGGAAACCTCAGGATTCCTCGAACAGCTTGATTTGAGCTTCTTCCCTGTCCTGTTCTCAACAACCTTTTGCGTCTCCCCAAGGATGACCAGCTTTAACAGTTGGTTCTCACGAAGTTTTGGGTTAACAATAGTCAGACAACCATGGCCTTTTGAGGTGACCTCAGCAGTACCGATCTGGGTAGTGTAGTCGAACTCGTTCTGCTTTGCGCTTCCGTGCGCTGTGTTTACGGCAAACAAAAGTATTGCCAGAAGCGGCGGCAATGATCGCACTTTACCCCCACAAAAAATCGAAATGGTAGTGGTTCGTTAACGACGACCCAATGGTACCAGGCATTGATAAATGGATACCTCGGGGCACCTCAGGTGCCACAGTCGAACTTCAGAGGGCGGTTCATCGCACCGTTGAGGTTATTTTGTTGGCAAGGTATCATGATTTTACTTTTATATCACCTTCTTTCGTGGCGAGGGAGATATGAAAACAGGGTCTCCATCTGGGTTTGTGGGGTGGGGGAGGACGGAGATGCCTGCTGCTTTAGCGAGGAGATCCGGACGTGATAGGCACGCTATTTCCGTGCTTTGGGGTGGGCCTTGTCGTAGACCTCCATCAGCCGGTCGATGCTGACGTGTGTGTACTTCTGGGTGGTGGAGAGGGAGGCGTGGCCGAGGAGTTCCTGGATGGCGCGCAGGTCGGCTCCCCCCTCCAGGAGGTGGGTGGCGAAGGTGTGGCGCAGGGTGTGCGGGGAGACCTTGCGCATGGCGGCGATCAGCAGCATGTGGCGGTCGACGATCCTGGCCACGCTGCGCCGGGTCAGCCTGCCGCCGCGGGAGTTGAGGATCAGTGCTTCGCCGGGGCCGGGATTGCCGCGCTCGTCGAGGTACTCCGCCAGCACCTGGCTGGCAAAATGGCCCACCGGCACGATCCGCTCCTTGCCCCCCTTGCCCAATACCCGTGCAAGTCCCCCTTCCAGATCGAGGCTGCCGACGTTCATGGCGGTCAGCTCGCTCACCCTGATGCCGCAGGAGTAGAGGGTTTCCAGCACGGCCCGGTCGCGCAGAGGGAGTCCGGGCGTGCGGCCGGGTGCTTCCATCAAGGCGGTCACTTGATCGATATTCAGGTGAAAAGGGAGCCTCTTTTCCTTTTTCGGAGTGGCCACCACCTCCGCGGGGTTCTTCTCAAGCCTCCCCTCCCGAAGAAGATAGCGGAAGAGGGCACGGATGGCGGAGAGCTTGCGGCCGATGGAGCTCTTGGTGTGGTCCTTGTGCAGTTGAGCCAGATAGCGTCTGATCAGCAGGTGGTTGACCTCTTCGACGGCGACGCCCCCTCCCGATCCGGCGACGAAGGCGGCGAACTGGGTGAGGTCGCTGCGGTAGGCGGCAACGGTATGGAGCGAGACGTTTCGCTCGGTCTCCATGTACTGGCAGAATTGCTCGATGGCTTGATTCATGGTATTCCTCTATAACCCAAGTGGGGCAGGGTTTACAACCCCATCCTCACCCTGTCCCTCCCCTTGAAGGGGGGGACGTATTGCGGGCTGGTTGGGGAAAGGGGAGGGCGGAGGAATGATGTATCGGGTTAGCATCGAAAACGTTGCAGAGTACGATCGGGCACTGGTGAAGGCTGCCCTGGTCCGGCTGCTGGAGCCTTTGGGCGGGATGGAGCGCTTCGTGAAGCCGGGCGAGCGGGTGCTGATCAAGCCGAACATGCTGGCTGCCAAGCCGCCGGAGGCTGCGGTCACCACCCACCCGGAGCTTTTGCGCGCCGTTATCGAATTGGTCAAAGAGGCCGGTGGCACCCCCCTGGTGGGCGACTCTCCCGGCATCGGCAGCCCACGCAAGGTGGCAGAGCGTTCCGGGCTGCTGCGGGTGATCGAAGAGACCGGCGCCCAATTCGTCCCCTTCACAGACTCCAAGCCGATAGCGGGGACCGGGACCTTCCGTGAGTTCGAGCTGGCAACGCCTTACCTGGAGGCGGACCGCTTGATCAACCTCCCTAAACTCAAAACTCACGAGATGATGACCATGACCTGCTGCGTGAAGAACCTGTTCGGCGCGGTGGTCGGGACTCAGAAGGCGGCCTGGCACCTGAAGGCCGGGGCGGACAAGGATTTCTTCGCCAGGATGCTCCTTGAGGTCTACCGGTTGCGGGAGCCTGATCTCAACATAGTGGATGCCGTGGTGGCGATGGAGGGAAACGGTCCGGGAAGCGGCGACCCCGTCCCCTTCGGGGTGCTGCTGGCCGGTGACAACGCGCTGGCTGCCGACGTCGTTGCCGCGGAGTTGGCCGCCATTCCCAACAAGCTTCTCTACGTCGAGACGGCGGCCCGCGCTCTCGACCTGCCCGGCTGCCGGAGAGAGGAGATCGAATGCGTAGGAGTTCAGCCCAAGGAAGCAGGATGTCCGCCGCTGCGCCTGCCCCACCTCTCCGACGTCCAGTTCGGCCTGCCGCGCTTTCTGAAGACCCGGCTCAAGAACCAGCTCACCTCGCGACCTGAGATGATCGAGGGGAGTTGCCAGCTGTGCGGCATCTGTGTGAACGCCTGTCCTCCCAAAGCTATCCGCGTGCAGGGGGGGCGGCTGCGCTTCGATTACCAGCGCTGCATACGCTGCATGTGTTGCCGCGAGCTTTGTCCCCATGGTGCATTGCAGCTCAAGGACGGCTGGCTGTTGAAGTTGATAAAGAAAAAGTAAGTGTCATCGATTAGTTGAGGGGGCTCAGGTTGACATCGGACAGGGCGGGTATTATATTAGGTACATCCTCCGGGAACGACACAGAGAGGGATGCAAATCTAACAGGGAAAAAGGAGATCGCCACATGTGGACTAACTTCTTCATGATCCGTCCCGTAACCCACTGCAAAGAGGGTTGCCCTAGTTAGCCCGCCGGTGCAAGTCGGCGGGCGTGCCCCAAGAGGCCCCCTGTCACCCTGAAAGGGGGCTCTCGCGACAACGATCCAAAAGGCTCCCGGCCCACCTAGGCCGGGGGCCTTTTCCTGTCTCATGTCTCGCCGAAACCCCCGTAATTGACAATTGCGCCAAATTCCGCTATGATGCACGTCCCTGCACGCCCGCCGTGCGGAGTACTGCCGTTAAGGGAATTAATGACGAAAGCCATCATCCTGATAGCAGCCCTGCTTGTCCCCTGTACCGCCTTCGGGTTCAAGCTGCCGGGCGGCTCCGGCGCCGACCATCAGTACCTCGCCGAGACCCGCCACGAGGCCGGCGACCGCGTCATGCTGGCCGCCACCACCCCCGAGGCCGGGCTCTCCAGGGCGCTCGGCATCCCCCCCAGCGAGATCGCCGAGACCGACGACCCCAGCCTGGAGGCGGCCACCGACGCCTTCGATCTGAAGCTCCCCGAGGAGGAGCTGCCCGATTCCGACATCCCCCTCACCTTCAACAGCAAGGTCTCCTATTTCATCCGCTACTTCCAGGATTCCGGTCACAACGCTTTTGCCAAGTGGCTCTCCAGAAGCGAGCGCTACATCCCCATGATGAAGTCGGTGCTGAAGAAGGAAGGGATGCCTGAAGACCTGGTCTACCTCGCCATGATCGAGAGCGGCTTCTCTCCGCGCGCCCTCTCGGTGGCGAGCGCGGTGGGACCGTGGCAGTTCATGTCCGGTACCGGCAAGGCCTACTCGCTGCGCATCGATCCCTGGATCGACGAGCGGCGCGACCCCTTGAAGTCGACGGTGGCGGCTGCCCGCTACCTCAAGGAACTCTACGGCATGTTCAACAAGGACTGGTACCTGGCTGCGGCGGGATATAACGCCGGCGAGAACAAGATCCTGCGTGCCATCAATATGTACAACAGCCGCGACTTCTGGGAGCTCACCAAGGGGGGCTACCTCAAGCGCGAGACCAAGGACTACGTCCCCAAGCTGCTCGCTGCCGCCATCATCGCCAAGGAACCGGCCAAGTACGGCTTTGCCGACGTGGCGTACCTGCCGACCATCGAGTTCGACGTGGTCAAGATCCCCTCGCGCACCGACCTCGAAGTGGTCGCCAAGGCCTGCGGCGTCAGCACCCAGACCATCAGGGACCTGAACCCGGAACTGCGCCGGCTCACCACCCCCCCCAACTACCCGGACTACGAGCTGAAGATCCCCAACGGGACCGCCGCGCTCTTCCAGGTTGAGTACGCGAAGGTCCCGGAGAACGAGCGCTTCAAGGAGACCGTCACCCACGTCCGCTACCGCGCCAAGCGAAGCGACACCCTGGCCGCCATCGCCCGGCGCTTCAACACCACCCCGCAGACCATCGCGGAGCTGAACAGCCTGGGTAAGAAGTCCAAGCTGCGTGGCCGGGTGCTGACCATCCCGGTGCAGATCGCTGCAGCCGAGCCGGAGAAAGCCGCCGCCAAGGCGGAGGTCAAGGAGCAGCCCAAGGCGGCCGAAGTGCAGAACAAGTACTACATCATCAAGAAGGGGGACACCCTGTTCTCCCTCGCCAAGCGCTTCAACGTCACCGCCCGCATACTCTCCGCCTGGAACAACCTGAAGATGCGGGTGGCCCTCAAGCCGGGCAAACGGATCATCGTCGCCAAGAACGTGGCCAAGGACGAAGGGTAGCCCAGCCCAACCCAACCCCAAAACCGAAACCAACCTCAAAGGATACAGCGATGTATAACTTCATAATCTCTGGCATAGTCGCAGTCATCGTCTTCTTCGCCGTCGCCCTCGGTGCCGGGTTCAACTATTGGTGGGCCGCACTTCTGGCCGCCGTGCTCGTTTTCGCCGGCTGCTTCCTGCTGATCGCCCGTATCGTCACCCAGAAACTGCAGGCCATCATGGATCCCGCCATGAAGGACATCCAGGCCCAGCGCTTCGACAAGGGGATCCGCGACCTGAAGGAGGCACTCAAGTACGCCAAGTGGCAGATCTACGTGGAGAGCCAGATCAACTCCGCCATCGGCATGGTCTACTACGTGCGCCGCGAGTTCAAGACGGCCTTCCCCTACCTGGAGAAGGGGTTCTTCAAGAACTGGGTCACCATGGCCATGCTGGGCATCACCTACATGAAGCGGAACAAGCAGGACAAGATGAAGGAGACCTTCGACAAGGCGGTCATGGCCTCGCCCAAGGAGTCGCTCCTCTACAGCGTGTACGCCTACTGCCTGGAGGAGAGCGGCGACCACGCCAAGGCCTGCGAGGTGCTGGCCAAGGGGCAGGGGAAGCTGCCGGGCGACGAGAACATCAAGCAGAACCTGGAGCTGCTGCGCGACAACAAGAAGATGAAGATGAAAGGGTACGGCGACATGTGGCTGCAGTTCCACCTGGAGCCTTTGGCGGTCCTCCAGAAGCAGCAGATGGCCAAGCAGATGTCCATGATGGGGAAAAGGCCGCGTACTATCAGAAAATAGCTTGTAAAGTGTGTCTGGAAATGTCATATTGAGCTGTTTGAAAGACGGGCAGGCAGTTTGCTCGTCTTTTTATTTTAAAGGTGAGCAAAAGCAAGGAGTTGTAAGTCAATGCAGGAGAAGATCAGAAACATAGCGATTATCGCCCACGTCGACCACGGCAAGACCACCCTCGTGGATGCCATGCTGAAACAGTCCGGCGTGTTCCGTGAAAACGAAGCTATCACCGAGCGGGTGATGGATTCCAACGACCTCGAGAAGGAACGCGGCATCACCATCCTCGCCAAGAACCTGAGCATCCACCACGGCGGCTTCAAGATCAACATCGTGGACACCCCGGGCCACGCCGACTTCGGCGGCGAGGTGGAGCGCGTGCTGAAGATGGTCGACTCGGTGCTCCTGCTGGTTGACGCCTTGGACGGCCCGATGCCGCAGACCCGTTTCGTGCTCAAGAAGTCGCTTGACCTGGGCTTGAGGCCGATCGTGGTGATCAACAAGATCGACCGCCCGGGCGCCCGTCCCTCCGAGGTGGTCGACATGGTGTTCGACCTCTTCTGCGAGCTGCAGGCCTCCGACGCCCAGCTCGACTTCGCCATCTGCTACACCAGCGCCAAGATGGGCTACGCCATGCGGGAGCTGGATCAACCCTCCGAGAACATGGAGCCGCTCTTCGAGCTGATCAAGGACAACGTGCATCCCCCCGAGGGGAACCCCGACGCCCCCTTCCAGCTCCTGGTCACCAACATCGACTACAACGACTACATCGGCCGCATCGCCACCGGCAAGATCTTCAACGGCAAGGTGCGCGCGGGCGAGACGGTTGCCCTCATCAAGCGTGACGGCGCGATTACCCGTGGCAGGGTCAGCAAGCTCCTGGGCTACGAGGGGCTGAAGCAGATCGAGATCGAGGAAGCCTTCAC
Organism: Geomonas sp.; assembly: GCF_035254065.1. Taxonomy (GTDB): domain Bacteria; phylum Desulfobacterota; class Desulfuromonadia; order Geobacterales; family Geobacteraceae; genus Geomonas. Next base: position 21,072 of record NZ_DATFBA010000196.1, read on the forward strand.
CGGCGACATCGTCACCATCGCCGGCTTCACCGAGGTCGGTATCGGCGAGACGCTGGCCTCCGCGGAGAACCCGATCGCGCTCCCCTACGTCGCCATCGACGAGCCGACCCTCTCCATGAACTTCATCGTCAACAGCTCCCCCTTCGCCGGCCGCGAAGGCAAGCTGGTCACCTCCCGCAACATCCGCGAGCGCCTGGAGCGCGAGCTGCGCACCAACGTCTCGCTCAGGGTGGCCGATACCGCCAACGCGGACACCTTCCAGGTCTCCGGCCGCGGTGAGCTGCACCTCTCCATCCTGATCGAGAACATGCGTCGTGAAGGGTTCGAGATGGCCGTCTCCAAGCCGGAAGTCATCATGCGCGAGGTGGACGGCAAGAAGCTCGAGCCGATGGAGTACCTGGTGGTGGACGTGCCGTCCGAATACCAGGGGGTAATCATCGAGCGGATGGGACCCAGGAAGGGCGAGATGGTCGCCATGACTCCGATGGGGGAAACCGTCCGTCTGGAGTTCATCGTCCCTGCCCGCGGCCTGATCGGCCTGCGCGGCGAATTCCTCACCGAGAGCCGCGGCACCGCGGTGATCACCCACACCTTCCACGAGTACGGCCCTTACAAGGGGGAGATCCCGGGGAGGAAGAACGGGGTGCTGACCGCCATGGAGCAGGGGGAAACCACCGCCTACTCGCTGGACGCCCTGCAGCCGCGCGGCATCCTGTTCCTGGGACCCGGCGTCGAGGTGTACGGCGGCATGATCATCGGCCAGCACGCCAAGGACAACGACCTGGACGTGAACCCCTGCAAAGGGAAGAAGCTCACCAACGTCCGCGCCTCCGGCTCCGACGACGCCGTCAAGCTCGCTCCGCCGCGCATCCTCACCTTGGAGCAGGCGCTGGAGTTCATCGACGACGACGAACTGGTCGAGGTGACCCCGCTCTCCATCAGGCTGCGCAAGAAGGAGCTGGACCCGATCATGCGCAAGCGGGCCAACAGGTAGCCCGGCTCCGGCAGATTGCCGTTGCTGGAAAACCCATCCTCACCCTGTCCCTCCCCTTGAAGGGGAGGGGACCTAGAGGAAACTGTCCCACTTGTCCCCCCTGATAAAGGGGGGACAGGGGGGATTGCTTTTACTGTTATCGATGCGGTCCGCCAATCCTGCCCCTGCCCCCTTTGCAGGCGATGCCGTGTTAGTGGAGCTGTGACATTTACCGAGAAGGAGCCGTGCCATGTCCTTGAGAGCTGTGCAGTACCTCGCCATGATCACTGCAGTTGCCGTCCTCGCCGCCTGTGCTTCGGCTCCCACGCCGGTGAAGAGTGCCGAGTCCAACCTCAAGGACGCCGACAAGGCCTACGCTGCCCACAACTACGACGAGGCCATCGCCGGCTACAAGAAGGTTCGGGAAAGCTACAGTTCTGCCGAGCTCACCATGGAGGCGGAGCTGAAGATCGCCGACGCCTACTACGACAACAAGTCCTACATCGAGGCGGCCTCCGCCTACGAGGACTTCCGCAAGCTCCACCCGCTGAACCCCAAGGCCCCCTACGCCCTCTATCGGGCGGGCCTTAGCCACTACTACCAGATCACCGGCATCGATACCGATCAGACCCCGGTCAAGAACGCGGTGACCATGCTGGAATCCTTCATCGCCCAGTACCCCGATTCCGAGTACGTGGTGGCTGCGCGGGCCAAGTTGGAGGACTGCAAGGTCAAGCAGCTGGAGTACGAGAACTACGTCGCCAACTTCTACATCAGGACCGACAAGTACCCCTCGGCCATCAAACGGCTGAAGGAGGCCTTGGTGCGCTTCCCCAAGTCCCCCGAGCTCGACCAGACTCTCTTCCTGCTCGGCAAGGCCTACCTGGAGTCGGGCGACGCCGCGCAGGCGAAGGCGACGCTGCTGCAGCTTCAGCAGCAGTATCCATACAGCCAGTACAAGGAAAAAGCCGCCAAGTTGCTGCAAAAGGCGGCCAAGATGCAGGGAACGTTCGTCGGCTATTCGTCGCACCGCAGCTGACAGCTGCCAGGAAGGGAAACCTGACGCCAACACTTCAAGCTCTTAACACCGTTCGCCCTGAGCCTGTCGAAGGGTGGCTTGTAAAGGTCGGGAAGTGTGTGCTTCGACAGGCTCAGCACGAACGGCGACCGACTCTGCACTGATTTGGTGATGATGTCTCGATTAACGGGCAGGATATGAGAGAGGTTTAGACAAGTCAGATAATGGGGGCCGGAACACCGGTTATCTTCCATTGATTCGGGGGGTGCAGCGGAGGGGCGGATTTGCCTGCGCTGCGCCCTTTTTTGTGCCGGTACATCCTCTGGTCCGCGATGCGCCAGGCGGCCATCAGCTCATCGCCGTGGTGGGCGGTCGCCGCGCCGATGGAAAGGCTGAGCGGATTGCCTCCGTGTTCGGCGTTACTGAGGGCGAGGTGCTGCTGGAGACGCTCCATGGCCTCCTTCAGGGCGATCTCGTCGGTGTTGGGGAGCAGCGCGGCGAACTCGTCACCGCCGATCCTCGCGGCCACGTCCTCCCTCCTGAACGCCGCCCTGAACACCTCCGCCGTGTGCTTCAACAACTCGTCCCCCGCCGCGTGCCCCTGCTGATCGTTGGTCTCCTTGAGCCTGTCCACGTCCGCCATCACGATGCTGACCGGGAACTTCCTCCCCTTTTTCAACCGGTCCAGCTCCTCGTCGAAATAGGCCCGGTTGTAGATGCCGGTCAGCATGTCGTGGGTGCTCAGGTAGCGCAGCCTTGACTCGGAGCGCTTGCGCTCGGAGATGTCGAGCAGCGCCCCCACCACCCCTCCCACCGAGCTGTCGGAGTTGTTGAAGGTGGCGCTGTAGAAGATCACGTCGCGGTTTTCGCCGCCGGCGCAGGTGATGGTGGCTTCGAAGGAGTGCGGCCCCTGGCTGGCATCGGACTCCTGCTCGCCGCGTGAGTAGAGCTGGGCGAGGTCCGGGGGGAGGATCTCGAAGATGCTCTTGTTGACGATCTCCCCGCGCTTCATGCCGATCTGCTCCTCGAACGCCTTGTTGCAGCCGAGGTAGAGCCCGCGGGAGTCGTTGTAGAAGATCGGGGTGGGGAGGGTGTCGATCAGGACCTGGATGAAGTCGAGCTTTTCACGCAACTCCCGTTCCGCGCGCCGATGCTCCCTGCGCACCACGGCCTCGGCCAGTTCCCGTTTCACGGCCGGCACCAGCCTGGACAGGTTCCCCTTGAGCAGGAAGTCGTGGGCGCCCGCGCGCATCGCTTCCGCCGCCTTTTCCTCACCGACCTTGCCCGATATCATGATGAACGGGGTGTCTGACCCCTTCTGCGTGGCCATCTCCAAAGCCGCCAACCCGCTGAAACCGGGGAGGTTGTAGTCGCAAAGGATCACGTCCCAGCTGGACTGCTCCAGAGCATCCCGCAGGTCCGCCGCGTTGTCCACCTGGTGCCACTGGACACGGAAGCCTTCCTTCTCAAGCTCCCGCACCATGAGCCTGGCGTCCTCGGGCGCATCCTCGACTATCAAGGCTCTGAGTACGCTCTCCATTTTCTCTACTCTCCCTGCCTGCTCGTGGAGTTCCGACTGTCCGGCCAGTCGGTCCGCCGGCCCCCTGCCGGCTAGTAACAGTGGTATTGTCGGGTGGGGTACTAATGGGTAAACACAAGAGTTATAACAGTATCATCTGTCACGACTAATGCAATCAACACGGTGCATTTCTTTAAAGATAGCACTTTTCCGACACACTTTACCTCATTGCCAGTTCTGTTATAATGCGGCGAATTTCGACCGGAGGTAAGGTATGGCTGAAGAAAAAAAAGAACCTTGGCTGAATTGGCTGGCACTGAGCACCATCATCCTTGCTGTCTGCGCCACCATGGCTACCTTCAAGGGGGGTGGCTTTTCCACCCGCTCGGTATTGTCACAGACGCAGGCTTCTGACCAGTGGGCCTTCTATCAGTCCAAGAGCATCAAGGGGTATCTGTACGAGATGCAGAAGGATCAGTTGGAACTCCAACTGAAGACACACCCGTCGCTCGAGGATGAGTATCAGAAAAAGCTTGATGGTTACGCGGCGAAGATCGCCAAGTATGAAACAGAGAAGGCGAAGATACAGGCTGATGCCAAGAGGCTGGAGGCGTTGCGTGACGACGCGCAACAGCACAGCAAGGCCTTCGGGGTGGCAGTCATCTTCCTGCAGATCGCCATCCTCTGCTCCTCCATCGCGGCCCTGCTCAAGAAGAAGTACATCTGGGTCATCGGCATGATGTTGGGCATTTACGGTATAGTGCAGTTTGTGAACGGCTTTTTCCTGTTCATGTAACCTACAAACAGAGCGGGCGCCCACCTGGGGCGCCCGTACCTTGTCGAATCCCTGGGAGCGGCGGTCCCGCATGGCCGCCTGCTCTCCTGCACCAACCCCGCCGCTGCGGCCTCGGCTAGGGGCTAGCCGCCCCGCCCTTCATCAGTTCCAGCATCGTGCTCCCCATCTTGGTCGGGCTGGGTGACACCGCCACCCCTGCCTCGGTGAGGGCCCGGATCTTGTCCTCGGCTTTACCCTTGCCGCCGGTGATGATGGCTCCCGCGTGTCCCATCCTCTTGCCGGGAGGCGCGGTGACGCCAGCGATGAAGGCCCCCACCGGCTTCTTCATATGTTCCTTGATCCACTCCGCCGCCTCTTCCTCGGCGCTCCCCCCGATCTCGCCGATCATGAAAACGCCATCCGTCTCCGGGTCGTCATTGAAGAGCCTCAGCACGTCGATGAACTTCATCCCTATAATCGGGTCGCCCCCGATGCCGACGCAGGTGGATTGGCCGAGGCCGACGTCTGTCAGTTGCTTGACCGCCTCGTAGGTGAGGGTGCCGCTGCGTGAGACCACGCCGATCCGGCCCGGCTTGTGGATGTAGCCGGGCATGATCCCCACCTTGCAATGGCCGGGGGTGATCACACCGGGGCAGTTGGGACCCACCAGCCTGGTCGCGCTTCCCGCCTGCACCTGGCGGGCGAGCACCATGTCCCGGACGGGGATCCCTTCCGTTATGCAGACCGCCAGGGCAAGTCCCGCGTCGCACGCTTCCAGGATGGCATCGGCGGCCCCGGGCGGCGGGACGAAGATCATGGAGACGTTGGCGCTCGTATAGCGGACCGCCTCCTCCACCGTGTTGAAGACCGGGATCCCCTCGATGTGGATCCCTCCCTTGCCCGGTGTCACCCCTGCCACGATGCGGGTGCCGTAATCGCGGCATTGCTGGGTGTGGAAGAGCCCGCTCCTGCCGGTGATCCCCTGGACCACCACTCGTGACTCGCTATCTAGAAGGATCGACATAAAGCCCCCGTCGTTATCTTATTTCGTGATGGTCCAATAGTCCCCTCTCCCCCCGGAGAGGGTTAGGGTGAGGGGAATTGCCTACCGCCTGACACTGTCGCCTGCGCCGGGTTCCCTCACCCCCGGCCCCTCTCCCGCAGGGCGAGGGGAGACGTGGCGCTAGCCTTTCAGCATGGAGACGATCTTGGACGCGCCGTCGCCGAGGTTGTCGGCGGACTGCACGTTCAGCCCCGATTCGGCCAACAGCCGCTTCCCTTCCTCGACCTGGCTGCCGTCCATGCGCACCACGATCGGGAGGGTGCAGTGCATCTCGGCCGCCGCCTCGATGATCCCCTGCGCGATCACGTCGCAGCGCATGATGCCGCCGAAGATGTTCACGAACACACCGCGGGCGTCGCTGTCTTCCAGGATGATCTTGAAGGCCTCCGCGACCTTCTCGCGGGTCGCGCCGCCACCCACGTCCAGGAAGTTGGCCGGCTCCCCGCCGTACTCCTTCAAAACGTCCAGGGTTGCCATGGCGAGCCCCGCCCCGTTCACCATGCAGCCGATGTTGCCGCTGAGCTTGATGTAGGAGAGGTCGAACTTGCCGGCGGTGATCTCCAGGGCGTCCAGCTGGGAGTAGTCCATCATGTCGGGATATTCGTGGTGCCTGAAGACGGCGTTGTCGTCGAAGGTGATCTTTGCGTCCATGGCCAAGAGCCAGCCGGCGCGGGTAACCACCAGCGGGTTGATCTCCACCAGGAAGCAGTCCTTTTCCAGGCAGAGGCGGTACAGGTTCAGCATCAGCTGCACGCAGTCCTCGCAGATGCTGCCGGTGAGCCCCAGCTTCAACGCGAATTTCCTCGCCTGGTAGGGGCGCAGGCCGGTAACGGGGTCTATGGTGAAGATGTGGATCTTGTCGGGGCTGCGGCGGGCCACCTCTTCGATCTCGACGCCACCTTCGGCGCTGGCGATCACGCAGTAGCGGGAGGAGGCGCGGTCCAGGGTGATGGAGAGGTAGAATTCCCGCGCGATATCCACCGCCTCCTCGACCAGGATCCGGCGGACCTTGAGCCCTTCCGGACCCGTCTGCGGGGTCACCAGCCGCTTGCCGAACAGTTCCTTCCCCAGTTCCTGTGCCTGCTCGGGATGGTGCACGAGCTTGACACCGCCCCCTTTCCCCCTGCCCCCGGCGTAGATCTGGGCCTTCACCACGCAGTGGCCCGCCAGCTCCTTGGCCGCCCGCTCGACCTGGTCGGAGGTCAGGGCGACCCTGCCGCGGGGAACGGGGATACCGTAGCTTTGCAGGATATCCTTCGCCTGGTATTCATGAATGTTCATGCTGGCTCCCTTTCATCGCGAATGAGAAACAATGCATTTCTATCATGAAAGGGGCGCTTAGCAAGGACCGGTACCTTTTTTCGGCGCCAGCCGGGGCGTCAGCCAGCGCTCCCTTTCTGGGTAAAGTGTATCATTTGCATTGCGCGTGGCTGACGGGGGAGTGTATAGTCCTCATGAGAGTGCCGGCAAGGGCCATTAATTGGCAGCGGCGGCTTTCAATCTAACCATCGGACAGGATATGAAAGAGCATTGTTTTTTCGCCACCACCGCCAAGGGGGTTGAGGAGGTGCTGGCCGCTGAGCTCACCGCGCTCGGTGCCAGCGGGGTGACCCGGGAAAGCGGCGGCGTCAGCTTCGGCGGCGGGATGGAAGCGGCCTACCGCGCCAACCTCTGGCTGCGCACGGCGAGTCGGGTGCTGATGACCCTGGCGGAGTTTCCCTGCGAGACGCCGGAGCAGCTGTACGACGGCGTCCGCGCGATCCCCTGGACCAGCTACCTGACCACCGGCATGACGCTGGCCGTCGACAGCAACGTGAGGGACTCGGCCCTTACCCATTCCGGCTTCGTGGCACTGAAGACCAAGGACGCCATCGTCGACACCCTGCGTGACCGCTTCGGCAGCCGCCCCAGCGTCGATACCAAGGACCCTGACCTCCGGATCAACGTGCGGTTGTTCAGGAACCGCTGCACCGTGAGCCTCGACTGTTCGGGGATGCCGCTGGACCGCCGCGGCTACCGGCTTGAGCGCCACGAGGCGCCGCTCAAGGAGAACCTGGCGGCGGCCCTGGTGGAGCTTTCCGGCTGGGACGGCAGCGTCCCCTTCGTGGACCCCATGTGCGGCACCGGCACCATCGCCATCGAGGCGGCCCTGAAGGCGCTGCGCATCCCTCCCGGGCTCTTGCGCGCCGGCTTCGGTTTCCAGCGCTGGCCCAACTACGACCGGCTGTTGTGGAGCAGGCTGGTGAAAGAGGCGCGACAGGGGAGGCTCGACGCGCTGCCGGCGCCCGTCGTCGGCTCGGACATCTCGCACTCCGCTATCGCCATGGCTCACCAGAACGCCAAGCGGGCCGGGGTGGGGGAGTTTATCCAGCTGGAGAGGTGTCCGGTCGGGGAGCTGATCCCGCCGCCGGGGCCGGGTGTAATGGTGCTGAACCCTCCCTACGGCAAGCGGTTGGGGGAGGAGGAGGCGCTGCGCCCCCTGTACAAGGAGGTCGGGGACGTGCTCAAGCAGCGTTGCAAGGGGTACACCGCCTACCTCTTCACCGGCAACCTGCAGCTGGCCAAGTCGGTCGGCCTGAAGGCGGCCAGGAGGATCGTCCTTTTCAACGGTCCCATCGAGTGCCGGCTTTTGAAGTACGAGATGTACTGAAGAGGGCTAAATCGGCGTCGTCATTCAAATACCTTGACACCCTTTTCCTTTTCACCTATAGTTAAATTTCGCTTTTCGGGCCTATAGCTCAGTTGGTTAGAGCTACCGGCTCATAACCGGTCGGTCCCAGGTTCGAGTCCTGGTGGGCCCACCACCTCTACAATTAGGATGATGTGGGGATGCCCTTAAAGCACCTGGTCAGACGAGAAAATACACGTAAAGTGGGGAAAAAGAGTGCACACCAAGCGGTTGCACTCTTTTTCTTTTGTGCGCGATGATTACTCCAAGAGTTTCAGATATAGTCGGAATCACTGGCAAAATTGCTCCGAACGGCCTTGCGGAAGCCTGGGATAACGTGGGGCTGCAGCTGGGGGACCCGGCCAGCCAGGTCTCCCGGATCATGGTGGCGCTGGACCCGGGGAGCCCGGCGGTGGAGGCTGCAGTCGAGGCCCGCTGCGGACTCCTGATCACGCATCACCCCTTCATCTTCACCGCGCTGAAAAAGATTTCCGCGACGGACGAAACCGGCCGTCTCGCCATCCTCGCCGCGAAGAACGACCTTTCCATCGTCTCCCTGCACACCAACTACGACATCGCCCCGGGGGGGGTGAACGACCTCCTGGCCGAGCGGCTGGGTGTCGAGGGGACGAAGCCCTTGCGGGTGACCGGGGGGGATGAGTACCTGAAGCTCGTGCTCTTCGCGCCGTGCGGCTTCGAGGAGGGGCTCCTGGAGGCGCTCTCCCCGTTCATGGCCAAG
>NZ_DATFBA010000197.1:0-3473 GCF_035254065.1 Geomonas sp.
AATATGATATACTCCATCTGGCTTGACCGCTCTCTTTGATCAAGGCTGATCCAATGTTGCAGCTTGAGGAGGGATGCATGAAGCAATCGTACTTCAGCAGAAGACTGACTCCCCTCAATATCACCGTTGTCTATGCGGTCATCGGAGTGGCCTGGGGGGCAGTATCCTGCATCTTTCCAGCCGCCCTGAAACATCACGCCGACCTCTCCACGTTGCTCGATGAGTCGGTCAGCCACGCCTTCTTCATTCTGGTCACCGCAGCGCTGTTGTACATACTGATCAGGCGCAGCGAAACAGAGACCACCCGGGGAAGGGAGTCCCTTTCCAGGGTGAACCGCGCCCTCAAGACCTTCAGCGGCTGCAACCAGGCGCTGGTCCGCGCGACCGGCGAGCTGCAGCTCATGAAGGACATCTGCCGCACCATCGTTGAGGTGGGCGGGTACCGGCTCGCCTGGGTGGGGATCGCCGAGCACGACGACTGGAAGACGGTTCGCCCGGTGGCCCAGTGGGGCGACCGCGACGGCTACCTGACCAACCTCGACATGAGCTGGGCCGACATCGACCGAGGCCGCGGTCCCACCGGCACCGCCATCCGCACCGGCACCACCAGGGTGGTCCAGAACATCCTGTTCGACCCCTCCTGGGCGCTGTGGCGGGATGAGGCGTTGCGGCACGGCTTCGCGGCCTCCATTTCGCTTCCCCTTATGAACGACGGGCATCCGCTGGGGGCGCTGGTCATCTTCGCCGCCGAGAAGCGCGCTTTCGGCAAGGAGGAGGTGAAGCTCCTGGAGGAGCTGGCCCAGGATCTTTCCTTCGGCATCGCCACCTTGCGCATGAACGCGGAGCGGAAGAAGGGCGAGAAGGCGAGAAAGCTCCTGGCCAAGGTGGTCGAGCAGTCCATGGAAGGGATCATCCTGGTGGACAGCGACGGGACCATCGAGTACGCCAATCCCGCCATCATGAACATCACCGGCCACCCCCCTCAGGAGATGATGGGGAAAAACATCGGCGACCTGGAAAAGGACGAGCAGATCGGGGAGTTCTACCGCTCCATCTGGACCGCTCTCTCCGAGGGGCACGAACGGACCGGCCACTTCATCCAGAAGGGGACCGACGGCGACTTCTACGAGGTCGATGCCAGGCTCTGGTCTCTTTCCGACAGTTCGGGCGCGGTAAGCAACCATGCGGTCGCCATCCGGGACGTGACCAACGAGGTGCATCTCGAGCGCCAGCTGCGGCAGGCGCAGCGGATGGAAGCGATCGCCACCCTCGCCGGGGGGATCGCCCATGACTTCAACAACAACCTCGCCTCCATCATCACCTGCACCGAGATGGCGCGCGACGACCTCCCCGAGGAGAGCCCGCTCAGGGAACTGCTCGACGTGGTGCTGAAATCGAGCTACCGCGGCCGGAAGCTGGTCAAGCAGATCCTCACCTTCTGCTGCCAGGGGGAGCAGGAGCGGCAGCCGGTGCAGATCGAGCCGATCCTCAGCGAGTGCCTGAACCTGCTGCGCGGCTCCTTCTCAAGCTCCATCAACGTAAGCACGCACCTGGCCGACCACCTCGGCCTGATCATGGGGGACCCGACCCAGATCCACCAGATCATCATGAACCTGGCGACCAACGCGATCCACGCCATGCGGGTCAAGGGGGGGACCCTCGAGATCAGCGCGGAGAACGTCGGCCTCGACACCGCCGCGGCCACCAGCGGCCCGGACCTCCCCTCCGGCTGCTACCTGAAGCTGACCGTCAAGGACACCGGGCAGGGGATGGACGAGAAGACCATGGAGCGGATCTTCGATCCCTTCTTCACCACCAAGGGGCACTCCGAAGGGACCGGCCTCGGGCTCTCGGTGGTGCACGGCATCGTGAGAAACCACGGCGGCGCCATCACGGTGAGCAGCAAACCGGGGGCGGGCGCCACCTTCGAGGTGTACCTGCCGCGCATCGAGCAGGCTGGGAAGGACGAGACCGTCGAGGCGGAAACCGCGGCCCCGGTGGGCAACGAGCGGATACTGTTCGTGGACGACGAGGAGGAGCTGGTCTTCGCCGGCAAGAAGATGCTGGAGCGGCTGGGGTACCAGGTGGTGATCGGCCGCAACGGCGAGGACGCCTTGCAGCTCTTCCGTGAACAGCCGGGGAGCTTCGACCTGGTGATCACCGACCAGACCATGCCCAAGATGACCGGGACCGAGCTGACCCGGGAGATCATGCAGATCCGCCCCGACATCCCGGTCATCCTCTGCACGGGATTCGGTCCCACCGTGGAGAAGGCGCTGCAGGGGCTGGAGCAGGATGCCTCCGGCATCAAGGAAGTGGCGTTGAAGCCGTTCAACAGGCAGGAGCTTGCCGGGGTCATCCGGCGGGTGCTCAACAAGGGGGAGGAGGAGCAAAGGGCCAATGGCTAGAATCCTGATCATCGATGACGAAGAGACCATGTGCCAGTCCATGTCGCTGATCGGCAAGCGAAGCGGCCACGAGGCGGTGTGCGAGAGGACGCTGCGGCAAGGGGTGGCCAGGGCGTCGGCGGAACCGTTCGACGTCGTCTTTCTGGACGTGAAGCTCCCGGACGGCAACGGCCTCGACGTGATCCCCGAGCTGGCAAAGGCGCCGGGGCACCCGGAGATCATCATCATGACCGGCTTCGGCGACCCGCGCGGCGCCGAGCTGGCCATCAACAGCGGGGCCTGGGACTACATCGAGAAAGGCTCCTCGGCCAAGGACATCACCCTTTCCCTGACCCGTGCGCTCGAGTACCGCAAACAGAAGGTCTCCCTCTCCTCCCAGGCCGCGGTGGTCTCCCTTAAGCGCGACAACATCATCGGCAACAGCGCGAAGCTCACCGCCTGCCTCGACCAGGTCGCGCGCGCCGCGGGAAGCGATGCAGGTGTCCTGATCCTGGGAGAGACCGGCTCGGGGAAGGAGCTCCTCGCCCGCGCCGTGCATCAGAACAGCAAGCGGGCCGACAAGCAGTTCGTGGTGGTCGACTGCGCGAGCCTCCCCGATACCCTGGTGGAGAGCCTGCTGTTCGGGCACGAGAAAGGGGCTTTCACCGGCGCCGAGCGCGCCCGGGAGGGGCTGGTAGGCGAGGCCAACGGCGGGACGCTGTTCCTGGACGAGGTGGGTGAGCTCCCCCTGGCCGCGCAGAAGGCGTTCTTGAGGGTCCTGCAGGAGCGCCGCTACCGTCCGGTGGGGAGCCAGCGGGAACTGGAAAGCGACTTCCGGCTGGTGGCGGCGACCAACCGCAACCTGGTGCAGATGGTGGAGGCCGGCCAGTTCAGAAACGATCTCCTGTTCCGTCTCTCCACCTTCGTCATCGAGCTGCCGCCGCTCAGGGAGCGCCAGGACGACATCAAGGACCTGGCCCGCTACTTCATGGACAAGTTCTGCGAGCGCTACGGGCTCTCCCCCAAGGGGAGCTGCCCCGAGTTCATCGACATGCTGCTCGCCTACAGCTGGCCCGGCAACATCCG
>NZ_DATFBA010000198.1:0-2488 GCF_035254065.1 Geomonas sp.
CTCTGGTTCTTCCATGCCATCGACCGCTATTTGGACGTGACGGGCGATCACGAGACGCTGCGCAGGCTTCTGCCGACGTTGATGGACATCATCGGGCACCATGTCGCGGGCACCCGGTTCAACATCGGTATGGATTCGGCCGACGCACTGCTGCGGCAGGGAGAGCACGGTTACCAGCTCACCTGGATGGACGCGAAGGTCGATGACTGGGTCGTGACACCGCGCCGCGGGAAAGCGGTGGAAATCAACGCGCTCTGGTACAACGCCCTGCAACTGATGCACAAATGGACGGCCGAGGAGCAAGACACCAGCTATTCCCAGCAGCTGGGGAAACTGGCCGAGCAGGCCTTCCGCTCCTTCAACCAGCGTTTCTGGTACCAGGAAGGTGGCTACCTCTTCGACGTGATCGACGGCGAGCAGGGAGACGACACCGCTTGCCGCCCCAACCAGGTCTTCGCCATCTCCCTCGACTACCCCGTGCTCGACCGCTCCAAGTGGTCTAAGGTGCTGGGGACCGTGCGGGAGCGACTGCTCACCCCGGTTGGGCTTCGTACCCTCGCCCCCGGCCATCCCGATTACAAATCCACCTACACCGGCGACATCAGGGCCCGGGACGCCGCCTACCACCAAGGTACGGTATGGCCGTGGCTGATCGGCCCCTTCATCGACGCTTGGCTGCGCGTCTACCCGGACCAGGCCAAGTCTGCCCGCGGCTTCCTGGAAGGGGTGGTCGGCCAGTTGAGCGAGCAGTGTGTAGGGTCGGTAAGCGAGATCTGCGACGCGGAGGGTCCCTACGATCCCAAAGGGTGCATCGCGCAGGCCTGGAGCGTCGCGGAGGCCCTCAGGTGCTGGCTGAAGACCGAGCAGTGACAAGGGAGCGGCAATGGACGTCTTCCAGATTGCCGGCATACTGACCACGCTCACCGCGTTCTTTGCCTACCTCAACTACCGCTTTCTGAAACTGCCGGTAACCACCGGCCTCATGCTGCAGAGCCTGCTCCTTTCCCTGCTGCTGGCGCTATTGATGACGGCGGGGGTCGACGTGGTGACCCCTGCCCGCCGTCTGATCCTGGACATCTCCTTCGACGTCTTCTTCCTGCAGGGCATGCTGAGTTTTCTCCTCTTTGCCGGCGCGCTCTTCGTGAAGGTGGAGGAACTGCTGACCGTGAAGGTGAGCGTGGCCGTCTTCGCGGTGGCAGGCGTCCTGATCTCCACGGTTATCATCGGCGGCGCCTTTTCCCTCCTTTCCCAGCTGCTCGACCTGAACATGAGGCCGATCTACTGCCTGCTCTTCGGCGCGCTGATCTCGCCGACCGACCCGGTGGCGGTGCTGCCGACCTTGCGCCGGCTTGGGATCCCAGACCGTCTAAACGCCCAGATCGCCGGCGAGGCCCTCTTCAACGACGGGGTCGGCATCGTGCTCTTCCTGTCCTTACTTGCCGCCGCCCAAAGCGGTCACCCATTGGGCATTTCCGGAGTGGCCGCCATCTTCCTGCGCCAGACGGCGGGGGGGATCCTGTTCGGGACCTTACTGGGGTGGGCAGGCTACTTCCTCATCAAGACGGTGGACAACTTCAGGCTGGAGATTCTAATCACCCTGGCCCTGGTTACCGGCGGCTATGCCTTGGCCCGCTCGGTGGAGGTCTCCGGTCCGCTGGCGATGGTGGTGGCGGGACTGTTGATCGGCGGGCGCGGCCGCAAGCTTGCAATGTCGGAGCACACGAGGGAGAACCTCGATCATTTCTGGGAACTGGTGGAGGAATTCCTGAACGCCATCCTCTTCACGGTGATCGGCCTGCAACTGCTGGTGTTGAGCGACCGCCTGAACGCCTTCCACCTGGTCACCGGGGTGGCCGCCATTCCCATCGTGCTGCTCGGCAGGTTCCTCTCCGTGCTGGTGCTCGGCGGGCTTTTGCGCCTGCGGGAGCATTTCTCCCTGCGCGACGTATCGGTGATGACCTGGAGCGGCCTGCGCGGCGGCATTCCGATCGCCTTGGCCATGAGTCTGCCGGACGTAAGGGAACTGAGCGTGCTGCTGGTCGCGACCTACCTGGTGGTGGTCTTCTCTATTTTGGTGCAAGGGAGCACGCTCAAGCGGCTGATAGAGACCTGAAGCATGCCTCACTCATGCCGCCCTGCCGGACGTCCAACGGCTCCTCCCCCCGAACGGGGGGAGGCTGGGTAGGGGGAACAGTGGTTGCGACCGGACAGAGTTCCCCCTCCCTAGCCCTCCCCCTTCGGGAGAGGGGATGTTGGCTGAGCGGTAAATGGAAATGATGTAAGGAGTGGTAGCGAGGGGAAACTGAAGAAATTCGGAGGGCGAGATGGATGGCAACACGGCGGTTTTCAGGATTGCGGCTTGGCTGACATTCTGCGGGCTCTACCTGCTTCTGGTGGGTAAAACCGATTTGAGCGAGGTGGCCGCCGGGGCAGCCTCGGCAACGGTGGCGCTCTTGCTTGTGCGCCTGTTGGGGGAGAAGTTCAAGCG
>NZ_DATFBA010000199.1:0-7980 GCF_035254065.1 Geomonas sp.
GGATGTGGCCTCGTTTTTACTTGCCGACACCGACCTGAACCGGATCACCATTGCCTAAAGATGCCGGCTGCCGGTAACCGGACCTCTGGAGGGGATCGATCATGGCTGCACCCGCCGCTGAAACTGATTCACCCTTCTGGCAACTCCCCGTCCCGACGCTCCTGGAACAGATGGGCTCGACCCCTGACGGGCTGAGCGGCGCGGAGGCGGCTTCCCGCCTCGACCGCTTCGGTCCCAACCTCATCCACGGGGAGCAGAAGAAGGCGCTCGTCCTGCAGTTCCTCGCCAAGTTCAAGAACCCCCTGGTCATCATCCTGCTCACCGCCAGCGCCCTCTCCGCCTTCACCGGCGACGCCACGAGCTTCTTCATCATCGGCACCATCGTCTTAATCAGCGTGACCCTCGATTTCGTCCAGGAATACCGGGCCGGCCAGGCCGCGGATCGCCTGCGCCAGTCGGTGGCAGTGCGCGGGCAGGTGCTGCGCGACGGAAAGCTCAGGGAAATCCCGCTCGCCGAGATGGTGCCGGGGGATGTGGCGCTCCTTGCCGCGGGCGACCTGGTCCCCTGTGACGGCCGGCTGCTGGAGGCGAAGGACTTCTTCGTCAACGAGGCCCTTCTGACCGGGGAGGCCTTCCCGGTGGAAAAATCCCCGAGCGAGCTCCCCGGGGAGAGCGAGGTCCTCGCCGCCGGCAACTCCGTGCTGCTCGGGACCTCGGTGGTGAGCGGCACCGCCCGGGTGCTGATCTGCCGCACCGGCCAGCATACCGAACTGGGCGGCATCGCCGACACCCTCTTGGCCAAGGCCCCCCCCACGGCCTTTGAGGAGGGGACCCACCGCTTCGGGCTGCTCATCATGCGCATGACGGTGCTCCTCGTCCTGTTCGTCCTGCTGGTTAACGCCTACTTCCACCGCCCCTGGCTGGAATCGTTCCTGTTTGCCGTGGCGCTGGCGGTGGGGCTCACCCCCGAGCTCCTGCCCATGGTGGTCTCGGTGACCCTGTCGCGGGGCGCGCTGCGGATGGCGGAAAGCAAGGTGATCGTGAAAAGGCTCGCCTCCATCCACAACCTGGGGAGCATGGACGTCTTCTGCACCGACAAGACCGGCACCCTGACCGAGGCCCGCATCCGCCTGGAGCGCCACCAGGACCCCCTGGGGAAGGAGAGCCTGCGGGTCCTGGAGCTGGCCTATTACAACAGTTATTTCGAGACCGGCCTGAAGAGCACCCTGGATGACGCCATTTTGGAGCACAGGGAGATCGATGCGGGGGGCTTTAAGAAGGTCGATGAAGTCCCCTTCGACTTCGAGCGCCGCCGGGTCTCGGTGCTCCTTGACGGCGGCACGGCCAGACTGCTGGTGGTCAAGGGGGCTCCCGAAGATATCCTGCGGCTGTCGGTCTCCTACGAGGCGGATGGGGAGGCGGAGCTGCGCCCCCTGGACGAAGCGGCGCGCCTGAAGATCAACGCGCAGTTCGAGGCGCTCAGCCGGGAGGGGTTCCGGGTACTGGGCATCGCCTCGCGGCGGGTGGGGAGGGACCATCCCCATGCGGTGGTGGGCGATGAGTCGGAGCTGGTCTTTGCCGGCTTCGCAGCCTTTCTCGATCCCCCCAAGGCGAGCGCCAGGGAGGCCCTGGCCGGGCTGGCCGCCGACCGGGTCGCCGTCAAGATCATCACCGGCGACAACGAACTGGTGAGCCAGCATGTCTTCGCACAACTGGGGATCCCGGTGATCGGGGTGCTGACCGGGGCGGAGATCCAGCAGCTGGATGATCCTGCGCTTTCCTCGCGGGCGGAGCAGGTGAACCTCTTCTGCCGCGTCACCCCCTCGCAAAAGAACCGGGTCATCCTCGCCCTCAAGCGCCGCGGCCATGTGGTGGGCTATCTCGGCGACGGCATCAACGACGCCCCCTCGCTCCATTCGGCCGATGTCGGCATCTCGGTGGACAGCGCGGTTGACGTCGCCAAAGCGGCGGCGGACATGATCCTTCTGGAGCAGGACCTGGGGGTACTGCATGCCGGCGTCCTGGAAGGAAGGCGCACCTTCGGCAACATCATGAAGTACATCATGATGGGGACCAGTTCCAATTTCGGCAACATGTTCTCCATGGCGGGAGCCTCGCTCTTTCTCCCCTTCCTCCCCATGCTGCCGGTGCAGATCCTGCTCAACAACCTCCTCTACGACGTTTCCGAGCTCCCCATCCCGCTCGACCGGGTGGATGACGACTACCTGAGCCATCCGCGGCACTGGGACATGGGTTTCATCCGCAACTTCATGCTGGTCATCGGCCCGGTCAGCTCCCTCTTCGACTTCCTCACCTTTTACGTCATGCTGACCCTCTTTCATGCCGGGGAGGCGCTCTTCCATACCGGCTGGTTCATCGAGTCCATGGCGACCCAGGTGCTGGTCATCTTCGTCATCCGCACCCGCAAGAACCCCTTCCAGAGCCGCCCTGCCCGCTGGCTGGTCGCCTGTTCCCTGACCGTGGTGGCGGTGGCCGCCCTGCTCCCCTTCACCCCGGCCGGCAGGCACCTCGGTTTCGTGGCGCCGCCGGCGTTCTTCTTCCTGCTCCTGACCGCCATGCTGGTCGCTTACCTGCTGGCCGTGGAAGGGATGAAGCGGTGGTTCTTCCGCCGTTTCGCTGCGGAGTGACCCCCCTACAGGGGATGCGGCAACCTCAAGCCGGGCTTTCTGCTCCCCCCACGGCTGTGAGTCCGGAGTCCTCTGGGTGGAGATGTGCTTTTGTCTTTTTATGATCGTTCATGTCGCACCGGGTGGATGAAGTCGCGTTTTCGTGCCCACCTCGTAATCAGTCGCTTTGAGGTGGGGAGTACGCCTGTTCCGCAACGGTACGGAAATGATAGCCGTAGATGGTGAGCGTAATGGTGACGGGGAGTAACCGCGGTTTCCTGAGCAGCGTCCAGAAAAAGATCTTCCAGTAGTGCCAGCGCTCCTTTCCCAGGATGCCGAGAAAGAACATGGAGCGGAAGAATGCCCTGATATCGCGCCGCTGCAGCATGGAGAATGGCGACGGCCCCGAAAGCCGGTACTCCTTCAGAAAGGTCATCAGCCGCGCATAGAAATAATCCGGAGAATAGATGGTCCTCACCAGACGCTGGTACCCCTCCACGAGGACCTGGGGATTCATTTTGGGAAGGTAGGTGAGGGCGGTATCCGTGTTGTTCCCGCTGGCGGTGCTGATCAGCCTTCCCTCGCGGGAGAGCCGGCCGTGCAGCTTGGTCCCCCGCAGGACCATCAGTATCCCCACCATGGCGGTGACGATGCCGCTTTCCTGGATAAAGCGGAGCTGCTTTTCGAAGATGGCCGGCGAGTCGTTGTCGAAACCGACGATGAAGCCCCCCTGCACCTGGAGCCCGGCCCGCTGGAGGGACTGCACCGAGGCCACCATGTCCCGGTTGTTGTTCTGGACCTTCCCCGTCTCCTTCAGCGAATCCCCCTCGGGGCTTTCGATGCCGATGAAGACCTCCTGGAACCCGGCGGCGACCATCAGTTCCATGAGCTGCGGGTCGTCCGCCAGGTTGATGGAAGCCTCGGTATAGAAGAAGAACGGGTGTCGACTCGCCTTCATCCAGGAAATCATCGCCGGGAGCACGTCCTCTTTCAGCTTCCTCTTGTCACCGATGAAGTTGTCGTCCACGAAGAAAACCCCGCCGCGCCAGCCGATGGAGCAGAGCGCCTCCAACTCGGCCAGCACCTGCTTCGAACTCTTGGTTCTCGGTTGGTGCCCGAAGAGCTGCGTGATGTCACAGAACTCGCAGTCGAAGGGACAGCCCCGGGAAAACTGGATGTTCATGGAAGCGTACTTGCGCATGTCGATCAGCCCCCAGCGGGGGCGCGGCGTGCGGGAGAGGTCGGGGCGGCCGTCTGGCAGGTACAGCCGCTGGGGCGTCTGCCTGTCGAGGTCTTCCAGAAAACGGGGGAGGGTCACCTCGGCCTCGCCGAGCACCAGGTGGTCCATGTGCGGGAACTCGTCATGGCAGCTCGTGAAAAGCGGCCCTCCCCCGACGGTCTTCACCCCCAGCTCGAGGCAGCGGGCCAGCACTTCGTTGACCGAATCCCTCTGCACCGTCATCGCGCTGATGAAGACGTAGTCGGCCCACGAAAGGTCATGGTCCGAAAGCCGGTCTACGTTCAGGTCGACCAGCTTCAATTCCCATGATTGCGGGAGCAGCGCCGCCACGGTGAGGATGCCAAGCGGAGGGAAGGCGGCCTTTTTGCCGATGAACGGCATGGCATGACGGAAACTCCAGTACGTATCAGGGCATTTGGGATACAGCAGCAGGACTTTCATGTTCACCTCTGGGAGCTAAATGAACTCGGTCGTACAGTGGGTGGCCTTCATGCTGTGCGCCCCGTTTCTTTTCTTTCCAGACCATCGGACATCCCCTGTTCCCCCTTAACGGCTATCATAACACCGGGAACCGTCTTCGGCTCGCGATAGGCGAGCCGAAGTGCAAAAAACAGCCGCGGTTACCTGCGGCCAGGTCACCGGGAAAAGATCAGCACGCTGTAGGCTTCCAGGGAAATTGCGGCGTGGCAGGGGGGGCAGCCGCAGCAGCATCGGGAGCCTGGCGACTGGAACCGCAGTAACCGTGAAGCGTGCTCTCGCCCCTGCTGACCTGAAGACGGTGTGCGCGTCAGAAACGTGCCTTGCAGTCGAGCCGCAGGTAAGGGACGGGATGGCCGGTCGGATCGATGTTCTGATCGAAGAAATCCCACTTCCTGTAAAGCACATACCCGGCTTGGGCTTCCAGGGTGAGGTAGGGAAGAGGCTTCCACGAAAAACCTGGGCCCATGCGCAGTTCGGTGAAATCGACCGTGGCGTGGTTGAGCTTCGGTATGCCACGATCATCGCCGTACTTATCGCCCACCACGTAGGTGCCGGCCGTTATTCCCATGCCCAGGTAGCTCTTGAGCCTGCTGTTCACGTCGTACTCCAGGCGCGGATCGGGAAACATCATGTTCAGGGTCCAGAGGTCGGCGAACCTATAGCGGAAGCCGGCCGCCGGGAACACGGGATACTGGCTCTTAACGTCGGCGCGCAGGCCGAAGAACCATTGCAGATCGGCATCGACCAGGTAAACAACGCCCAACAGCAGCGGTGCGTCGAAGCGCCGTCCGTCGAATCGGATCACGTCGCCGTAGAAGCCTGGCTGCAGTTCGGCGCGCATGAGCCACTGCTCGGCCACCTGGTAGTCGAATCCGAGGATCGCATTGGCGTGCTGCAGCGTGGCGGGCGCGGCCAGGGGGCGTGATCCCGGGAACGAAGAACCCTGCCACTGGGTGCCGAAGCGCAGTAAAAGGTCCTTGGTGACCTGCGGCGAGGCGACATATTTGAGGTCCGCATCCAGTTGGCTGCTCGGGGCGACCTGGGCTGCCTCGCGTCCGGCGTATCCCAAGGTGACGTCGATTTCATGGGAAACGTGAATCGATTCGCTGGCCGAAACCACGACTGGCATCGCCAGCAGTGCCATCAGCAGTGAAACCATTAACAGGGTCGGGAAAAAGCCGTTTTTCATCTCAATCTCCTTGCAACTGGCGCAGCCACCGGTCATCGGGGTTTGACGCTGTCCTGGAAGCAGCGGACAACCTTTTTGAATTCCAGGGTCAGAATGACCCCCGAGGCGAGCCGTTCGATCCCCGAGGCGAACCGGAGCGTGGGGGCCGAGCAGAACACGTTGCACCAGACCAGGGAACCGGCCCTTCCGCCTTCGCGGACCGGCCAGATCTCGTAGAGCGTGGCGGAGGTATAGTAGGTGCCGCTCACGTAATATTCCAGGTCCAGCAGCTGATAATGATCGCCCACCTGCCGCAGGTAGACCGCTCCCAGGCTCAAGGTGGCGTGGTGGTCGGCCTGGAACAGCCTCCAGTAGCAGGTCGGCTTGCTGGGCGGGATGGCGCCCCCCCCGTCCAGCAGCCCGGCACTCTGCAGCAGAGGGGCGAATTCACGGGCGATGGGAGCCTGTTCCTGTAACAGGGCCCGCAGGTGGGAGGCCGGGTTGATCGGTTCCACGTCGAAATCGTAGGTGAGCGCCTTGCTGAAGCCGTTACGCTGAAAGGACGAGGCGCGTCCGTGCAATAGATTGCCCCAGCAGGAGGCGATGGTTTTCACATCGGCATTTTTGCCGACGCAACGGGAAAGTTCCGAGGCCTCGATCTGGGTGAGGTTCAGATCCGAACTGCGGGGAGTGGTCGCCAGGGTCTGGTCCCAAAACCAACGCAGCGGAGCAGTGCCGGGATCGAGGTAACGGTAGAGGTCGTTGAATTCATCGGGATCAACGGGGTCGCGCAGCTCGTGCGAGGCGTACACCTTGAGAGCGGCATAGCGTTTGGAATCCCAGGTCTCGAGCTGTTTGACCGTCTCGGACGGAGAGAGCGGCACGGCGAAGCAGAGCTGGGACGAGATGCCGTTGGGGAATTTCATCAGCGCTCCGCGCTGGGAGAGGATCTCCCCCTCCAGCATCCGCTTTACATCGATCTTCTGGAAACCGCCGAACTGCTTCAGTTCAGCAAGCGGGTCGGTGACTTGGGCAGTAGCCGCAGCACCCGCCGCGCAGCAGAAAACGAGCACCAGAAATATTTTTGACAAACGCATAGACGTTAACCCTCCGCGATTGGCCGGTGGTAATGCGCCGCAGATATTGATCTTGAATCACTCTGAGAGGTGCGGATTACGCAGGTCGTGCTGTCATAGCTAAGCCGGAAGAAGGCAGAACTACCATGAAGTGCAGTTAACATAATATCCGGTCCCGCCCGAAAAACAAATTCCATACAGCCGATAATTGTCAAATCCAATCAGCGGCCCGCCCTTTCTCTTATCTGGAAAGTCATTGGCTGCCCAGTGGATAATGTTTACGGCAGAGAGGTCCCTTTTTGATATAATCCAGTGATGAAAGACATCAAGTCCCAGTTGTTCTGTCTGTCCCTCGTGGTCCTTATACTCTCTACCAGTTGTTCAACCCTGCCCGACGCCTCCAATGAATGCGGTGGTCCTCAGTCGTGAATTTGCCGACGACATGGAGAAGGTGTTCGCCGCGGATCTCGCCGCGTCGGACCAGATCCTATGGGAGAAGTGGAAAAAACGGCCGCTGTGGCAAAAAATCAGGCAGTCCTTCGCGCACGCATTTTCCCGTTGGATGTAACAGTCTGCAGGAGATCATGTTTCTCTCAACATTTCCGCTTCCTATTCCCTGGGTGCGGCACCTCTGCACTGCAGTTCGCTGCGTCAGCCGAAATTGTTCTCAGAGCACTGCACACCGCTTCCCAAAAAACTGGCCGGAAAAGTCCAGCGGCCGATCAAAAGCATCGATTACCCTGGAAAGTGACGGCGGTAATAATATGAAGTTGAAAAGGCCGGAGGATCATTCCTCCGCCCTTTTCATTTCCAACTGAGCTGTTTGCAGATGACGGCGCACACTACCTGCGCACACTGATTCCCGAAGAAGGTCTAACAGGGAAGCTATCTACGGAGATATGAGGGTCGGGGTTGGCTTTGTATGGCGGGGGGACTGGAAGGGGACGTTCTTGAGTTACTTGAGTTACTTGACTTACTGCTGAGTAACTGAAGTAACTCAAGAAACTCCCCCTCGCAGCTCCCCGGAACGATCGCCTTCCGCGCTGAGCCACCTGCGGATATATGAGACTCGGCGGCGATATCCAGAGTCGAGCTTCCCCACCGCCACAGCTCTCCTTTACTCCACTGCCGAGATGGATGAACGGCGATTGTTGTTAGTGCCGCGGAGATTGCAATCTCTGAACGTGGTTGCTATCCGCCCCGAGGAGACCGCCACCGCCGAGCGACGGTTGCTATCCGTGACGCGAAGATCGCAATCGCTGAGCGGCGGTTGCGATCCGTGACGGGAAGATCCCAATCGCTGAGCAACGGTTGCTATCCGTGACGGAGAGATCGCAATCGCTGAGCAACGGTTGCTATCCGTGACGGAGATATCGCAACCGCCGATCG
>NZ_DATFBA010000200.1:0-29968 GCF_035254065.1 Geomonas sp.
TTGGCTAGTTTTTCTTACCAATTTATGGAGATCATAGTAGCGAACAAAGCGTGATATGTAAAGCATCTTCACACAGGGAAGCGAAAAAAACTTGACACTGTTTTAAAAAACGGATAATTGGTCTTACCACGATTGCACAGGCAAGGGAGGAAGATCATGCCGGCCAAGAAAGACAACGCACGTCACTACGTAATATCGCTGAGAGTTAACGACGAGGAGAAAACCATCCTGGACGAGTTGACACGACGCAGCCGCCAGAGCATTTCCAGCCTGATGAGGGAGGCAATGCAGCACTACGCCCCGGACCTGCAAAAGGTGAGTTGTAACCGCCCATAATGGGGACTGCTGAACCGACGCAGGGCCTTCACCCCTCTACCTTCTCCGACGCCAACGCCAGCAATTTCCAGTGTTCGACCCACGCGTCGCTCGCGGTCAACTGGCACGTCACTACATCCCGCGACCAACCTACCCGCCTGAACTGCGTCGCCCTCCCCCACTGCGAAGGACCCGTCACCACCGCCGGCGCCCTCCCCTTTTCGAGCGGCAAGCGCCGGGCATTATTTATCAACAAGTGTAAAAGAGCGCCAGCACCGGCACGGATGCGCCAGCAGCTTGCCGGTTATAGCACGGTCCAGGCTAGGGAGGACCTAGTGTCGGCAACCGTTCATGCTGAGCTTGTCGAAGTACCCCTTCCCGACCGGAACAAGCTCAGTTTTACCGGAACTAATGGCATTGGGACGAGCAAAAGCTGCTGGTAAGGGGCTTTGTTTGCTATCGAGGAAGTGTGCAGAAGGCGTTCACTCCCCTTCAAGGGGAGGGACAGGGTGAGGATGGGGTGCTTGGTGAGGCGACCGACGTTTCTTTTTGAGGCGTCGGTCGCCTTTCTCGTTTGGTAAGGTTAGTTCACCTTGACCCGGTATTGTACGGTGAACGACTCGCCTGCACCGATGCTGTTCACCATCGGTATCCGCCAGCTGGTGATGGTGCCGTCATAACCGGTGAAGGTGTCCCCGACCGCTCTCTGGTACCAGGAAACCTTCTTGTTGTTCGAGTAGGACGGAGTACCCATGGCCAGGGTGGAAGGGTTCCCCTGGGAGTCTCTCCAGGTATCGGTAAAGGTGAAGGGTGAGCCGTTGCTGAAATACAAGGAGCTGTAGGGGCTTAAGTCGTCGGTCAGGAGGGTGCTGGTACCTGGCCCGTCCCCGGTGTTGGTGACCCGGATGGTGTAAGTCACCACCTGCCCCGGGTTGGCGGTGGCCGCGCTGGCCGTCTTCGATACCGTGATGACAGGGACCCCGTAGAACAGGATGGGCGCGCTGGCGCTGTACCCGGTCAGGGAAGTGGGGCCGGAGGCGGTTGGTGCATTGGTGGTATTGGTGATGGTGCCCGGGACGGAACTGGTCACGTTGGCGGTGACCTGACAGCTCGCGCCAGGCGCCAGGGTCGGCACCGAAAGCCGCAGGTTCCCGTCACCGAGCGAAGACGTCCCTCCCGAGGTATTGGTGACACTGCCGCACCCCGAGGGCGTGAAGGAAAAGGTCGTGTTCTGCAGCGTCATCCCGGAGGGGAAAGTATCATCCAGCCGGAGCCCGGTGAGGGTGACGGGGTTGGCGGAGGGGTTTGTCAGGGTCAGAGACAGGGTGGTGGTGTACCCCTTGACCTTGCTGGTGTCGCCAAACACCTTCATCACGGTGGGAGGCTGCAGGGCAGTGACCGAGGCCGAAACCGCAGCGGTCGGGGCAGCGGCGTTGTTGGAGAGGATGGAGCCGGCGGCCAGGGTGTTGGTGTAGTTGTTGGGGACCGTGGTGGTCACATCCACCGAGAAGGTGCAGGAGGTATTGTTGCCGGGGATGTTCCCCTGGGTGACGCTCAACTGGTTGTTGCCGCCCCCCCCGGCCACCGCCTGCCCGCTGCAACCGCTGGAGGCCGGTCCGATCACCACGTTGGGAACCGAGGCGTTCACCATGTTCGAGGGATAGGTGTCCACGAAGTTCAGGCCAGTGATGGCGGCGGCGTTGGGATTGGTGACCGTGATGGTGAGCCGGTCGGCCCCCCCGGTCTGGAAATTGGCGCTGGCGAAGCTTTTGGTGACGGTGGGAGCGGCCAGGATCGCCTGCAAGGTCGCCGAGCCGGTCGGACCGGGCGAGGGGTTGATGCTGGAGGTGGCTCCGGAAGTCGTGTTTGTGTAGCTCCCGGTGGCCGACACCGAGACCTTCTGGACGATGGTGCAGCTCGGGTTGGGGTTCCCCGCGGTGGGGGCCGGGATGCTGCCGTTCACCAGCTTCAGACCGGTGGAGACCCCCGAGACCAGTGCTGCCCCGGAGGCGTCGGTCAGCGTCCCGCCGCAGGAGTTGCTGTTTCCGGCATCCTGCACCCAGCGCATCTGGGAGGGGTTGGCCGGGAAAACGTCGGTGAGCGAGAGGCTGCTCACTGCGCTGGTGGAGTTGTTGTCGACCCTGATGGTCAGGACGCTGGTGGCGGTGGCCCCCGAGAAAGTGGCGGTCGAGGGGTTAAACGACTTGCTGATGGTCGGTTTGGAGACGATCTGCAGGAAGTCCGACGAGGTCGCCCCTACCCCCTGGCTGGAAATGACCCTGCCGGTGGTGTTGTAGTAGCTGGCGGGGGTGGTGTTGGTGGCCTGGACGGTGGTCGAGAAGGTGCAGGTTGCACCCGGCGGCAGGGTGCCGTTGGCGAGCGATACCCCCTGCACGCCGCCACCGGTGAAGGTCTGCAGCGTGGCCCCCGCCCCGCAGTTGCTGGAGGTGACCGTGGAGGAGGCATTGGTCATGGCCGCGCTCAGGATGGTGCCGTCGGGCTTGGTGGCCGTGGTGGGATAACTGTCGGTAACTGCCACCCCGGTGAGCGTGGTGGTCAGGCTGGGGTTGCTGATGGAGATGGTCAGGGTGGAGGAATCGCCCGGCCCGGCAATCTCGGGGTTCAAGGTCTTGCCGATCAGCGGCGCGATCCAGGTCGCCACGCCGCTCGGGCTCCCGGTGCCGGAGAAGGGCGAGGTGAGCGAGACCCCGGAGGTCTGGTTGGTGTAAATACCTACCGCGTTGACGGTAAGGTTGATCCTGATGGTGCAGCTGGCGCCGGGGGTGGAGATGCTCCCTCCGCTCAGCGCAATGCCCAGGTCTCCTCCGGTTCCCGAAAGCGATCCGGAGCTGCTCCCGTTCCAGGAGGAGATGGTGCCACCGCAGCTGTTGGAGACCGACGGCGGGTTGGCGGTCACCATCCCGGAAGGGAAGAGATCGGTGAAGGAGAGGCCACTGATGCCGGTGGTGTGGTTGTTGGTGATGGTCAGCACCATGGTGCCGGTCCCCGGGCTGGTGGTGAAGTCGAAGCTCTTGGCGATGGCGGGTGTGCCGTACACAAGCAGGGTGGCCGAGGCCTGGGCCGTGTTGCTGCCGGCGTTAACCGAGGAGACCGATCCCACCGGCAGGACGTTCTGATATCCCGGCGACGGATTCACCGTGCTGGAGGTGACCTGGATGGAGACCGTGCAGGTCCCGGGGTTCCCCGAGGCGTCCTTGGCCGGAATGGTGCCGCCGGTGAAATTGATACCGGCATCTCCGCCGGCGGCGCTGATCGTTCCCGCGGCGGTACCGTTCCAGGATTTGAGCGCTCCTCCGCAACCGAGGCTCAGGTTGGGGGGATTGGCGGTGACCACCCCGGCGGGGAAGAGATCGTTGAAGGAGAGCCCGGTAACCGCCACCGAGTTGTTGTTGGTGAGGGTGATCGAAAGCGTGGAGACCCCGGACTTGTCGATGGTGCCGGGCGAGAAGCTTTTCGAGACGCCGGGAGGGGTGAGGACGACCAATTCGGCGGTGTTGCTGCCGGGTCCCGCGGCGCCGGTCTCCGTTGCCGATACACCTCCGGCGGTGTTGTCGTAGGTGCCGGGGGTGGCTGCGGTGACGTTGACGCTGAAACTGCAGCTCCCGTTGGCGGAAGGGATGCTGCCGTTACCGAGATGGATCCCCGGGTCGCCACCAGTGGCACTGAGGGTGCCGGTGGTGCTGCCATTCCAGGAACTTAGGCTCCCTCCACAGGGGGAAGCGGGGGTGACGGTGAGGGGGGAGGCGGTGACCATCCCGGCCGGGAAGAGGTCGTCAAAAGCGGCTCCAGTGATGGGTACCGGGCTGGAAATGGTGAAACTCAGCGCCGTCGTCCCGTTTCTGGCTATGCTGCCGGCCCCGAAAGATTTGACGACGGTCGGCTTGGCCGTGAAGGTGACCGAGGCGGAAGCGGTCCCGCCGGTGCCGCAATCGGTAGAGGAAACGGCGCCGGTGGTGTTGGTATAGGTCGTGTTGATGCCGGCCGAGGTGACGTAGGCGGTAACCGTGCAACTCGTGCCGGCGGCCAGGGTGGCGTTGGCGCTCACCGGGATCCCGAAGGTGCTACCGGTCACCGAAAGAGGTACCGTCCCCCCGGAAGAGTCCTTGCAGGTCGTTTCCACCGTCGCACCGCGGGGACCGGCGGTCAGGCTCAGCCCGGAGGGTGAGACAGGAAGGGTATCAGAGAACGAGATACCGTTCATGGCATAGCCGCTGTTGGGGTTGGTGATGGTCAGGATGATGGCGGCCACACCATTTACCCCCAAGGCGGACGGGGTGATGGTCTCGGAGATGGTCGGCGCCCTTAGCACCACGGTGCTGGCGGTGGCTGGGACGTTGTCCCCAAGCTGGACGGTGGAGTCGATCACGGTGGTCCCGATGCGCGCGGTGGCGGAATCGGTGTAGGTTCCCGGCGTGGCAGGCAGGTCGGCCTGGAAGACCAGCTTGCTGGTTCCGTTGCCACCGGCGATGGAGAACATCGACGACCAGGTCAAGGTGCTGCCGGAGGTGGCAGGATCAGGCAGAGAGGTGCCGTTATACGACGACGAACCGGCCACATAGGTGGCACCGGTCGGCAGGACGTCGATGAAGGTATCAAGGGTGACGGCATTTTGGCCTGGGTTGATGGCCGTCACCGTGTATGTCGCCCTCCCCCCCTGGGCCGGCAAGGTGGGGGTACCGGTCTTGGTCAGATAGATGGTTGACTGCGGCGGATCGACCGGCTGCAGCCCGCCGGAAGTGGTGTAGGCGCCGTTGGAGAGAGTGGTGTGCTTGATCTGGGTGCCGCTGGCAATATAGGAGACCGGCGAGAGGGTGGTAGTGGTGCCGGTGGGGGCCATGGCCCGGAAGTAGAAGGTCGCCAGGTAGTGGCTGGTGGCCGAGTTGGGAAGCGTGTCGAGGTAGAGGACGTTGTCCCAGGAGCCGGAGTTGCCGCCGGAAAGGGTGATATTGCTGCCAATCATCTGAAAGGCGTCTGCCCGCCAGTTGGTGAAGGTGGCCGGAGAGAATTCCAGCGGTCCGGATCCGGCCCCGGTGCAGGCAGAGGGGGGATTGACACAGCCTGTGGTGCCGGTATCGCCATCGACCGTCATGGTGACGAGCCCGCCGATCTGGGCCGGGTTGGGGCCGGAGATGATCACGTTCACCGTGTTGGGGTTGGCTTGGATGACGTTGTTGTTGATGACGGTGGAGATGGTGGAGGAGTTGGCCAGCGTCCCCCCGGCGGAGGGGTTGCCGCTGTAGACCGAGATGTCGAACCCCTGCGGGGGGGAGTTGTTGAGGGTAGTGTAGGAGGAGCAGAGGAAAAAGAAGACCGGCTTGGTCTGTCCCGCCGACATGGGGCCGAGGTGCATGACGTTTGCGCCCCCCCCGCTCACCGAAAGGTAGCCGCCGGTGAAGGCGCCGATGGTGGCCCAGGCGTCGGTGATGGCCGAGGAGGTGGTGACATTGAAGGAAACGTAGCCGCAGCTCGGCATGCCGGGGCTGGAAATGCTGGTGTCGGTGTAGAACTGGGGTCCCGAAGTACGGGTGACGGTGATGGCACCGTGGGCGACCAGCGGGGAGAGACAAAGCAGGACGAAAAAAAGGAGTGCGACGAGCGGGGTCGACTTACGCTGGTGATAGCTGGACCTGTCTGCAATTAATCTGGCAACCATTGCACATCCGGAAAAGTTGATAGCATTTATGCCGTTTGAGAGGCGACAATATACAACAAAGATGAGTTGACGGAAAAGGTAAATCTGCAGTTTAACCCGTCGAGCGCCTAAATATACCCAGTATTGGGCATGCTTTGGCGCTGGCGGACGTCAGCAGGCAGCCTGCGCTAGTTTTTTTAACCTCCTCCCTTGCAAATACCCAGTGGCGGCTATAATTGGAAGGGTTTCGGCGGCATTATCATGAGCCGCCCCCTCTCCTCAAGGAGGGATCAACATCTTACAGGAGCCACCTCCATGCATACCTCCCTTTCCGCCAGCACCACAGCGCCTTTCTTCCCTACCGGCTGCAGAACCGGCCAGCTCACTCCCGAATTCTCCAAGTGCCTGGCCCAGCAGGGAAAATGCCGCTGCAATTTCGCCGTCATGTTTGGCGACGCTTACCTCTGCACCCATCCCAACCACCGCGATTTCGTGTGAGCACCTGCAGGGGCCGCATCACCACCATGCCGGCCCCTGCCAGCTCCTACTGAGTAAGCCCCTCCTTCTGGCTGTCCCAGCTTCGCACCTCGGCGACGGCCTCGTCAGTCGCGCTCACCCCACGAGAAGCAAGATCGGTATACATACAGCAAACCCATCAATATGGCCCAACTTCAAAACGTCATTCTAGGAATTAGATTAATTTTAGTTGACGGAAATTATCAAAATTACTACTATAAACCCGCAGTGGTTCACCAAATAGTGCTTTAACTGCCAATGAATTGCGGCGCTTCACCATGCTTAGCACTGGGTGGCTGATCTTTTTAAAACCGCGTACCGGAATCAGCAATTGAACCACGGTCAGCCGGCAAAGGAATACCTTTGAGACTGAATATCCTGCTCATCTCCGATTTCCCCTCGCGGGCGGAACAGTTGCATCAACTGCTCACCGCCACGGGACACGCACCCTTCTGCCTGCCGGAGGGAACTGATCCCTCACGTGCCATTCGCCATCAGAAACCGGACCTGGTGGTAGTCTGCGTACACCCCGAAAAGACCGCCCCCCTGGCGGTTGAGCATCGCCAGCACACACCGGAAGGTACCCGCTTCATCCCCGTCATCGTCATCTCTGACCGCCTCCAGCTGGAAAGGGAACTCTTGCATGTCTTCGAATTCATCCCCTGGCCCCTGGATGTCGAGCGCCTGTTGGAGGCCGTGAGCGCGGTAGCTGAGCGGGGTGCCCGCGTCCCGGTCCGTCTCACCCTGACCGAGAGCCAGTACCAGGACATTTCCCGACATATCCTGGCCAGCACCGGCCTCGTCTTCGAGTCCAGAAACCGCGGCGCCCTGGAGCGCGGCCTCAACAAGCGGATGGCCATGCTGCACCTCACAGACTGCGCCGACTACCTCGACTACCTCCGGAGGCATGGCGAAAGTAGGCACGAGCTGCAGAAACTGCTGCAATACCTTACCGTCGGAGAAACCTATTTCTTCCGTTATCCCGCCCACTTTCAGGCCCTGAGTGCGAGGCTCGCCTGTCTCGCAGACACAGCCCAGCCGATCCGGATCTGGTCCGCAGGCTGCTCTACCGGAGAGGAGCCGTACTCGATCGCCATCAGCATCATGGAAGCCCTGCCGGACTGGCGGGAGCGCGACATCCGCATCCTCGCCACCGACATCAACCACCAGTCCCTCTCCAAGGCCCGCAAGGGGGTGTACACCCAGTGGTCGCTCAGGACCACCACCGCGGATTGCCTGAAACGCTATTTCCGGCCGGCCGGCGAGGGGTTCGCGATCAAGGAGGAGGTCAAGAGCTTGGTCAGCTTTCACCACCTGAACCTCTCCGCTACCTGCCTGGGAGAGTGGTGTGAAGAACTGCAGGACCTGGACGCGGTCTTCTGCCGGAACGTGCTGATCTACTTTTCCCCCGATGCGGCCCAACATATGGCAAACTCCTTCGCGCAGCGATTGAAGCCAGCCGGCCAGCTGTTCCTGGGCCATGCGGAATCCCTCTTCCAGCGTGGACCGCTGCTGGAATTGAGCCGCCACCGGGACAGCTTCTTCTACGTGAGGCGCGAAGACGCCCCCGATCCTGCGTCTGCCACCACGCCGGCCTCACCATCCTCGGAGCCGGAGGCCTCCCCCACCCCCTCCCGCCCGCCGGTGGAACTCCCCACCGTGTGCGCCGCTCAGCTGGCGGCAGCTCGTTTTGTCGCACCTGCGGATGCACCGGAGCCTGCTCCGGCCGCAACCTCCGCCGACGCTGCCGTCACCGGGCCACAGGGATCCGAGCTTCCCGCTGCCTCCTTCACGGAGCAGTTGGAGACGGCACGCAGGCTCTTCGACGCCGAGCGTCTGGATGAGGCGTTCGACCTCCTGCAGGCGGTACTCAGGGACTTCCCCTCCGAACCACGCGCCCTCATCCTGAAGGGCTTCATCCTCCAGGCGCAGGGGCGCCTCGACGAGGCGCTCAACACCTGCTACCAGGTGATCGCCATCAACGACCTGCTTCCGGAGGCCTACTTCCTGAAGGGAGTGGTGCTGGATGCCTGCGGGCTGCTCGCGGAGGCCGCCGACGAGTACCGCAAGGCGCTTTTGCTCGACCACGACTTCGTGATGCCGCGCTACCACATGGGGCGGCTGCATCTCAAGCTGGGACGGGTGCAGGAGGCCGCCCGCGAGATCAGGAACAGCATCAGGATTTTGGCCCGCCTGGCCGAGGACACCCTCATCCCCTACTCCGGCGGCCTCTCCACCACCGGTTGCCTGGAGCAGCTGCAGGAGGCGCTCGCCAGCCGCGGGATGACCGGCATCCACCGCATGGGGCTCAAGACCTGAATAAGGAGCAAGCATGACCATTGAATCCGACGCCACCTACGACATCCGCGCCGTGCTCGGCAAGATGCGCGAGGAGTACTGGCAGGGGCTGGCCGACGAGGAGACCGTCTCCGAGGAGCTGCTGGAGTGCCTGGTTTTCCGCCTGGGCGGCGAACGCTACGCCTTCGAGACCCAGTACGCCTGCGAGGTGATCCGCATCCCGCGCCTGGTGCGGGTGCCGCAGGTCCAGGAGCTGATCGCCGGCATCTTCAACCTGCGCGGGGAGATCACCGCCGCCGTCGACGTACGGCCGATGCTGGGGCTCAAACAGCCGGAACTGGCGGCCGGGGCCCGGGTCATCGTGGTACGCTCCGACACCTTCGCCACCGGCATCCTCGCCGAGGCGGCCCTCGGCGTGCAGGGGCTCTCCTTCGAGAACTTCGAGCCCTGCCTGCACGGAGCAGCCGGCGGCGGCCAGCAGTACGTGAGAGGACACTTCAACGACGAGGGGGGGGCCATCGTCCTCCTCGACCTGCAGGCCCTGCTCTCCTCGCCGGAGATGGTGGTAGGCGAGGCCTAAACAGAATAAATCCAGTCAGGGGTACTCATGTCCAACAAAATCTCGGTAAAGATCGTCAGCGTGTTGATCATGGTCCTGGTGGTCATCATGACCGCCTTCTCCATCTACTTCGTCCGCTCCCGCCGCGAAGCGATGGAGGACGAACTGCTCGCCAAGGGGAAGATCCTCGCCCAGACCGGCGCCCGCACCATGGAGCGCGTGCTCGGCGAGGGTGTTTCCTCCGGCAAGCTCACTTTGGAGCAGCTCTTTGACGATCATTACGTGCCGATCCCCGGCACCGACCCGGTCAAGTACCACACCAAGTTCGACGCCTTCACGGACGAAGCCATCCAGGGGATCGAGGACGAGTTCCTCAAGGACGACCAGGTCGTCTTCGCCGTGCTGGAGGACAGAAACGGCTACATTCCCACCCACAACACCAAGTACTCGGCGGCGGTCAGCGGGGACCGCGAAAAGGACCGCAAGGTAAGCCGCTCCAAGCAGATCTTCAAGGACGAGACCGGCCAGGCGGCCGCCCACAACCTGCAGCCCTTCCTCCAGCAGGTCTACCATCGGGACACCGGCGAGAAGATGTGGGACCTCTCGGTGCCGGTGATGGTGAACGGCAAGCACTGGGGCGCCTTCCGGATCGGTTTCTCCATGGTGAAGATCGAGCAGAAGGCGGCCCAGCTCAGGAACCAGATCGTGGGGAGCATGGCGGTCATGCTGATCATCTCCAGCGCCACCATCCTCTTCGTGGTCAGCCGCGCGGTGCGCCCCCTGCATAACCTCACCGCCGCCGCCCACCGCATCTCGGCGGGCAACCTCGACGAGACGGTGCCGGTGGAGAGTAACGACGAGATCGGCGCCCTGGCCGAGGCCTTCAACGTGATGACCAACGTGATCGTGCGCGACCTCAAGGAGGAGATCGGCAGAAGCGGCCGCCTGATCGCCTCGGTCAAGGAGGCGGTGGTCCAGCTCTCCAGCGCCTCCAACGAGATGATGGCGATCAGCGCCCAGCAGGCTTCTGGCGCCACCCAGCAGGCAAGCGCCGTCCAGGAGGTGACCACCACCTCCGAGGAGATCGCCATCACCGCCAAGATGATCACCTCCAACGCCAAATCGGTGGAGACGGTGGCCGACGACACCGCCCGAAACTGCAACGCCGGGCGCGACGACGTGGCCAACGCCATCGAGGGGATGGGCAAGGTCAGGAACCAGGTGCAGAGCATCGCCCGGGCCATGCTGGAGCTGGGGGACAACAGCCAGAAGATCGGCGGCATCATCGAGATCATCGACGAGATCTCCGACCAGACCAACCTGCTTGCCCTGAACGCGGCCATCGAGGCGGCCGGGGCCGGCGAGGCTGGCAAGCGCTTCGCCATCGTTGCCCAGGAGGTGAAGAGGCTCGCCGATCGCACCGTGGAGGCGACCCGCCAGATCAACGGGCTGATCGGCGAGATCCAGCGGGCCACCAACAACACCATCATGGTCACCGAGGAGGGGACCAAGGCGGTGGACGCCGCCAGCAGCCTGGTGGACAAGGTCCAGCTCTCCTTCGCCTCCATCGTGGGGACCGCCCAGGAGACCTCCAGGACCGCCAAGGAGATCTCCCTCTCCACCCAGCAGCAGACCTCTGCCTGCGAGCAGATGGCGGAGACCATGTCGGAGGTGCGAGACGTGGCCCAGCAGGTGGCGATGAGCGCCAACGAGACCGAGAAGGCCATCGCCGAGATCCTCGAGCTGGCCGGCAGGCTCAGGGACATCACGGAGAAAGAGGCCTAAATGTCCAAACGCTACGTCGAGATCTTCTGCCGCGAGGCGGAGGACCACTTGGCCTCGATGCAGAGCGGGATGCTGGTGCTGGAGAAGAACCCCACCCGCATGAGCCTTTTGCACGAGCTGCTCAGAAACGCCCATACCCTGAAAGGCTCCGCCCGCATGGTTGGGCTCTCCGATATCAGCGCCATCACCCACCACATGGAGGAGCAGCTGAAGGGGATGGAGCAGGGGGTGCGCGAGGTGGACGCCCCGGCCATCGATCTCCTGTTGAAGGGTGCCGACGCGGTCTCCCTCATCACGGCTGCCCTGATCAAGGGAGAACCCCCTCCCCTTGACGTCGAGAGCTTCGTGGCGGCCTACGAGCGGGGCGAGGTCGGTCAGCAGGTGGCCGCCGAGAGCAAGGAAAGCGCGGCCGAGCAGGGGACGGGGACCGTACGCGCCAACGTGAAGACCCTGGACGCCCTGGTCAACCTGATCGGCGAGCTGATCATCAACAAGAAGCGTCTGGAGAGCCGGGCGTCCGGCCTGAAGCGGATCGCCGCCTCTGCGGATCCGGACACCGCGCTCTCGCTCGCGAGTTTCCGGCGGGAACTGGAGGAGGACGTCCTCTACCTGGACTACCTCATCCAGGAGTTGCACGGCAAGGCGATGGGGCTCAGGATGCTGCCCCTTAGAACCATCTGCGACGGCCTGGAAAGGATGGTGCGCGACCTGTCGCAACAGCTCGGCAAGGAGGTCAGGCTGGATCTGGTGGGCGGGGCGATCGAGATGGACCGCGTGCTCCTGGAAGCGCTAAAGCCGATGCTGATCCACCTCTTGACCAACGCGGTCTGCCACGGCATAGAGAAGCCACAGGAGCGGGAGTCCACCGGCAAGCCGCGCCAGGGAACGGTCCGCCTGACCGCCCGGCACGAGGGGAGTTCGGTGCTGATCGAGGTGCGCGACGACGGGCGCGGCATGGATCCCGCCCGTATCAAGGCCACCGCCCTTTCCCGCGGTCTGATCGACCAGCGCGACGCCGAACTCATGCGGGACGAGGAGGCGCTCTACCTGACGCTGCGCCCCGGCTTCTCCACCGCTGAGGCGGTCACCGACGTGGCCGGCCGCGGGGTTGGCATGGACGTGGTCAAGAAGAATGTGGAAAGGGTCAAGGGGAACCTCACCCTCTCCAGCGAACTGGGGATATTCACCGAGATATCCCTGCAGCTGCCGCTCTCCCTCTCTGTGCTGGACGCGCTGGTGGTGGAGTGCGCCGCGGAGACCTTCGCCATCCCCATCAACTACGTGCAGGAACTCTTGAAGGTACGGGAACCGGACATCATGACGGTAGGTGGGCGCGAGGTTATCAAGGTGCGCGGGGTCACCACCCCGCTCTACAGCCTTGCCCACCTGCTGGGGCTTCCCAAGCCCAAGCTCCCCGGCGAGCGGCTGACCGCCCTGGTCCTGAAGCTCTGCGACCAGCGGATGGCCTGCACGGTGGACGCGCACCTGGGGAACTCGGAGGTGGTGGTCAAAGGGCTGGGCAACCAGTT
Organism: Geomonas sp.; assembly: GCF_035254065.1. Lineage (GTDB taxonomy): Bacteria > Desulfobacterota > Desulfuromonadia > Geobacterales > Geobacteraceae > Geomonas. Next base: position 12,656 of record NZ_DATFBA010000200.1, read on the forward strand.
CAGGAACGTGCAGTTCGTGTTCGGGGCCACCATCATGGGGGACGGCGACCCCGCGCTGATCCTGAACGTCCCCGACCTCTTCAGCGCGGCCGACACCCGCAGCCAGTCGGGGGTGCGCCGGGTGGAGGCCGAGCGTGAGCGCCCGCCGGTCAGGGTACTGGTGGTGGATGATTCCATCACCACCCGCACCATGGAACAGAGCATCCTGGTCGCCAACGGCTACCGGGTGGAGACCGCGGTCTCCGGTGAGGACGCCCTGGAAAAGGCGGCGCGCGAACGTTTCGACCTGGTGATCTCGGACATCGAGATGCCGGGCATCAACGGCTTCCAGCTTACCCGCCAGCTGCGCGCGAGCGAGCAGTACCGGGAAATACCGATCATCATCGTCTCCTCGCTTTCCAGGGACGAGGACAAACGGCAGGCGATGGAGGCCGGCGCGCAGGCCTACGTTGTGAAGGGATCCTTTGACCAGGGGATGCTGCTGGAAACAGTGCAGATGCTGGTAGGGAACGAGTAGCCGTTGCACAGCTCCTCTTGATGGTGCGAATCAGCCAGCAGTTTTCTGGCCTAGCGCAGGTAGCTGGACCCAGGCTTCACCTTGGTGTACATTAGCAGACTGCGGCGGGAAGCCGTCAGGGAACGTGCTACTCAAAGGACGGGCGGATGACCATACGAATTCTTATCGCTGACGACTCACTGCTGGTGCGTGAGGTACTTTGCGGGATATTCCAGCAGTACCCGGACACCTGCGTGGTGGGAAGCGCCAGCAACGGCCAGGAGGCGGTGGAGCTGACCCTCTCCCTGAAGCCGGACCTGGTCATCCTGGACCTGATCATGCCGGTATTGGACGGCCTGGAGACCCTCGAGGAGATCATGGCCATCGCCCCCACCCCGGTACTGGTGCTCTCGGGGGCCGTGGACGAAAGCGAGGTGGACCGCGCCTTCACCGCCATCAAGCGGGGGGCCCTGGACGTCATGGAGAAGCCGGAACTGGACGCCCCCGGGTCCCTGGAGGAGTTCGCTGAACGCCTGCACGAAAAGGTTAGGCTCCTGTCCGGGATCAGGGTTATCAGGCACCCCCGTCGCAGGACCAGGTACCCGCTCGAGGAGCGGCTGGAGGCGGCCGCCGGCTCCACCCCCAACATCCTGGCCATCGGAGCCTCCACCGGGGGGCCCAAGGCGGTGATGAGCGTCCTGAAGAGCCTCCCCGCCAATTTCCCCGGCACGGTATTCGTGGTGCAGCACATCGCCGCCGGTTTCGCCGCGGGCTTCGCCTCCTGGCTGGACCGGGAGTGCTCGATCAAGGTGAAACTCGCGGAAGATGGAACGCGCTACGTGCCGGGCGAGGCTCTGGTCGCCCCGGACGGCTGTCACATGACGGTCGCCGACGGTAGGGTCCACTTGGTGGACCAGGCGCCGGTCAACTGTTGCCGTCCCTCCATCGACGTCTTTTTCAACTCGCTGGCCCAGGCCCCCTGCGACCAGGTGGTCAGCCTCCTTTTGAGCGGCATGGGCAAGGACGGCGCCCTGGGGCTTCTGCAGATCAAGGAGCGTGGCGGTACCACCTTGGTGCAGGACGAGGAGAGCTGCGCGGTGTTCGGCATGCCCAAGGCCGCCATCAGCCTCTGCGCCGCTGACCAGGTACTGCCGCTGGAACGGATGCCGGATACCATCTCTCAACTGTTTCCCCTCCCCTGACGACGGCTTCAGTTCGGTGTGAGACAACCGCCGCGCCGCCCACTCCAGGGCCGCGCAATACTGCTAGGAGGACCACGTGGACAAGAACATCCTCATCATAGACGACAGCGACCTGGTCTTGGCCATGGCGAAGGACGCCCTGGAAGATGCCGGCTACCACGTCTCGACCGCCACCAACGGCATCGAGGCCAATCGGTACATCTTCTCCAGGAACAAGCCGGACCTGATCATCATGGACATCATGATGCCGATGCTGGACGGCAACAAGAAGGCGCGGATCCTGAAGGAAAACGAGATGAGCAGGGACATACCCATCCTGCTCCTCTCCTCGAAGTCCGACCAGGAGATGCGCAAACTCGCCGAGGAGGCAGGCGCCGACGGCTACATACTGAAGCCCTTCACTCCGATAGAGATCGTCAGCAAAGTGAGGAAATGCCTGTCCGGTGGCTCCTGACGTAACGAGCGCGGCCCCGTTTCCTCCACCGGCGGCTGCCCCCACCGCGTCATCCAGGGAAGCCGCCGCATCGCCCTCTTCCTCGTGCCCTCCTTTGGTCAGTGCCGGAGGGGCTGTTTGTCACTGCCCCCTTCTCACCTCCCCGAAGAACCGCAGCTGGCGACTCGGCCACAGCCCCCACCTCAACCCTCTCCCCACCCGCCAATGACAGCCGGAACCTGCCGGTGCCTGCCAAACGGCGCCACTCCCACCAGGAGCTGTAAAAAAAGGAACTGTGAATTATTTTACAATTCCAAATTTCAGCTGAAAATCGGCACGTTACCCCAGCGATATCATGAAGGGGTGTAAAAAAATTCACACACCCTCGCCCGCCCCCCCTCCTTTCGCCTGCTAATAGCCTAAAACTACGTCTTTTTTAACTGAGCGCAGGGAGAAAATGGTTGGCACGATTGTTGAAAACCATGAGGTGTTTTCCAAATTCCGCGCAAGGGGCAACCACATGGATTACCAGTACAGCATCATCAACCAGTGCCTGCAGCTGCTCAAACAAAGCGACATGCCGACCATCAAGAAGCTTCGGGTGGAGATCCAGCTGATTCAAATGAAGAGGTTGCTGCTCAATGAGGTGGTCCCCAAGGATGCCGAGGGTACGCTCTGCGGAGAGGACCAATTTGAGGGGCTTCTTTCCCAGATGCGCAGGATCTGCGGGGGGAACTGCGAAGGAGAGGCGCTGGCCAGCCTAATGGACCGGATTGGCGGCATGCTGCTCGTCCTGGGCGGCGACCACCTCACCCAGTGATTTCGGAGCCGATTTAACAGGGATGACCAGCCGGGCAAGGGTCCCTTTGCCCGGTTCGGAAGAGAGGAGCAGGCGCCCGCCGTGCTCCGCAACGATGAACTGAGAGATGTAGAGCCCCAGTCCGCTGCCCCCCCGATCAAGCTTGGTGGAGAAAAACGGTTCGAAGAGCCGCTCCATGATGTCGGGGCTGATGCCGGCGCCGGTATCCTTAACCTCCACCAGCACCTCATCGCTTCCCCTCTCATAACGGGTCGTCACATCGACCTCGCCACAGGCGTTGGGTAGAGCCTGCATGGCGTTCATGATCAGATTGATCAGCACCTGCTCGATCTGCTGCTGGCTCCCCGAGATGGAAGGGAGGTCACTACCCAGCGAGGTCCGCAGCTGGATGTTCTGCTTCATCTGGCAGGCGAGCACGGAGAGCGCGGCCGAAACCGCGTCGTTCACGTTGAAGTCCGGCCTCACCCGGCTGCCATCCCCAACCCCGTACTCCCTGAGTCCCTGGACTACCCGGGCGATCCGCTCGGAGTTCTCCACGATTTTCACGGCATTGTCGGAAAGGGCGGTACGGGCGGTTTGGAAGGGGACGCCGCCTAGGTAGAAATCCCCCTCCTCTTCCCGGACGCGGTCCAGAACGGGCACCACGTCGGCCCAGATCTTGGAGATCATGTGGCCGGAGAAACGGATCGAGGCGTTCGGGTTGTTGATCTCGTGGGCCATGCTGGAGAGCAGAAGCCCCAGCGAGGTCATCTTGTTGGTCTGGATGAGCCGCGCCATCACCCGCTTCTTCTCCTCCTGGACCTCGAGCTTCATCGCTTTGAGCAGCTCCTCCTGCAGCGAAAGGTTCTCCAGCTCGCGCAGTTCCAGAGAGGCAGCCATCGCGTTGATGGCGTTGGCGGCCCTGGCCAGCTCGTCGTCACCCTCGAGTTCGACACGGGTTGAGAGATGGCCGGAACCTATCTCCTCGATGCCATGCAGCAGCTTCTTGAAGGAGTAGGTGACCCGCTTCAGGATTTGGTAGCAAAGGAGCGACACGTTGATCCAGAACAGGGTACCGATGGCGAGCGACGCCACCAGCAGGTTCTTAAGCTGCTCGCGCACCCCCGAGGTATCCAGGCGCAGGTGGACGTGGCCGATCACTCGCTTGTCGTCGACCGGCGCACGTCCGAGCAGCACGGCATCCGGGGACATTACCGCGCCGGGGGAGGTGATGGGGATGTCCATATCGATGGCATCGCCGACATCGGCCTTGCGGTTGGAGGCCTCGGTGAGCAGCTTGCCGTCGGCGTTACTGATGGAGACAAAGAGGATGGAAGGATGCCGGGCAGTGGAACTGGCCAACAGGGACAGCGCCTCCCGGTTCTCGGCGAACAGAGGTAGCCGGGCGTTCTGGGCGAGGATCGTCGCCAGCAGCCTCCCCTCTCGCTCTAAGGTACTGCGGTAGCCGTTCATCTCCGTTATCACGTAGATAGAGGCGAAGGCTGCGGTCAGAAGGGCAATGGTCGCGGTGGAGATGAGGTACAGCCTGAACCGGAACCCCTTCATGTATGAGGACAGCGACGAGTTTTTTTTCACTAGCCCCCCAGTCCGCTGCTTATCTTGAGCCGGCGCAGCACCCCGTCGTTGGTCTTGATCAGCACCCGGCGCGGGGGCTGGGAGGAAAGGTCGTCGATGGAGGTACCGGTCAGCACGCTCTCCGCCATCTCGCCGAGCTGTTTACCGATGTCAAAACGGTCGATGCTCAAGGCAACGGCCCCTCCCATGGAGAGGTAGACATCCGAGAAGGTAACCACCGGCACCCCTTGCGACTGCGAGAACAGGAAGTAGGCCTCGGTGGAGGCAGGCGACACCGCGGTAACGTCCGGTATCATCCAGAGCGCGTCAACCTTGCCACGCAGGGATTCCAGCATGCCGGGAGTCTCCTTGGGCGAATGCACCTCCCTGAACACGAGGTCGATGCCGCTTCGGCGGGCCGCCTGTTGGGCGCGCTTCAGGTACGCTCCGCTCCTGGCAGGATCGTAGACCACCCCTACTCTTCTCGCCCCGATCTCCTCGAAGACCGTGAGGTAGCGGGACGGGTCGAGCAGCATGGCGACGCCGGCGGCCTTCTGCCTCGGCTTGGGGTTGAGTGCCATCATGTAGAGGAGCGGTATACCTCGCACCTTGTCGGCAACGGCCAAGGCGCGGTCACCGACCGCCACTACAAGCCGCGGATGTTCCTCGCGGATGAGCCTGGTGACGTCGGTTTCGGCGTAGTCGGAAAGGACCACTGTCCTGATGCTGGCCTGACATTCCCGTTTGATGCCCCGCACCGCCTCCTCGTATCCTTTCTCATGCAGCGACTGCAGAATGAGGATATCGTAGGCCATGGCGGGCAGCGGAACGATCAAGATGGTGGCAATCAGAAGGGATCTTAGAATGCGCATCTGATCCCTCCTTCTGCCCAGCGGCCGGGATTCTTGAATAGCGAAGAATCGTACTGGTGGCCGTTGAAAAGATTCCTGATCGAACCGAACAGCTCGATGGACAAGTTCTCTGAAAGGTCGAACCGCTTGCCGAGATGGAGGTCCCAGATGATGGAGCGGTACTGGGAATCGGTTTCGGTATCGAGGTTCCAGTTGATGTAGTGCCCGGTCAACTGGAGGCGGAGGTGGTGCTTGTCCTCGTATTTCACCCCCAGGTCCAGGGTGTGTTTGGGGATGTTCTGCAAGACGGCGTCGGTGTCGCGGTCCTTGGCGTCGATATAGGTGTAGCCGAGGGAGAGTGAGGTGAAGAAGACCGGCGTCGTCCGGGCCTCCACCTCCACCCCCTGCTTCAGTTGCCTCTGCTTAGACTTGACGCCCAAGGAGTTGACATGGGTGATGTCGCCGGTTTCGTTTCGGAAGAGGGTTCCTTTCAGCCAGAGATAAGGGACATCCGCTGATTCGATGCCCACCTGCGAGGTCCAGACGTCCTCCAGCGAATCGGACCGGGTGAGGGAGGTGATGCTGTACCCCTTGGCGGTGTATCCCCTCACCACACTGTTGTCGGTCAAGGCGTAGGTGATGCCGAAGCTGGGGCTGAACTGGTTGCCGCTGATGCGGGAGTGGTCGTAGCGTACACTGGGTGTGACGGCAAAGCGCCCGAGGGTGAAAGTGTCGTTGAGGTAGACCCCGATCCGGTCGTCGCTGGGCCTGGAAATGTCTGCCTGTCTCAGCGGCTGGCTTAGATGCACCGACATGTAGTCGTAATCGACACCAGCAACCAACCTCTGCAGGTCATCAAGATAAGAGACCTTGAATACGCCACCATAGCTGTGTTCCTGGTCCTTGGTGTCCTGGACAGCGACGCCATTGTCGATGATGCTGTAGACGACGTCGGAATTCAGGTGCCTCGTCCGGAACATGGCGTCGATAGTGAAGCGATCGGTGAGAGGGTACTGCGCGGAGAGGGTTGCAAGGTACTGGGTCACATCTGAATTGGCGTTGATGCCTGCTTCAGAAATCTGAGTTTGCCCCTGCGAATTATCGCTGAGCCAGCCGGTCGCCACCAGGAAGCCCTGGTTGGGAAGATCGTAGCGCACCTTGCCGTAGAAATGGTTGAGGTCCACTCCGTTGTTGGGCTCCAGGCCGTCCGAACGGAGCTTACCGCCGGTCAGATAGTAACCGAAATCGTGGACAGTGCCGGTGACCTCCCCGCGCCCGTCGATGGTGGCGGCCTTGCCGCCGGAAACCGAAGCGGTGCCCCCTGTCGGGCGCTCCGTTTGGGGGTTCTTGGTGATGACGTTAATGACCCCCCCGAGGGCATTTCCCCATGATGAGGAGGCAGCGCCCTTCACGATTTCGATCCGGTCGATCATCTGCACCGTGACCGAGCTGATATCGGGGAAGTTGTCGGCGAGGTTGTTGATAGGAACGTTGTCGATCAGGACAAGAATGTGATTGTAATTGGAGCCCTGTACAAATATATTGGTCACCGTGCCCGGGGTACGGATAAATTCCAGCTGAACACCGGGCACCAGGTTCAAGACATCGGCTAGGGTGTGGGCATTGAGAGCCTCGATATCCTTGGCCGTCACCACGGTGACGTTTTCCGCCGTTTGCGATGCCGGTCGTGGGGCGCGCCCGATCGAAACGGTTTCTACCTGCGAACCGTTGTAGAGTTCCAAGGAACGTAGCTCGTCCTCCTCCGCACGTGCAGGGGAAACAGAAACAGATAGGCCAACGAGGCCAACAAGGGCAACGAGGAGGCCCCACATCGGCAGACCGCCGGCCTGCGCCCTCCTCCACCATTCAATTTTCAAGGCGCCGCTCCCATGAAAAAAAATTTACATTTCAATCGAAAAAAGATTGCATTTAACATAAACGAGTGTTAATCTAACACACGTTCAACTCGAAGTCCAGAAAAAGAAATAATCAATTAAAAAGGAGGTGATACCAATGGCAGAATTCGAAAACGGCGTAGTGGTGATCGAGGCCGGGGACAACCCGGAGTTCACCGAGATGTCTTGCTGCATTTCTTCTTTCATTGTTTATCTGAGCAACTAGACCTTATGCCTTTGGGATGCCTCGGCCAGAACCGGCGCATCCCAAATTGTATTTCACCCCCTCCCCTCCTACCCACCGGCATCCGGGTCATCGTTAAGGTCCACCCATGAATCTGTCACGTTATCTGAAGATCTACCCCTCGCAGGACAAGCCTGGTTATTTCCTTCTCTATTCCACCCTGCGCTCCTCTACTGCTTTTGTTTCCGGCACCACTCTGAGCGCCGTGCTCAGCGGCTCCAAGTTGGGCCCCGAAGCGGAAACCCTTCAGCAACTCGGCATGCTGGTTGACCACCCCAGCGTGGAGCGGGAGCAGATGCGCACCCTTTTGGATCGGGTGAATGCGAGGAAATCGAAGTTCCGGGCCGTGGCCGTCTTGAACCTGGATTGCAACCTCGCCTGCGAATACTGCTATGAGGGGGAGTTCCGGGGAAGCCAGTACATGAGTGAAGCCACGGCTTCCCTGCTGGTCGATCGCATGATGAGGGACCACATCTCGGCCGGGGTCGACGTCAACCTCACCTTCTACGGTGGAGAGCCTCTGCTGGCGGAGGACCTGATCCGGTTCATCTCCCTGCCGCTTTTGGAGGGAGCCGAAGCCAACGGGGTGAACTACAGCTTCGACCTGATCACCAACGGCACCCTCCTGAACCGGGAGATGGCCCTGCGTCTTATCCCGCTCGGCCTGAAGGGGGCGAAATTCACCCTGGACGGCCCACGCGAGATACACGACCGGCAGCGCCCTTTCACCTCGGGGGCGGGAAGCTTCGACAGCATCATCGACAACGTGGTCGCCATTCAGGACATCGTCCCCATCCTGCTGGGGGGCAACTGCCGCCAGGAAAACTACCGTGAGTTCCCCCGGTTGCTGGACCACCTGCTGGAGGCCGGCGTCGACCCGCAGAAACTGGCCGGCGTGATCTTCACCCCGGTCACCCCCAAAGCCGGCTGCGCGGAACACGGCTCCGACTGCGCCTCGTCCAGCGAACCGTGGCTCATGGAAGCGATCCCTTACCTGCGGCAGGAGATAAAGGCGCGCGGGTTTCGCCCCCAGAAGTTGAAGGCCTCGGCGTGCATCGTGGAACTCGAAGACAACGTGGTGGTCAACTACGACGGCACCCTCTACAAATGTCCGGCGTTCATGGCATATCCCGGCATGAGCATAGGCACCCTGTCAGAGGGCATGGCCGACTACCGGCAGTCCCACGCCATCGGCAACTGGAAGGCCGAGGAATGCCTGGACTGCCCCTACCTTCCCATCTGCTTTGGCGGTTGCCGTTTCCTGAACCTGTTGAACGACCGGCCGATCGGTACCCTCGATTGCCGACGCGAGTTTTATGACGCAGCTCTGGAAAGGATGGTGCTGGAAAACATCCCTCGCCCCGTCTGCAAGGAAACTCCCCCACCCCAGCCGGTCGCCTGCGACTACTCCATCTAGCTTCCCATCTCCCTCACTGCCGGTCCTGCCTCAACCGCTTGTTCAGGGTGGGGCGGGCCAGACCGAGCATCTCGGCGGCCGCCGTCTGGTTGCCGTTGGTAAGCTTCATCGCCTCCGCGATCAGGTACTCCTCGGCCTGCAGGACGGTGGGAAACTTTCCGAACACCGCCAGGAAGGGGTTATCGGCGTCCAGTGCCGGCTGTGCAGCGGGGCTCTTGGGAATAGAGGCCTTCAGCCCGAAGTCGGCGTTGGTCAGGATACCGGTCTCGTTGCAGGTAACCGCGTGGTGCACCATATTGTAGAGTTCGCGAACGTTACCCGGGAAGGGGCACTGCTGGAGGGAGGCGATCAGCCCCGGCCCCACCGCCGGGACCGATTTGCCCAGCTCTTCGGCGGCCAGTTGGGAAAAGTGAGCCACCAGCGGACCGATGTCCTCGACCCTCTCCCTTAAGGGCGGGATGTGGAACTCGTGGGCGCAGAGCCGGAAGTACAGATCGTGGCGGAACTTCCCCTCCGCCCTCAGGGCGGCGAAGTCCACGTTGGAAGCGGCGATGATGCGGGCGTCGCTTTTAAGGAGCAGGTCAGAGCCGATCCGGTAGTACTCCTTCTCCTGCAAAAGGCGCAGTAGCTTGACCTGGGAGGCCATGCTGAGGTCCCCGATCTCGTCCAGGAAGAGGGTCCCCCCCGCTGCGGTCGCGATCATGCCGTCGCGGGCGGTGTCCGCCCCGGTGAAGGCACCCTTTTTGTGCCCGAAGAGGGTATCGGAGAACATCATGTCGTCCAGGCCGGCGGCGTTGAGGCAGACAAAGGGCCCTTTGACTCGCGAGACGGTGTGCACCGCGCGCGCCAGCAGTTCCTTCCCCGCCCCGGTCTCTCCCGTGATCAACACCGGCAGCCTGGAGGAGGCAATCGCCTCTATGTACTGGAAGATGCCGCGCATCTTCTTCGAGTTGGTCACGATCCCTTCGAAGGCCTCCGGATTGCGCAGCTTGTCCGCCAGCAGGTAGTCCTTGAGGATCTTGTTCTGATTCCCCAGATCGCTCACCTGCAGCGCCTTCTTCACGCTGGCAACCAGCCGGTTGGGGTCCACCGGCTTGGCGAGAAAATCGAAGGCCCCCTGCTTCATGGCCGCCACGGCGGTCTCCACGTCCCCCATGGCGGTCATCACGATGACCGGAATCTCGGGATAGTCGGCGGCTATCGACTGCAGCACCTCGGAGCCGCTCATCTTGGGCATCATCCAGTCCAGCATCACCGCGCTGACCTGGTGCGTCCGGATGAAGTCCATCACCATGGTGCTGTCTGAGATGGTGGTGACGTTCTGGATGTCGCTGGAGGCGAGCAGCAGGGAAACCTCGGTGAGGATCCCCACTTCATCATCCACCACGAGCATGTGTTTTTCGTTGACCGATTGGACTAGCATCTGCGCCACCCCGGAAAGGACGTTAAAGAAATTCCAACAATATATACGAGCAGGGGATATATTCAACCCTTTTTAACGGGGCGAGACTTTTTTCCCGGAGACGAAGCACGGCGCGTTGGTGCCCCCTGCCGACGCCAACCGGGAAAACGCGTTAGATATTGCAACAATCGTCGAATAAGCTTATTCTTTTCGAAGCGCCCAGTGAACAGGAGACAGATTTGACCGCACGAGCCCTTCTCGAGAAGTACTTCGCAGGAAACAAAGAAGCCCTGGCAATCGTGTACCAGCACAGTCGCAAGGTCGCCGACAAGGCCCTGGCAATCGCCCGCACAGCCAGCCTGGATGCCGACCTCCCCTTCATCGAGGAGGCCGCCCTGCTGCATGACATCGGGGTCAGCCGCGTGCACGCGCCGAAACTCCACTGTTTCGGCTCCTCCCCCTACATCTGTCACGGCATCATCGGCCGCGACATCCTCCAGGCCGAAGGGCTCCCCCGGCATGCCCTGGTATGCGAAAGACACATCGGTGTCGGACTGACGGCAGCCGACGTCACCGGCCAAAAGCTCCCCCTGCCGGCCAGGGACATGTCTCCCGCCACCGTCAACGAGCGGATCATCGCGCTGGCAGACCTTTTCTTCTCGAAAAAGCTCGGAGAACTTGAGCAGGAGAAGAGCATCGACCAAGTCAGAGGCGAGCTTCTGAAGTTCGGCCCCGAGAAGGTCGCCATCTTCGACGGCTGGTTAAGCGACTTCCCCTTTTAAGCCCACCTCACCTCCCCTTCCCTCAGCAGGTTTGCGCGCAAAAGTGTGCTATACTAGCACCGTTTTTGCCTGACCGCATCCAGCCCGCACCTACCAGGGCTGCCAGCCCCCCTTTCCAAACAGATGGTGTCGCCGATGGGAAAACCGCTTCGCGTACTGATCGTGGAAGACTCGGAGGACGACGCGCTGCTGCTGGTTTTCGAGCTGCGCAACGCCAACTACTCACCAATCTTCAAGCGGGTCGAATCCTTTGACGGCATGAAGATTGCCCTGGAGGGCGAGCGCTGGGACCTGGTGATCTCCGATTACGTTGTGCCGGGTTTCGGCGGGCTGGAGGCGTTGAAACTGGTAAGACAGTGCGGACTCGACCTTCCCTTCATCATCGTCTCGGGCAAGATCGGCGAAGGGACCGCGATCAGCGCCATGAAAGAGGGGGCCAACGATTACCTCATCAAGGGGTACTTCTCCCGGCTGGTCCCCGCCATCGAACGTGAAATACAGGAGGCTGAGGTCAGGCGCCGACGCCGGGAGGCGGAAGCCGCCCTGGCCCGTAGCGAGCGGCGATACAAGAGACTGGTCTCCGCCGTCACCGATTACATCTACACCGTCACCATCAAGGACGGCACCGTCCTCAAGACCTCGCACGGCCCCGGCTGCCTGCCGGTGACCGGCTACCGCTCCGAGGATTACCAGAAAAACCCTCTCCTTTGGTACCAGATGATCTACGAGGAGGACCGTGCGGCGGTCACCAGCCTCACCGACCAGATCTGCAGCGGCAAGGACATCCCCTCGCTCGAACACAGGATCCGCCATCAGGACGGGTCGATCCGCTGGGTCATCAACACCATCGTCCCCCGCTACAACGACCAGGGCAAACTCACCGCCTATGACGGCCTCATCTCCGATATAACCGAGCGGAAAAGGGCAGAGGAGTCGCTCAGGCTGCAGAGCGCGGCGCTGCAGGCCGCGGCCAACGCTATCGTGATCACCGACCGGCATGGGGTGATCATCTGGGTTAACCAGGCTTTCACCAGGATGACCGGGTACCAGGAGGAGGAAGCGCAGGGGCGAGACCTCGATTTCCTGAACTCAGCGGTCCTCGCGCCGGAGTGCTATCCTGAACACAGGGCCGCCATGGAAGCCGGCAAGGTCTGGCAGGGGGAGCACTTCAACCGCCGTAAGGATGGCACCCTCTACCCGGTTGAACAGACCATCACCCCTGTGGCCGATGACGGTGGCGTTATCCGGCACTTCATCTGCATCAACCAGGAGATTAGCGAGCGGAAGCTGGCGGAGCGGGCCATGATGGAAAACACCCGCATCCTGAAGGAGATGGAGATCGCCAAGCAGATCCAGATGTCCCTGCTCCCCCCCTCCCCGCCCCGGATCCCCGGCATCGACTGCGCCGGGCGCTGCCTCCCCGCCACCCATCTGGGAGGAGATTACTACGACTTCTTCCCGCACGGTGACCGGCTGGACCTGGTGATCGCCGATGTTTCCGGCCATAGCGTCGGTGCAGCCCTCATCATGGTTGAGACGCGCAGCGTGCTGCGGGCCAAGCTCCACTCGCTGCACACCCCCGGCCAGGTCGTGTCGGCACTCAACGACCTTCTGTACGACGACCTGACCCGGGCGGAGTTGCTGATCACCATGACCTACCTGAGCCTGGACAGGAAGGGGGGAAGGCTTCGCTACGTGAACGCCGGGCATCCACCCTCCTTGCTGTACCGCCCGGCGACCTCGTCCTTCGAGGAACTCGATGCCGAGGGACTCATCCTTGGCGTGCGGAAGGGTATCCCCTTCGACGAGTCGACCGTCCAGACCAAGCGAGGTGACCTCCTCCTCCTTTACACGGACGGACTGGTGGAGGCCGAGGGGAAAGGGGGCGAGCTGTTCGGGACCGAACGATTGCGCGATCTCCTCGCCGCCCACCATAACCGCTCCGCCGCCGAAATCCTTACCGCTGTGGTGGATGAAGTCCACCGCTTCAGCGGGACCACCTCCTTGCAGGATGACACGTCGCTCTTTCTCATCAAATTCTTGTGACTTTACTTGACCAAACCCGCTGCAATGTGTAAACATTACGCCATTCCAGCGAGGTGAATCAGCAATGGCGAAGAAAATCTTTGTGGCGGCGACCGGGCAAAACTGCGGCAAGACAACCATCAGCATCTCGTTGATGCACCAGGCAAGGAAGAAGTACAAAAGAGTCGGCTTCGTCAAACCCTTTGGCCCGAAGGTGCTTCTCTACGATGACCTGATGGTGGACATGGACGCCCTGCTGATGGCGCGGGCCTTCGGGCTGGAAAAGGACATCGCCCTGATGTCTCCCGTCGCGCTGCACAAAGATTTCACCAAGGACTACCTGGCGGGAAAATTGGATGACCTCTCCTTGTCGGACTGCATCGTCGAGGCGGTACGGGAACTGGAGGAGAAATACGACTTCCTGATCATCGAGGGGGCGGGCCACGGCGGCGTGGGCGCAGTGGTTGGGCTGAACAATGCGAAGGTGGCCAAGCTAATCGAGGCACCGGTGGTGATCGTCACCGAAAGCGGCATCGGGAAGGTGATCGACGCGGTCCATCTGAACCTGGCGCTTTACCAGCGCGAAGGAGCCGACGTGAGAGGGATCATCGTCAACAAGCTGATCCCCAGCAAAAAGGAGCTGACCCGCAAGTATCTGAAGCAGGCCTTCCAGTCTTCCAATATCGAGGTGATAGAGGGGTTCAACTACTCCCCTATTCTCGCCAACCCCACCCTCGGTCACATTTCCAAGCTGTTCGACCTGCCACTACAGGGCGATCTCAACGAAAAGAGCCGCATCATCCACAACATCCAGCTGGGGGCCGCCTCCTCGCAGCGGGTTATCGACGGCCTGGAAGATTCCACCTTGATGATAGTGACCAGTTCCCGGGACGAGTTGATCGTCACCCTCTCTTCGCTGTACCACATCCCGGCGTACAAGGAGAAGATCGCCGGCCTGGTGATAGCGGGGCACGGTCCGGTCTCTGAAATCAGCCAGCAGATCGTCCACGACAGCAATATTCCCTACATCCGGGTTGAAGAGACCACCGCCGACGTTTTCACTGCGCTCTCCGATGACGTGGCCAAGATCACCTTTGAGGACCAGGAGAAGCTTGACTGGATCATGGCCAACGCGGAGCAGCATTTCGACTTCCAGGCGGTCGACGCCCTGCTGTAAGCAGGCGCCGCTCCTGGCCCACAGGGCCCACAGCTGGCCAACCGCTACAAGGTGGTACCGGGCCCTTTCGCCGGTCCTTCCTGCTGCCTCTGGCACTCCACACAGTACGCCGTGAAGGGGACCAGCCGCAACCGCTCGTAACCGATCGGCTCACCACACGACTCACACCTGCCATAAGTCCCCATTTCCAGACGCCTCTCCGCCTCCTCCAACTGAGTGAGTTGGCTGCGGCGGATATCGGCCACCGCCAGACCGGCGTCGGAGAGAAGGTCCAGAATGCTCTGCTCACCGACGTCCTGGGGGATGTCGTACTGGCTGTGGATCTCTTCGCCGGCCCGGTCGAAGATTTCCTGTCTCAAATCCGCCCACAGCTTCCGCTTGTGCTCTACCAGCAGGTCCCTCAACTCGAGCTCGTCCCCAGCCAATCTAGCTGCCATGCCGCACCTCCTTCCACCCCGCACGAGATTCCCATCGTCTGGTCACGCTGACAGCCGATGGTGAAGCGGTTACAGCCTTCGTTGTATCACTCACCGAGCATCGTCGGCGTCACAGGTCGGACACAGGTACTGCCCGCTCTCTTTATCCAACTCCAGGTCGGACCCGCACACGGCACAAGCCGGAGGTTGCACGGTGTTGATAACCGGCCGATCTTTCCGAATTTGCTCTTCGATGGAAAGCCTTCTCATATTGCCTCCTTCACTGTCGGCAGTCTGGACAGCCACTAGTATATCGTATTTTTGCTGACGGTATGGCTGATAGGAAACGGCCTGTTGCCGTCCCCATCCGCTCCAACTCCATTTTAGCACCGATGGACCTCGTGCAGTCCAAGGAGAGTGCGGGGAGGTCGACAAGAACTGCCGAGCTGGTGGATCTAAGAGCGGAAGCGGCGAATTAAGCGATGGTAGGTGTGGAACCGGAGGGGAGCTGCAGAGGGGGACAAATCAGGGAATGTCCTGATAACAGATGGTCTCGCCAAGGTAATTCTGGACCAGCAACTGAGAGCCGTTGCGGATAACGCGGCCGGAAGGGACTTCGACCTTTCCTTTGCCGCCGGGGAGGTCGATGACGTAGTGCGGAACGGACAAGCCAGAGGTGTGACCGCGCAGCGCCTCGAGGATGGCGACCCCTTTGGCGACGGGAGTCCTGAAGTGGGCGGTGCCTTTCACCAGGTCCATCTGGTGCAGGTAATAAGGGCGCACCCGAATGGCCAGCAGCTTGCGCATCAGGTCCCGCATCACGCCCGGGTCGTCGTTGACCCCTTTAAGCAGCACGGTCTGGTTGCCCAGTTGGATCCCGGCATCAGCCAGCATGCCGCAGGCCTTGGCGGCTTCGGGAGTTATCTCCCTGGGATGGTTGAAGTGGGTATTTAGGTAGAGGGGATGGTAGCGCTTAAGCATCCGCACCAGTTTCGGTGTGATGCGCTCGGGAAGGGTGGCGGGGGTGCGGGTCCCTATCCTGATGATCTCCAGGTGCGGGATCCGGTGCAGTTTGGCCAGGATCCCTTCGATCTGCTCGTCGGCGAGGAGCAAAGGGTCGCCGCCGGAAAGGATCACGTCCCTGATCTCGGGATGGCTGGCGATGTAGGCGATGGCGTCGTCCTGGTTGGCGGGTGCCATGCCGGCACAGCCGACCCCCCGCTTGCGCATGCAGAAACGGCAGTACACGGCGCAGGCCGAGGAGGCGATCCAGACCACACGGTCGGGATAGCGGTGGATCAGTCCGGGCACCGGAGAGAGTCGCTCCTCGTCGAGCGGGTCCGGCGACTGGCAATGATCGGCGAGTTCAGCGGGATCCGGCACGCACTGACGCCAGATGGCGTCACCCGCCTCAGCAATCAGCCCGAGGTAATAGGGGGTGATCCGCATGGGATAGCGCCGCACCACCTCTGAGAGTGGTGCGCCGTCGAGACGAAAAAGCCCGGAAAGCTCCTCCGGGCTGGTTATGCATCTCGCGAGATTTCTCTCCCACTTTTCCATCAGGCCTCGAGCGCCCCGATCATGGAGGCGATTGACGGGATTCCCTTCTCGGTCAGGTAGGCTTCCATCTCTTCAGCGATCCGCTGGGCCGCAGAAGGATCGAGGAAGCTTGCCGTGCCGACCTGGATGGCGGTAGCGCCGGCCAGGATGAACTCTAGGGCGTCACGACCGTTCATGATACCGCCGATCCCGATGATCGGCAACTTCACGTTCTTGGCGACCTGCCAGACCATGCGAAGGGCAACCGGCTTGATTGCGGGGCCAGAAAGGCCACCGGTGACGTTGGCGAGCACGGGACGGCGGCGGTCCAGGTCGATGGCAATCCCGGTCAGGGTGTTGATCAGGGACAGGGCGTCGGCGCCGGCATCGGCGCAGGCCTTGGCCATCAACACCACGTCGGTCACGTTGGGGGAGAGTTTGACGATAACCGGCTTGGTGGTGTTCTTCCTCACCAGCCGTACCACCTCCTGGGCGGCGTTCGGGTCAGTCCCGAACACGATCCCCCCCTGCTTGACGTTGGGGCAGGAGATGTTCACCTCGATACCGGCGACCCCATCCTGGCCATCCAGCCGGCTGGCCACCTCGCCGTACTCCTCCAGGGTGTTCCCGTACAGGTTCACGATGACCGGCGTCGCCACATCCTTCAGGTAGGGGAGCTTTTTGGAGATGAAGGCGTCGACCCCCACGTTCTGCAGGCCGATGGCGTTCAGCATCCCCCCCGGCGTTTCCACGATGCGTGGCGTCGGGTTACCGGCTTTGGGTTTGAGGGAAAGCCCCTTGGAGATCATGGCGCCGATGCTCTCGAGGTTCATGTAGTCGGCGAACTCCGAGCCGTAGCCGAAGGTACCGGAGGCGGTCATGACGGGGTTGCGCATCTTGATCCCGGCGATTTCCACGGACATGTCGGGTTTTTGCATCACTAACTCCATAGCAGTTCGAAGCTGTCGAAGACCGGGCCGTCTTTGCAGACACAGCGGTAATCGGGGTTCTCGTCGGTGTGGTTGGCCCCTTTCATGACGCAGCCCAGGCAGGCCCCCAC